>NZ_JBEXLA010000002.1:0-413219 GCF_040609715.1 Streptomyces sp. NPDC004610 | reverse complement strand
CTTGTGGCGGCGGGGTTTTGGGTTGTCCGTGCGCGGCTTATGCGGGCGCCGGGCCTCGGTTCTCGCTGGCCGCTCACGCTGGGACCCGGTGGCGGTGACGTCCTGCTTCTGGCTGCTGTCCGGCGGGCTTGTGGCGGCGGGGTTTTGGGTTGTCCGTGCGCGGCTTATGCGGGCGCCGGGCCTCGGTTCTCGCTGGCCGCTCACGCTGGGACCCGGTGGCGGGGATGCCCTGCTTCCGGCTGCCGTCCGGCGGGCTTGCGGCGGCGGGGTCTTGGCTGCTCGCCCACGGCTTATGCGGGCGCCGGACCTCGGTTCTCGCCGCCCACCCGCGCCGGGGCCCGGCGGCGACGCCCCGCTCCCGCTGCCGCCCGACCGGCTGGCGGCGGGCACGTTCCCGGCTGCCCGCCCACGGCTGAGCGCGAGCCCGCGGCGGCGACGGTACCCAGCCCGCCCCCGGCTGGACGGGCGCCCGCCCGACCGACTCACGGTGGCGGCGGTCCCCTGCCCGCGCACAGCCGACGCGGTGGGCATCGAACCGGCCCCCGGCCCCCGGTTCTCGCCGCCCACCCGCCACGGGACAGGGCGGCGGCGCCGCCCCGCTTCCGGCTGTCGCCCGGCCCGCTCGTGGCGGCACGTTCCCGGCTGCCCGCGCATGGCTGACGCGGGCGCGGGACCCCGGTTCTCGCTGCCCGCTCCAGGCGGCACGGTCCTGGCCGCCCGCCCACGGCGGACGCGGTGGGCGTCGGACCCCAGCTCTCGCCGCCCACCCGCCACGGGACAGGGCGGCGGCGCCGCCCCGTTCCCCGTTGCCGCCCGGCGGGCTTGTGGCGGCACGTTCCCGGCGGCCCGCCCACGGCTGAACGGGCGCCCGCGACCGGCCCGCTGCGGCGACGGCACCCAGCCCGCCCACGGCTGGACTGCCCCGCCCGACCGCCCCGCACCAACGCAGCCCCCTCCCGCCCCCGGCCGCACAGTCGCCCACCCGACCCGCCCCGGCGCCGCGCACCGCGCCGCCGCCCGTCCGAATCCGGCCCTTCAACGTCCCGCCCGCCCCGGCCGAATCCGGCCCGTCACCGCCCCGCCCAACCCGGCCGAAACCGCCCCGTCACCCCGCCGTCACCCCGGCCGAAACCACCCCGCCACCCCGCCGCCCGCCCCCGCCGAAACCGTCCCGCCACCCGGCCGCCGCGCGGCTGTGGTGTGTCTGTGTGTAAGCTCCCGAACCCCGTCGTGGCCTGCTCGTGACCGTCTTCCGCAGGCGAAACGACCACGAAACCAAGATGTAGCGCAGGAGCGTTGACAGCACCGGTCGGCGGGGGCAGAGTACCTCGCAATACGTTCCACCGCCTCGCAATGCGAGATGAAAACCGGTGAGGAGGCTACGGGTGCGAGCCATGGTGCAGACCGATTTCGGAGGGCCCGCCGCCGTGATCCCCCAAGACGTTCCGATGCCCCGATGCGGGCCCCGGGACGTCGTGGTCGAAGTGGCCCACTGCGGACTCAACCGCCTCGACCTGCTACAACTCAAGGGCCCGGGGCTGATCCCCGGTTTCCGACTTCCCCATGTGCCCGGCATGGACTTCGCCGGAACGGTGGTGGCGACCGGATCCGCGGTCGCCTCCGTCGTCCCCGGTGACCGGGTCATCGCCGATCCCACCCAGGGCTGCGGCAGCTGCCCGCGCTGCGCGGTCGGCGACCGAGCCTACTGTGTGCGGCCCCGCGTCCTCGGCGGCAACGCCCCCGGCGGACTGGCCGAGTACGTGCTGGCCTCCGCCGAGTCGGTGGTCCAGGTCCCGGCGTCGTTCCCGCTCGACGCGGCCGTCACCCTGCCCACCGCCTTCTCGGCGGCCTGGCACGCGGTGCACACCGTCGGCGCGGTCGCCGCCGGGGAGACCCTCGTCGTGCACGCCGGAGCCAGCGCGGTGAGCCTCGCGGCCATCGCGCTCGCCAAGCGGGCCGGAGCCTCGGTCGTCGCCTTCGCGGGCAGCGAGCCCAAGCGGGAGGCCGCCCGCGCGGCCGGCGCGGACCTGGTGCTGCCCAACGGGGAGCCCGACGCCGCCAAGACGGTGTACCTGTTCACCGACGGCGCCGGCGCCGACCTGGTCCTGGACCATGTCGGCACCGACACCTGGCGCACCTCCCTGGACTGCCTCGGCATCCGCGGACGGCTGGTCCTGACCGGCAACACCAGCGGCGACCGGGTGTCCTTCTCGCTCCAGGAGGTCTTCCACCGCGGACTGCGCCTGCTGGGCACCGGCGGCTACAGCTCCGCCGACTTCGTCGCCGCCATGTCCGCCTGCTTCGCCGACCGGCTCCAGCTGCCGGTCGCCGCCCGGTTCCCGCTCGACGGACTGGCCGGTGCCTGGGACGTGCTGGCCGCCCGCGACACCATAGGCAAGGTCGTGATCCAGCCATGAGCGAACTCCTGATCGTCGGGGGCGACATCGTCACCATGGACCCCGGGCGACGGGTCCTGACCGGTGGCACCCTCGCCGTGTCCGGCGACCGGATCGCCGCCCTCGGCACCGCCGCCGAACTGCGGGCCCGCTTCCCCGGCGCCCGCGAGATCGACGCCACCGGCTGTGTCGTGATCCCCGGACTGATCGACGCCCACCAGCACTCCACCGTCGACCCCCTGGTGCGCGGCCGGATCCCCGACCACCTCAGCGCCCAGGAGTCGATCTTCGACTGGATCGTCCCGCTGCACGAGCACGCCGACGGCGACGACGACGAACTGGCCGCCACCCTCACCGCCGTCGAATGCCTGACCCGGGGCATCACCACCGTCCTGGATCCCGGCACCGTCGCCTACCCGGAGCGGGTCGTCGCCGGGATGACCGCCGCCGGGGTCCGGGGCCGGGTCGGCGGCTGGGGCTGGGACGCCAAGGACGTCCCCTTCGGGGCGCCCGCCCCGGAGATGCTCGCCCGGCAGGCCGACATCGTCCGCTCCCTGCCCGCCACCGGACCGGTCACCGGCTGGGTCACCCTGGTGGGCCACGATCTGGCCAGCGACGAACTCCTCACCGGCGCGGCCGAGCTGGCCGAACGGCTGGACGTCCCGCTGACCTGGCACATCTCGCCCGGCCCCGCCGATGTCACGGCCTACGCCGAGCGCGCCGGACGCCGCCCGGTGGTCCACTTCCGCGAACTGGGAGTGCTCGGCCCCCGGCTGCTACTGGGCCACGCGGTCTGGCTCGACGACGAGGAGATCGAGGCCGTCCTCGACACCCGGACCGCCGTCGCCTCCTGCCCGGGTGCCTATATGCGGCTCGGCCAGGGCTACACCCGCGCCTCCCGGCACGCCGAACTCGTCCGGCGCGGCGGCCGGGTGGCCCTCGGCTGCGATGCCCACAACGCGGGCGACGCCCCGGACATCTTCCTCGCGGCCTACCTCTTCGCCGCCCTGGAACGCGACCGCGACCTGCCCGACCCGATCCGCGCCGAGCAGGCGTTCGCCCTCGCCACCGTCGACGGCGCCCACGCGATCGGCCTCGGCGATCTGATCGGCTCCCTGGAGCCGGGCAAGGCCGCCGACATCGTCGTCCTGGACGGCCGAGACCCGGCCTGGACCCCGCGCGGCGACCTCGCGCGCCAACTCGTCTGGGGCCATGTCTCACGCACGGTCCGGGACGTCCTGGTCGACGGCCGGATCGTCCTGCGGGACCGGCGGCCGACCGGCGTCGACCCCGAGGCACTCGCCACCGCCGCCGCCGACCGCTCCGCCGCCCTGCTGCGCCGGGCCGGGATCACCCCCCGCCCGAGCTGGCCCGAGCAGCCGGCGACCACCCGGTAAGGAGGACCGCCCCCGCCGCGGCGGACCTAGTCCGTCCGCCGCCGCAGGCGCAAAAGGCCCTCTACCGAGCCGGGCCCGATCCGCGTACGAACACCACGGGCCCCGCACACCGCACCACCGAGTCACTCCGTACCGAACCGCTCCCCACCGCGCCCCCGGCCGTCCGCCCCGCCGACCGGCCGAACTCTCCGCCGTCACCCCCCGTACCGCATAGCGAATGGACCACGCACATGACTGCCAAGAGCACTCTCCGGTCGTCCCGGGCCGCAGTGGGTCTCGCGCTCGCCGGAGCCCTCGCGCTCTCCGGATGCGCCAGCAACGACGACACCGCGCCCCAGGCCGCCGATACCCCCGCCGCCAGTGGCGACAGCAGCGGCAGCGACTCCGGTCAGCAGCAGCCCGATGTCAACGGCGACGGCAAGGTCGTCATCGGTGTGCTCAGCCCCGGTGACATCAACGACAAGGGCTACTACCAGAGCTTCGTCGACTCTGCCGACGCCTACGCCGCCGAGCAGGACTGGACGGTCATCAAGCGCGGCAGCGTCCCCATCGGCGACGCCCTCGCCGCCGCCCGCGCGCTGTGTCAGCAGGGCGTCGACCTGGTCGCCCTCGGCGCCAGCGAACTGAAGAGCGCCATCCCGGCCTCCGAGGAGGCGGTGTGCGCCAAGACCGCCTGGTACGTGCCCACCGGCGCCAACCTCAACCAGACCCCCAAGGTCCTGCTCTCCGAGGACGACCCCAACCAGTCCATGCTGGTCGCCGGTTACGCCGCGGGCCTGAAGATGAAGGCCACCGGCGACACCAAGGCCGGCTTCATCACCGGCGCCAAGGCCGACTTCAGCGTCGCCGCCGCCACCGCCTTCCAGGCCGGCATCCGCGAGGTCGTCCCCGAGGCCACGGTGACCAGCACCTACACCGGTGACTTCAACGACTCCGCCAAGGCCAAGGAGGCCACCCAGGCCCAGATCAGCCAGGGCATCAAGGTCATCTACCCCTACCTCGGCGGTGCCACCGACGCCTCGGCGCGACTGGCCAACGAGAACGACGTCGTCACCCTCACCCCGGGCACCGACCGCTGCGCCTCCACCAGCCCCGCCTTCGATATCTCCGTCATCTTCAGCCCCGGTGACTACTTCCGGGCCGCGCTGGAGGAGTTCGCCAAGAACAACCTGAAGATGGGCACCAAGCGCGTCTGGCAGCTGGGCGTCGACCCCTACCCGACCGTCAAGATCTGCAAGCCGGCCGGTGAAGAGGAGCAGCAGCTCGCCGACTTCATGGCGAAGATCGGCAGCAAGGAGATCGACCCGAAGGCCGAGGTCGAGCGCCTCGGCTGATCCGCCCACCCCGACGAGGAAGACCAGCGATGACACCGACAGCAGCAGCGGCTCCCCTTCTGGAGCTGCGCGGCATCACGAAGTCCTACGGAGCGGTCACCGCCAGCGACGCCGTGGACCTCTCCGTCGACGCCGGCGAGATCCACGGTCTCCTGGGCGAGAACGGGGCGGGCAAGTCCACCCTCATGAAGGTCCTGCTGGGCCTGGTCCGGCGCGACGCCGGCAGCATCCTGGTGCGCGGCGAGCAGATCGCCCTGGACAGCCCGCAGGAGGCGGCCGAACTCGGCATCGGCATGGTGCACCAGCACTTCAGCCTCATCAACGGGCTGACCGTCTGGGAGAACGTGGCCCTCGGCGACACCGGCAAGGTCGACAAGCGGGCCCTGCACGCGGACATCGCCGAGGTCTGCGCCCGCTACGGCCTGCCCATCGACCCCGACGCCCGGGTCGACACCCTCTCGGCCGGTGAACGGCAGCGGGTCGAGGTGGTCAAGTGCCTGCGCCGCAACCCGCAGATCCTGATCCTGGACGAGCCCACCTCGGTGCTCACCCAGGCGGAGTCCCAGGAACTGTTCGCCATGCTCGGCCGGGTGGTGCGCGAGGAGGGCCGCGCGGTCATCCTCATCAGCCACAAGCTCGCCGAGATCGCCCAGGCCACCCACAAGGTGACCGTGCTGCGCCGGGGCAAGGTCGCCTTCCGGGCGGTCACCGCCGAGACCACCCCGCAACTCCTCGCCCGGCAGATGGTGGGCCGCGAGGTGTCCCTCGGCGAGGAGGCCGCCGCCCTCGGGCTGGTCCCGCAGCAGCACGCCGACACCCCCGACGACGAGCCCGCCGAACCCCGCCGGGCCGCCCTGCGCCTGGACGGACTCACCGTCGTACAGGACGGCGTCAAGATCCTCGACTCCGTCGACCTCACCGTCGGCGCCGGGGAGATCGTCGCCCTCTACGGCGTCGAGGGCAACGGACAGGCCATGCTCGGCGATGTCCTGTCCGGGCTGGTCGTCCCCACCGAGGGCACCATCGAGATCACCGGCTCCCCGGTGGACCCGGCCAGGCCCGGCGCGATGTCCCGGGCCGGGCTGGGCATCGTCCCGGAGGACCGGCACCAGAGCGGTGTCGTGCTGGACATGAGCGTCGCCGAGAACCTGACCATGAAGTCCCTCGACAAGGTCAGCGGCCGGTTCCTGCTGCGCCGGCGGGCCATGCTCACCGAGGCCCGCCGGCTCGCCGAGGAGTTCAACATCATCACCCCGTCGCTGGACGCGCCCGTGCGCAGTCTCTCCGGCGGCAATCAGCAGCGGGTCGTCCTCGCCCGTGAACTGTCCGGCGACACCAGGGTCCTGGTGGCCGCGCAGCCCACCCACGGCCTGGACGTCGGCGCCATCGAGGACATGTACGCGCGGCTGCGCAAGGCGTCCGCCGAAGGCGTCGGAGTGCTGCTGATCTCCACCGAATTCGAGGAAGTCATGGCCCTTGCAACCCGGATCGCGGTGATCTCCGCCGGGCGGATCACCGGAGCGCTGCCCGTCGCCGACGCGACCGCCGAACGGCTCGGCATGCTGGTCGGCGGTGAGGCCGCATGAGTTCCGCCGCCCTGTCGGGTGCGGACGACGCCGCCCGCCGTCTTCTCGCCCGGCTGCGCCCCGGCCGCGACGGCTGGCTCACCGCCGGGCTCACCGTGGTCCTCGTCGCGATCGCCCTGGGCGCCTCGGCGGTGCTGCTCACCGCGACCGGCGCCTCGCCCGGCGACTCGGCGCGCGCGATCTGGACGGGCAGCCTCGCCAACACCGGCGGCTGGACGACGACGCTGCTCAACGCGGCGCCGCTGCTGCTGGTCGCGCTCGGCGCCTGTGTCTGCGCCACCGCCGGGACGTTCAACATCGGCCAGGAGGGACAGGTACTGATCGGCGGCCTGTTCGGCGCCTGGGTCGGCCTCCGGCTGGCCCTGCCCGGCCCGACACTGGTCGTCGTGGTGATGATCGCCGCGGCGATCGGCGGTGGCCTGTGGGCCGCGCTGAGCGCGCTCATGTACCGCTACCGGGGCGTCAATGTCGTCGTCAGCACCCTGCTGATGTCGTTCCTCGCCCTCCAGCTGGTCTCCTTCACGGTGAGCACCCCGTGGCTGCTCCAGGAGAGCGCCCAGGGCTCCTCCGGCATCGCCGACGCCCAGTCCAACCCGCTCCCGGCGAACGGACTGCTCGCCCACTTCGGCGAGTACCCGTCGCTCCAGCTGAACGCGGGCCTGTTCATCGCGCTGCTCGCGGCGGCGGCCGTGGTGGTGGCACTGAGCCGCAGCCGCTGGGGCTTCAAGGTGCGCATGGTGGGACTCAACCCCCTCACCGCGCAGCACGCCGGAGTCCGGGTGGGTGCGCTCGGCGCCCTCACCCTGGCCCTGTCGGGCGCCTTCGCGGGCCTCGCGGGCGGGCTGCTGCTGGCGAGCCCCGTCAGCACCAACCGGCTCCAGTCCGGGCTCTCCGACAATGTCGGCTGGGACGGGCTGCTCGTCGCGCTGGTCGCCCGCAACCGGCCGCTGGTCGCCATCCCGGTGGCGTTCGTCTTCGCCATGCTGCGCGCGGGCGGCGACTTCCTGTCGGCCACCGGCGTACCGGCCTACCTCGTCGACATCGTCAAGGCGCTGCTGGTGCTCGCCTTCGTGGTGCCGCCCGTCCTCATCGACCTGTACCGCACGCGCCGCGGCGCCCAGCCCCAGGCGCCGGCCGCCGTGCCCGTCGTCCCGACCAAGATGGAGGCGACGGTATGAGCGTGCTCGACAGCACCGAGACCATTCTCGCCAGCGGTATCCGCCTGACCGTGCCCCTGGCGTTCGCCGCCTGCGGCGAGTACCTGGCCGAGCGGGCCGGGGCGATGAACATCTCCGTCGAGGCGATGATGCTCGGCGCCGCGTTCACCTCGGTGGCCACCGCCAGCGCGACCGGCAGCGCCACCATCGGCCTGGTGGCCGGGCTGGTGACCGGGCTCTTCCTGGGCTTCGTGCACGGCAACCTGTCCCACCGGGCGTACATCAACACCTTCGTCGTCGGCCTCGCGCTCAACGCGCTGGTGCTGGGACTGACGAGCTATCTGATCACCACCCAGCAGTTCGCCTCGCACCAGGTGAGCGTGCTGTCCATCCCGGTGCTGCGGGACATCCCGCTGATCGGGGAGGCGCTGTTCGCCGGGCGATGGCCGGTCTATCTGCTGATCCTGCTGGTGCCGCTGACCTGGTGGCTGGTCGAACGCAGCCGCTGGGGCCTGGAACTGCGGGCGGTCGGCGAGAACCCGCAGGCCGCCGATGTCACCGGGATCAAGGTGAACCGGCGGCGGCGCCAGGCCCTGCTGTGGTGCGGCGCGCTGGCCGGGCTCGGCGGCGCCTATCTGGCGGTCGGCGAGGTCGGTTCGTTCAACCAGAACATGACCGCCGGACGCGGATACATCGTCATCGCGGCGGTGATCTTCGGAGCCTGGCGACTGGGCCGGACCCTGCTCGGCTGTCTGGTGTTCGGCCTGTCCGACGCCATGCGCCTCGCCCTGCCCGCGCTGGGGGTCACCCTCAACGCCCAGTTGCTGGTGGCGGCCCCGTATCTGCTGGCGCTGCTCGCCATGGTGCTGTTCACGGCGAAACAACGAGAACCGGCGGCCCTGGGACGGCCCTTCGCCCGAGGGTCGACCTGACCCTGACCCTGACCCTGACGGTCGGAGGCGGAAGCGGAAAGGGAAGAAGGGCGGGTGTTCTCACACCCGCCCTTCTTCCCTGCCCGGATGCCTCAGCGGCGGCGCAGCGCCGCGCTCTCCAGCGCCGGCGGCACATGGCCGATGTCCCGGGGGTTGAGCACACTGCCCGGCGCCACCAGCGCGTCGATCCGGTCCAGCGCCTCGGCCGACAGCGGCCGGTCCACGGCACTGAGCTGCGAGACGAGCTGGTCATGGGTGCGCGGGCCCATCAGCGCCGATGTGACCCCCGGGTGGGCCAGCACGAACCGCAGGGCCAGCTCCACCAGCGTGCAGCCCTCGTCGTCGGCGAGCTTCACCAGTTCCTCCACCACCGCCAGCTTGGCCTCGCGCACCCGCTGGTCGGCGTAGTCGAAGTGGTCGCCGTTGGTGCGGGCCCGGGAGTCGCCCGACGGCTCGGCCCCGGCCCGGTACTTGCCGGTCAGCCAGCCCCCGTTCAGCGGGCTCCACACCATGACGCCCATCCGGTGGCGCTGCGCGGTCGGCAGCGCCGCGGCCTCCGCGTGCCGGGCCAGCACCGAGTACGAGAGCTGCTCCACCGTGAACCGTTCACGGCCGATGCGCCGGGCCGCCCACTGCGCCTCCACGATCTCCTCCGCCGGGAAGCTGGAGGTGCCGATGGCCCGCACCTTGCCCGCCCGCACCAGATCGCCGAGCGCGCCGAGGGTCTCCTCGATGTCGGTGCGCGGATCGGGCCGGTGGACGAGATACACGTCCAGATGGTCCGTGCCCAGCCGCCGCAGACTGTCCTCCACGGCCCGGGTGATCCACAGCCGGGAGGTGCCGCCCCGGTTGCGGTCGAGCGGGCGGCCCGGCATCCCGTTCTGGAACTTCGACACCAGGACGACCTCGTCGCGCCGCCCCTTCAGGGCCCTGCCGAGGATCTCCTCGGACTCGCCGAAGGCGTAGACATCGGCGGTGTCGACGAAGTTGACCCCGGCGTCCAGCGCCGTGGCCACCATGCGGTGGCACTCCGCCTCGTCGGTGTTGCCCCAGGCGCCGAACATCATCGACCCGAGGCACAACTCGCTCACCTCGATGCCCGTCCCGCCCAGAATCCGGTAGTGCATGCTGGCCCTCGCCTCTCGCGAACCACGCCGATCTCACTGTCCTGCGCAGAGTCCCACAGCGGCGGCCCGGGAACCGATGTCGCGCGGGGTCAGCGTTGTCCGCGCACGTGTTGTGTCCCCAGCACATCGACCTGCGGCGGAGACCGGCCTAGGCTCGGTGGGGAAAGCTGCACCACTCTTGATGGAGGTACCGTGACCACCGGTCTCACCAAGGCCCGCTGGACGCATGTCGCGCTGCCCACCGGCGATCTCGACAAGTCGATCGCGTTCTACACCTCACTGACTCCGCTGGTCGTGGTCGAGCGGTTCCAGGACGCGGACGGCGAGAGCGTCTGGCTCTCCAACGACCAGCAGGCCGAGACCCCGTTCGTGCTGGTCCTGGTGTCGTTCAACAAGGACAAGGGAAACCAGCTGGGTCTGCTGCACCCGTTCGCCCACCTCGGTATCGAGGTGCCGACCCGCGAGGACGTGGACGCGCTCGCCGACCGGGCCCGGGACCTGGGCTGTCTGCACTGGGAGCCCCGGCAGATGCCCGACCCCGTCGGCTACATCTGCGCGCTGAAGGACCCCGACGGCAATGTCGTCGAGATCTCCCACGACCAGCAGGTCTTCGACACGGTCCGTGAGAAGTGGGGTTCGCGCTGAGAGACACCCGCGCCACCGTCGAGGCGTACCTCGCGGCGCTGAACGCCCACGACGCCGATGCCGTGGCGGACTGCGTCGCCGAGGACTTCGTCAATGAGCACACCTCGGTCATGGGCCGGGACCGGCGGGGCCGCGCCGAGTACCGGGCGGCGCTCACCGGGTTCCTGGCCGAGTTCCGGGACCTCGCCTACGCGCCGGAACAGATCCTGGTCGACGGGGCGTCGGCGGCGGTGCCGTATGTGATGACCTTCCGGCTGCGCTCGGCGGGCGACCGGCCCGTCCGGGTCCGGGGCGTCTTCGTGTTCGCGGTGTCCGAGGGGCTGCTCACCCGCCGCACGGACTACTGGGACAGCGGCGAGGTCCGCCGCCAGCTGGAGTGACCTGAACGCCCTGGTCCGGCGCCCCGCCGTGGCCCCAACACCCTCTTGCCGACACCCCGTTCGCCTACCTCGCGGACGGGGTGTCGGCATGTGTTCAGACCCCCTTTGCGTATCGCTTGACATGATGGTGTCTCGCATTAAAAGATGCACAGCATGCGAGTAGTGACGACTGAGGCCGGCCTTGGCCGGCTGGAGGACGGGGCCGTCGCCCTGCTGGACACTGCTTTTCCCGATCTCGGCGCGGTCCTCGAACAGGAGGGCTCGCTGCACTGTCTGGCCTCCTGTCCGGTGAGCCTGCGCATCCCCCTCGAACAGGCGGTGCTCCGGGCCCCGCTGGGCCGGCCGCGTGCCGTGTGGGGGGTCGGGCTGAACTATGTGTCCAAGGCGACGCTGACCGGCCGGGGACTGCCCGAGGACCCGATCCTGTATCTGGCGGCCTCCTCCGCGGTGCCCGCCCCGGGCGCCCGGGTGGCGATCCCCGACACCGTGGCCGAACCCGACTACGAGGGCGAGATCGCCGTCGTCATCGGCGGGCGGCTGCACCGCGCGGCCGAGCATGAGATCTGGCCCGCCGTGGCCGGTATCACCGCGGCCAACGACATGACCGCCCGTGATGTCATGCGCAGCACAGGCATCCCGGCCCTCGCCAAGAGCTATCCCGGCTTCACCCCGCTCGGCCCGTCCCTGTGCACCCCCGAGGAACTGGCCGACCGCGACGCCATCCCGGTCCGCACGCGGGTCAACGGCGAACTCCGGCAGGACGACACCAGCGCCGGCATGATCTTCCCGCTCACCGAACTCATCAGCAGACTGTCGTGGTTCACCGCTCTCGAACCCGGCGACGTCGTGCTCACCGGAACCCCGGCCGGCACCGGCCAGGACCGCGCCTGCTTCCTCGCCGACGGCGACGAGGTCCAGGTCGAGGTGGCCGGCGTCCTGCCCCTGATCACCCGTGTCGCCCGAGCCGCGGGCACCGCACCGCGCGACCACCGGCTGACCGAATCCGTCAGCTGACCGTCCTCACCCAGGAGCCCACAGCGATGTCCCCTTCCTCCGTGCCCTCCTACGACCTCGTCCTGGCCGGCGGCACCGTCATCGACCCCGCCTCGGGCACCAACGCCCGGCTCGACGTGGCCGTCACCGGTGACCGCATAGCCGCGATCGGCGAGAACCTCGCCCCCGGGGCGACCCGCACGATCGATGTCACCGGCTCCACCGTGCTGCCTGGCCTGGTCGAGGGTCACACCCATATCTTCCAGTACGTCTCCGCCGTCGGCGCCCCCGCCGAGGAGGCCCATCTGCGCCGCGGTGTGGTCGCGGCGGCCGACGCCGGGACCGCCGGAGCCTCCACCTTCGCCGCCTTCCGCAAGCTGGTGGTCGAGGCCAACCCGCTGCGTATCGTCAACTTCCTCAATGTGTCGGTGCTCGGTCTGATCGACTTCAGATTCGGCGAACTCCTCAACCCCGACACCCTGGTCGTCGAGGACGCCCTCGCCACCGCCGCGGCCCACCCCGATGTGGTGCGCGGCTTCAAGATCCGGCTGTCCGAGGATGTCGTCGGCGAGCACTGGGAGGCGCTGCTCAAGAAGTCGGTCGACCTCGCCGGACAGGCCGGGCTGCCGCTGATGGTGCACATCGGCGAGACCGAGGAGCCGCTGCCGGTCGTCCTGGAGCATCTGCGCCCCGGCGACATCGTGGCCCACTGCTACACCGGCAAGCCGCACGGCATCCTCGACGGCGAGCGCGTGCAGCCCGCGGTCACCGCGGCCCGGGAGCGCGGGGTGCTGTTCGACTCCGCGCACGGCAAGAGCAACCTCAGCTTCGAGGTCGCCCGCCGGGCCATCGCCGACGGCTTCCTGCCCGATGTCCTCAGCTCCGACACCAGCGCCCGCAACTGGCGGGGCCCGGTCTTCGACCTGCTCACCAGCATCTCCAAGCTGGTCGCGCTGGGCGCCCCGCTGGAGGAGTGCGTCCGCCGCGCCACGGTCGCCCCGGCCAAGCTGCTGGGCCTCGACAGCGAGGGCTACGGACGGCTGGAGGTCGGCGGACGGGCCGATGTCACCGTCGTCACCGAGACCGAGGAGGTCGTCCTGCCCGACGCGTCCGGCAACTCCCTCGTCGCCCCGCGCCTGGAGCCCACCGTGGTCCTGCACGGCGGCACCGAGATCGACATCGTCCCGTGGCGCGGCCTGAAGCCGGCGTGACCCACCGCCATCCCGTGCGGTGCGTCCCGAGGGGCGGCGGGAGGCACCCGTATCGCGTCCGGTGCCTCCAGCGCGCTGGCGAGACGCACCCGTATCGCGTCCAGTGCCTCCAGCGCGCTGACGGGACGCACCCGTACCCCGCCCCGTGCCTCCAGGGCGCCGGCGCGACGCACCCGTGTCCCGCGCTGTGCGTCCCGGGGGACAGCGCGAGGCACCCATGTTCCGTCCGGTGCGTCCCCGGGTTCGGCGGGACGCACCGGCACCGTCCGGGGAGGAGACGCAGATGACCGCATCGGACATCCATGAGCGGCGCCGTGGGCTGCGCGCCGCGCTCACCGCCCCGGGCGGCGCCGTCGGTACCTTCGTCAAGCTGGCCACGCCCGATGTGGTGGAGCTGGCGGCGGCGGCCGGGTGCGCGTTCGTGGTGGTCGACCTCGAACACTCCACCCTCACCGAGCAGGACGCCGTCGCCCTGGTGCGGCACGCGGACGTCTGCGGGCTGCCCGCGCTGGTGCGGGTGCCCGAGGTGGACGCGCCCGCCGTCAACCGGCTCCTTGAGGCCGGGGCGGCGGGCATCCAGCTCTCCATGCTCACCCGTACCGCCCAGCGCGACGCCCTGGTGGCGGCCACCCGGTTCGCGCCTAAGGGCCGCCGTTCGGTGAGCCTCGCCAACCGGGCCGCCCGGTTCGGGGCCGTTCCGCTCGCGGACTTTCTGCGGGGCGAGCGGGACGACCCTCCCGTGCTGGTCGGCCAGATCGAGACCGCCCGTACCGATCCGCTGCCCGACCTGGTCGCCCCGCTCGACGTCTGCTTCGTCGGCTCCACCGACCTCGCCGTCGACCTGGGCCTGCCCGCCGACCCGGCGGTCCTGCGCACCGCCGTGGCCGGGGTGCGGGACGCCGCCCGCCGCGCGGGAGTCGCCTTCGGCGGCTGGGCACCGCGCCGGTCCGCCGCGGTGGACCTCGGGCTCGGCGACGCCGACTATCTGGTCGTCGGCTCGGACCTTCAGCTACTCGCGGCCGGCCTGCGCACGGTCGCCGGAGAGGAGAACCCATGAGCACCCGCAACGCGGCGCTGTTCCACACGGTCGTCAACTGGGACGAACTGCCGGTGACCCAGGTACGCCCCGGGGTGCGCCGACGGGTCTACGCCACCGACGAGGTGATGATCTGCCACCATGAGCTCCAGGTCGGCATGACCCTCAACCCGCACACCCACGACGACTTCGACCAGCTCGTCCATATCGCCGAGGGCCGGGCCAACTACTACGTCGACGGCGTGGCGCACGACATGCGCGCGGGCTCGTTCCTGCTGGTGCCCCGGGGCAGCGAGCACTACGTCGAGCCGACCGAAGCCCCCTGTGTCAACATCGACTTCTTCGTCCCGCCCCGGGCGGATCTGCTGCCCTGAGCGCACGGAAAGCGCACGGGAAGCGCACGGAAAAGGGGCCCACCGCATGGGCCCCTTTTCCGGTGGTGCTAGCCGCCGTTGCCGGGCGCGATCCCGGAGTTGCCGAGCCGCTGCGACAACGAGCGGGCCGTCTCCAGGAGTTGCCGGGCCATCGGCGAGTCGACGTCGTCCGGGACGGTCGCCGTGGTCCCGACGATCGCGAGGGTGCCGCTGATCTTGTCGCCCTCGAAGATCGGCGCCGCGATGGTGCGCACCCCGTTGACGGTGGGGGAGTTGACCGAGAGACCGTGCTCCCGGATCGCCTCCAGCTCCTCGGTCAGCTCGGCCGACCGGCGCACCGCGCGCGGCACCGCCGGTACCTGGTCCGGCGGCAGGAACGCCAGGAAGACCCGGCCCTGCGCGGACGAGGTGAGATGCAGCCGCGAGCCCACCCGGACGCTGATCCGGACCATGTGGGCGGTGTTGTCCACCGACCGGACCACGGTCGCCGACTCGCCGTCCCAGACGGACAGCACGATCGTCTCGTCGACGCGCCGGACCAGATCCTCCATGTACGGCTCGGCGGCGGCCACGATCGGCAGCCCGGCCCGCGCCGCCGAGGCGAGGGTGAGCACCTGGGGGCCCAGCGAGTACAGCGAGGTGCGCTCGTCGTACCGCAGCAGGTTCGCCGCCCGCAGCGCCTTGGTGTAGCGGTGCGCGGTCGCCTTGCTCGCCCCGAGCCGCTCGGTGATCTCATTGAGGCTCATATGCGGTTTGCCGACCGTGAACGACCCGAGGATCAGCGCCGCTCGCTGCACCGTCTGGATGGTCGGCGCGGTCCTGTCCGGGCCGTCCTGCTCCCCGGTGCCGCGCTGCGCCTTCGTGGGCATGTATCTATCGCTCCCAACCGTACGTGACCGGTCATAAGACATGAAATGAAACGGCGTATTGAATTGAGGTGTGGCAAGGGGGAGTGTAACGGCGGGTGCGGGGATGAGAACCCCGCCGAACCCCCGGTCCGCGCAAGGCCGGATGCCCCTCGATGTCCCCCGATGCCCCCCGATGTCCCCGGGGGGCCCGGGTGGCGGGCCGGACCGGTGGTCCGGCCCGGGGACTCAGGCGTCGGAGGAGTGACCCGGAGTGAGCGAGCGGGTCGGATCCAGCAGCGCCGCGATGTGGTTGACGGCGAGGGCCGCCTCCCCGAAGCCGATGGAGATGAGACTCACCTTTCCGTCGTGGTCGGAGATGTCCCCGGCCGCGTACACCCGCTCACGGCTGCTCCTCATGGTGCGGTCCACCAGGATGTGCCGGCGGCGCAGCTCCAGCCCCCACCGCTCGATGGGGCCGAGGTCGGCGATGAAGCCGAGCGCGGCCACCACGCTGTGGGCGGGCAGGGTGACCCGGTCGCCGTCGGCCGAGGCGACCACCACCTCCGTGACCGTCTCCTCGCCGTGGACCTTCTCCACCTCGTAGGGGGTGAGGACCCGGACCGAGCAGGAGTGGACCTGCTCGACGGAGCGTTCATGGGCGCGGAAGCGGGTGCGCCGGTGCACCAGGGTGACCGAGGCGGCGATCGGCTCCAGGGTGAGCGCCCAGTCCAGCGCCGAGTCCCCGCCGCCGACCACGACGACGTCCTGACCGGCCAGCTCGGCCGGGCGCGGGACGAAGTAGCGCAGTCCGCGGTCCAGGTACTCCGAGCCCACCGGCAGCTCCCGGGGGACGAAGTTGCCGATCCCGCCGCAGACCAGGACCGCGCCCGCCCTGATCCGGGCACCGCGGTCGGTGGTGGCCAGCACCCCGCCCTCGATGTCCGCCAGGTCGGTGACGCCGTGGCCCAGCAGATAGACGGGGTCCCAGCGTCCGGCCTGTTCGATCAGCCGGTCCACCAGGTCCTGGCCGCGGACGGCGGGGAAGCCGGCCACGTCGTAGATCAGCTTCTCCGGGTAGAGGGCGGCGATCTGGCCGCCGGCCTCGGGCAGGGCGTCGGCGATGGCGACGCTCATCCCGCGGAATCCGGCGTAGTACGCCCCGTAGAGGCCGGTCGGACCCGCGCCGATGACGAGCAGGTCGACGGCGATCTCAGGGCCGCCGGGCGGGGTCGTGGGGCCGGTCATGCGCCGACCTCCGGGTGGTCGTGGCCGGTCCGGCCGACCTTGCGCGCTCCGCCGGGCGAGCCCAGCGGTTCGTCGCCGAGCAGGAAGAACTCGGCGTTGATGCGCTCGTACGGCTTGCGGTCGTCCGGCAGATCCTCATGGTGGAAGATCGAGATCTGCGGGCAGACGGGTTCGCAGCGCCCGCACTCCACGCATTCGTCGGGCTGGATGTAGAGCATCCGGTCGCCCTCGTAGATGCAGTCGGCCGGGCACTCCTCCATGCACGACTTGTCCATGACGTCGACGCAGGCATCGGTGATGACGTATGGCACGAGCTTGTTGCCCTTCACACGGTCGCACAGAATGCGAGACGGTGTATTTCATTGTGGGATTGGATGATGACGCCACCAGGAGGGGGTGTCAACCATGCGACGGATGCTTGACACCATCAGTCCGCTGGGAGACGCTACTGCGACATACGAGATGGCGTCTCACGAGACGTCACTCGGGTCGGGACTTGTGAGAGGCAAACGCCCCATGGGAAGCAACCCCCGGACCGTCCCAGCACCGATGGTCGTCGAGGACTGGGACCGGCTCACCTTCCGGGTCAACCGCGATGCCTACCGCAGCGCGGAGATCTTCGCCCGGGAACGCGGCTGGGTGTGGCAGCACACCTGGCTGTATCTCGGGCATGAGACGGAGATCCCCCAGCCCAACGATTTCAAGGTCCGCACGCTGGGCGGCCGGCCACTGATCTTCTGCCGGGACAGCGCCGGTGAACTGCACGCCTTCCTGAACTCGTGTCCGCACCGCGGAACCGTGCTGTGCCGCGAGAACGAAGGTTCGACCAGACTCTTCCAGTGCTTCTATCACGCCTGGACATTCCGGAACAATGGTGAGGTCGCCGCCATCCCGGATGCGGGGGCCTATGAGTCCACCGACGAGTTCCGCCAGTCCATGGGCCTGCGCTCGGTGCCCCGGCTGGAGACCCACGAGGGATTCGTCTTCGTCTCCTTCGACCCGGACGTCCCCCCGCTGCTCGACTACCTCGGCGACGCCGCCGACTACATGACGATGATCGAGCAGCAGCACACCGGCGGGATGACCACCCTGCCCGGCACCCAGCTCTACAGCGTGCGCGGCAACTGGAAGCTCGCCGTCGAGAACGCCATGGACGGCTACCACTTCGCGCCCACCCACAACACCTTCGTGGGCTATCTGCGCGAGAGCGGCTACGCCGTCACCGACGACAACCAGTACGCCTACAACCTCGGCAACGGCCATGGACTGCTGGTCCTGACCGGGCACGGCGGCCGGATCAGCATGATCTGGGAACCCCGCTTCGGCGAGGACGAGCGGATCCGCACCGAGGCCCACCGCGCCGAGATGACCGAGCGCCTCGGCGAGCGGCGGGCCCACCATGTGGCGGACGAGAGCCATATCCTCTTCGTCTTCCCCAACCTCCTCCTCTTCGACATCGAGGGCCTGTCCATCCGCCAGCTCGAACCGGTGGCCCCCGACCAGACCGACGTCCGCGCCTGGCAGCTCGTGCCGCGCGAGGAGGACCCGGAGACCCGCGCCCTGCGCATGAAGACGGTCGTCAGCTTCGTCGGCCCCGGCGGCCTCGCCACCCCCGACGACATCGAGGCGTACGAGGCCGTCCAGCGCGGCATCCAGGCAACCGCCGGCAACGCCGACCCCGGCAACGACTACAGCGACATGTCCCGCGGCATGGCCGACGAGGTCAAGGGCGTCCAGGGCCGGTCCACCGACGAGGGCGCGATGCGCGGCTTCTGGCGCCAGTGGGTCGACTCCGTGGGCGTGGAGGGCGGGCTAGAGGTGCACGGCGAACGCCCGGCATCCTTCCTCGAAGGGAGGGACGTGCGATGACCACGTCCGTGAGCCGCTCCACCGTGCACTGCGCGGGCCGCACCATCACCCGCCCCGAGGTGGAGGACTTCCTCTACGCCGAGGCCGACATCCTCGACCACTGGGACTACGACGCCTGGCTCGCCCTGTTCGAGCCCGGCGCCCGCTACGAGATCCCCACCACCGACTACCGCCCCGGCTGGTCCCCGCACGACACCGGTTCCTTCGTCGACGACGACTGGGGCCTGCTCACCGCCCGGGTCAAGCGCCTGAAGTCCCGCAAGGCCCACGCCGAGAACCCGCACTCCCGCACCCACCGCCTGGTCTCCAACGTGCGCTTGGCGGCGGACACCGAGGAGACCTTCAGGGTCAGCGCCTCCTTCGTCGTCCACCGCGCCCGCGACGGTCACTTCGACGCCTATGTCGGCTGGTACGAGCATCTGCTGGTGCCCACCGACGACGGCTTCCGGTTCCGGCTGCGGCGCTCCGTCCTCGGCCATGAGTCGCTCGCCGCCGGCGCCCGGCTCAGCTTCATCCTCTAGCGGCGACGGAAGGCGACCCATGATCCGGCACACCCTGTCCTTCCGTTTCACCGACGGAACCGACCCGGCCGTACGGGAGTCCGTCCTGGCCGAGCTGCGCACCTTCCCGGAGCGCTACCCGGCCATGCGCGGCTTCGTCCTCGGCGAGAACATCAGCACCCGCGACCGCACCTTCACCCACACGATGGCCGTCGACTTCGACGGGCCGGACGATCTGCTCGCCTACCTGGGCAGTGACTCCCACGAAAGCTTTGTGCACACCCGCTGGCGCCCGGTCATCTCCCAGCAGGCCATCACCTCGTTCGAGTACGCCGAGCGCCTGCCGCTCGCCGCAGGAAGGACTGCCCCCGTGAGCACCCGCCCCCGCGGCCCGTACGGCATGGAGTACGCCCGCATCGAAGTCCCCGACATGCAGGCCACCATCGAGTTCCTGGAGTACCACGTCGGGCTCCAGCTGGAGCAGCGCACCGATGACTACGCCTATCTGCGCGCCGACATCGAGCACCACTCCATCGAGCTGATCAGCGCCCCCGAGCGCACCGACGGCTGGACCACCGCGGTCGGCTACAGCGTGGAGAGCCAGGAGACCCTGGAGGCGCTGCGCAAGAGCGTCGCCGACGCCGGTCTGGAGATCCTGGAACTCCAGGAGCGCCAGCGGGCCCTGTGCGACGACGGCTTCGCGGTGAAGGACCCGAACGGCCTGATCATCGAGCTGTTCACCGAGTTCCAGGAGTACGCCGAGCCCCCGCACCTGGAGATCCGGCCGCTCGACCTGGTGCACCCCTTCATCGCCACCGCCAAGTTCGAGGAGACCCGGGACTTCTACCAGAACGTCCTGAACTTCCTGCCCTCGGACCATGTCGTCGGCTCGACCACGTTCTACCGCTGCGAGGACCGCTACCACCACAGCCTCGCCATCCAGAAGAACACCGAGCACTACGTCGCCCATCTGTGCTTCGCGATGAAGAGCCTCGACCATGTCATGCGGATGCGGGCGCGTGCGCTGTACAAGGGCGCCCCGATCGCCTCCGACATCGTCAACCACTCGGCGTCCACCTCGATCGCGTTCTATATGCACGACACCCGCTTCGGGCCGCGCTACGAGCTGTGCGACGCGCACCGGGTGTTCACCCCGGAGGAGCACGAGACGCACCGGCCGCGCCGTATGCCGGCCGACCCGCGCAACATCGACGTCTGGCGTCCGGCCGCCGACGACTGGGGACGTTTTTGAGTCACCACCTGCTCGACACCCTGCATCTGCTCGACCGGGTGGCCGCGCCACGCGGGAAGGAGCGGGTGGCGGCGCACCGGCTGCGCGCCTGGTGCGCCGACCGGTGGCCGCACATCGACTGGCAGGTCCTGGAGCACGGCCCCGAGGGCGGCAGCCTGATCGCCACCCACGGGGCCGGACCCCTGCTCTACTCCCATCTCGACACCTCACTCGACCCCGGTGACCCCGCGAACGCCCAGGTCACCGGCAGCAGCGCCGCCATCGCCCCGCTCGACGCCGACGGCGACGAGATCACCGGCTTCGGCCTCGGTGTGGCCCGCGGCCCCGCCGCCGCCGCGCTGGTGGCCTTCGCCGGGGCGGACACGGGGCGGCTGCTGCTCGCGGGGTCCGGCACCCATCGCCGCGACAGCGGGGTGACCGGCGTGGAGGCGTACGCCGGCACCCAGCCGCTGCCGGGCTCGGCGATCGTCGCCAAGTCCGGCCCGCCCACACTGCTGTGGCACGAGCCGGGCGCGCTGTATCTGACCGTCCGGGTGACCGGCCGCTCCGGTGCCGCGATGGCACCCGGGTCCGCCACCCCGCCCGGCGGGGTCCTCGCCTCCGCCGGGATCCTCCTGGACGAACTCGACCGCTGGCGCACCGCCTACCTCGCCGCCGACCCCCGGCAGGGGCAGACCGGCCGCGCCTGCGGTATCGGCGCGCTCGGCGGCGGCCGGCCCGACAAGCCCGACCTGCTGCCCGCCGCCCTGCGCATCGACCTGTATGTCGTCGCCGGGGACCCGGTGGAGCCCGCGGTGCTGGCGTCCGGGCTGGCCGACCGGCTGCGGGCCCGGTGCGCGGACACCCCGCTGCGGGACTGCGCGGTCGATGTCCGCGCCGAGCCCGTCGCGGTCGCCGCGGCGACCCCGGCCGACGCCCCCGTGGTGACGGCGGCCCGTGCGGCCTGGCGCGACGAGTTCGGCGCCGAGCCACCGCCGATGACCGGCTGGACCGGCTCGACCGACGGGGTCGTGCTGCGCGCCCGGGGCGTCGACACCGTACGCCTCGGGCCGCAGGCGCGGCCCGCCGCCGGGGATCCCCGGCGGGACACGCTGTCGCTGGGGCGGCTGGCCGCGTACGCGCGGGTCTACCGGCGGCTGCTGAACGAACTGCCGTAGGCGCCGGGAAGCCGGAAGAGGGACGCCCCCGTCGGGAGCGTCCCTCTTCTCATGGGCGGGTCCGTTCAGGACCCGGTGTCACGCGCCCCAGTCGTCGTTGACCGTGACGGCGTCGGCGATCCGGAACCGGCCACCGGGCAGCGGGGGAGTGGTGGGCTCGCCCATGACCACGACATGCTTGCCGAACTTGGGGGCCAGCGGACGGCCCACGTCCCGCTTGAGCCACAGCCGCAGCAGATGGCGGCGGAGCTCCGGCTCCGGGTGGTCGACATAGCTGGTCCGCGAGTGCAGGGCGGCGTAGTTGAGCAGCCACTGCACATCCCCGGGCTGGAAGTCCATGTCGATCGGCAGACCGGACTCCTGGGAGATCTCGTCGAACAGATTGATCGCCTCGGCCTGGTCGGGCGTCAGCGGGGGCACCCCCGGGTACTCCTGGGCGCTGAAGATCATCGAGTTGCCGGCATAGGTGCTGAAGATGCCGTCGACGTAGCTGATGATCGGTGAGGTGTAGGTCATCTCCGGGGAGTCCGGGTCCTGGCGGCGCCAGTCCCAGTGGTAGGTGTCGAAGAGCCGCGGGGCGAGGTCGGGGCGGCGGCGCAGCATCTCGTTGTAGATGGTGGTGCCGCTGACCAGGCTGGAGGCGCCGCCCTCCTTGGCGCCGCGCAGACACATCAGGGCGACGACATCGGAGCTGTCGGAGTGGAACGGCAGCCGGTCCCGGATCCGGGAGGGCAGGGCGCCCTCGTCGGACATCGTCTTGTTCGAGGTGGCGATGACATGGTCGAGCAGATCGCCGCGCTGGTTCTGCCCGATCGGCTGGCCCAGGTGCAGACCCATCACGACGAAGATCGCGGCGGCCAGGGTGGGACCGTACTCGTCGGTGCGCAGCCCGCGCACCAGGATGAAGCCCCGCCCGGCGTCCATCTGCCGGCCGCACTCGTCGTTGAGGGCGCGGGCGGCGTCGAGCGGGTAGTCGGCGGCGGTGACGGTGCGCAGATCCGGGTCGTCGGCGACGAAGCGCCGTCCCAGTTCCTCCAGTTCGGTGCGCTCGGCGTCACTGAGGACATAGATCCAGTCGGTCGACCGGGTCAGCTCGTCGCCGCGCCAGGCGGAGGGCCCGGTGATGTGCTGGAGAGGGGCGGTGGTGGTCACGGTGATGCACTCCTCGCGGATATGGGTGGATGGCCTGCCGGCGGCGGAACGACGGACGGCAAGGGCTTACGGACTGTGGCGGCCAGGCGGTCGCAGCGAGGCGACGCGGGCCCTCAGAAGGGTGTCTGAGGCTCGCCGACAGCCGTGCCGGGGCGCAGTCCTTCCCGGGGCGGGGAGTATCTGAGCGGTTCGTCGTAGGTCCGGCGGCCGGCGCACGACACGAGCAAGGCGCCGATCAGGGCGACTGGCTTCATGCGGGTCCCGTCCTTTCCAGAAGTGGCTCCACGATAGGAGGGGCGCGCAGCTCAGTCAATGGACGAGACGGCATCTTGTATTGCAGTACGTCATGACGGCCGTCGTACATGACCTCTTGTCTATTCCTATAGGGGACTGTAGGTTTCGGGTCGCCGGGCGTCCCTTCCGTACGCCGACGGTGAACCGCACAGCCTAAGTCAGCCTGCCCCGCCCACCCGACGGATCGGAACCCCCGACGTGAAGACCAGCACCGTCCTCGAACGTGACGACGTCGACCGCATCGTGGCGGCGGCCCAGGCGGAGGCCCTGCGCAACGACTGGGCCGTCACCATCGCCGTCGTCGACCCCGGCGGCCACCCCTGGACCGTCCACCGGCTCGACGGTGCCGTCCCGCTCAGCGCGCACATCGCCCCGGCCAAGGCCCGCACCGCCGCGCTGGCCCGCAAGGAGACCCAGCTCCTGGAGGACCAGATCAACCAGGGCCGCACCGCCTATGTGACGGCTCCCGTGATCGACGGGGTGCTGGAGGGCGGGGTGCCCATCCTCAAGGACGGCGAGTGCGTCGGCGCCGTCGGGGTGAGCGGAGCCCTCCCCGCGCAGGACGTCCAGATCGCCCGCGCGGGCATCGCGGCGCTGGGACTGTAACCGGGCCGCCTCTTTCGCTCCGGGGGCCGCGGGACGGTCGGCGGGGGCGTCAGCCCCACAGGGCCGTCGCCACCGCCGCCCCCGCGAAGGCCGCCCCCAGACCCGCCACCACACTGGCGGCGACATTGGCGGCGGCGAAGAACCTCGCCCCCGCCTCCGCCAGCCGCATCGTCTCGTACGAGAAGGTCGAGTACGTGGTCAGCGCCCCGCACAGGCCGGTGCCCACCAGCAGCTGAACGGAG
Source organism: Streptomyces sp. NPDC004610 (assembly GCF_040609715.1). Taxonomy (NCBI): domain Bacteria; kingdom Bacillati; phylum Actinomycetota; class Actinomycetes; order Kitasatosporales; family Streptomycetaceae; genus Streptomyces; species Streptomyces sp. NPDC004610. Next base: position 389,486 of record NZ_JBEXLA010000002.1, on the reverse strand, counting down.
TCGGACGCCGCCCCCTGCGCGACGGCACCGGTCAGCAGGCCCAGCACCAGACAGCCGACCACGTTCACGGTGAACGTCCCCCAGGGGAAGAGCGTGTCGTGCCGCCGCTGCACCGCCACATCGGTGAGATAGCGCAGCGGCGCCCCGACCGCCGCCCCGGCGACCACCAGCAGCCAGTTCACCGCCCGCCCTCCCGCTCCCGGCCCCGGTCCCCGTCTCCGTCCCGGTCCGCCTCCCTGTCCCGGCCGGCGTACCGGATGACCTCGCACTCGTCGAGGATCACCAGCCCCTCCGTGACCAGTCCGTCCAACTGGGGCAGGAACGCCCGGACCCGCTCCTCGTCATCGATGATGATCACCGCGATCGGCAGATCCTGGCTCAGCGACAGCAGCCGGGAGGTGTGCACCCGCGACGACGCCCCGAACCCCTCGATCCCGCGGAACACCGACGCCCCGGCCAGCCCGGCCCGGTGGGCGCGGTGCACGATCTCGGTGTAGAGCGGTCTGTGGTGCCAGACGTCGTCCTCGCCGATGAAGATGGTCACGCGCAGGGCGCGTCCGGTCAGTCGTGTCATCTCTGCCTCCACGCCAGGATCCGGCGGGTCGCCCATGCCGTGCCCCACACCGCCGTCAGTGCCGCCACCAGGGTCAGCGCCAGATAGCCGAGCCCCGTCCCCGCCCGCCCGGCGCCGATCAGCCGCTGGATGTCCACCGCGTAGGTGGAGAAGGTGGTGAACCCGCCCAGCACCCCCGTGCCGAAGAACGGCCGGACCAGCCGGTGCGCGGCCCACACCTCGCTGATCAGCACCATGAACACCCCGATCACCGCACAACCGGCCGCGTTCACCCCGAGCGTCGTCCAGGGGAAGGCGTCGTTCCCGGTCGGCCACAGCAGGGCCGCGCCGTACCGGGCCGAGGCGCCCAGCATGCCGCCCAGCGCGATCACGGCCACCACGGGCAGCTCCGTCCGCCACCGGCCGGGCCGCTGCGCGGGCAGGTGCAGATCGACATCGGGGTCGGTCGGCTCGGCCAGGGCGGGGGAGGGCGGTGGCTGTGGGGGTGGTGGCTGTGGGGAGGACGCGGGGGACGGTGAGGGGTCCATCGGCTCCGCGTCTCCTGTTCCCCGGGCATCCACAGTCTCAGGGTGCCGGTCATCGCCCGCCGGGACCAGCGGGCCCGGCACCGGGCCGCTCACCCTCGCCCCGCCGTGATCCGGACGCGCGTCCGGCCCGGTCGGCACCCTCGCCCGCGGGGGCCCAGGCACGCGGCACTGTCGTCGAGCATGACCGGATGATGCCAGGGCCCCTCGGCGACGGATCACCCGAGTCCCCGCCAACACCCCCCGCTCACCGCCCCGTCGCGTAAGCACCCTTCAGGCCATTCACAGGCTGTACAACATGTACCCGTCCACCCCGATTCCGCTGGGCAGAATGAGCAGGATGCCCAGCGCTCGCAGTAACTCTTGCACAAGAACCCGTCAGCCGCTGTTCTGGTGGCAGCGCGGGGCCGCGGCGCGTAAGCGGCGCTCGTTCCCGTGCCCTCTGCCACCACCGGGTTGCGTTGCCACAGAGTTGCCACCGAAGGGACGACGACACATGAGCATCGACCAGATCCTCACCAGTCAGGAGCGACTGGCCGAACTGGACCTCCCCCAGCTCCAGCAGCTCGTCGGCCTGGTCGAGTACGACGCCCAGAAGGACCCCTTCCCGGTGACCGGCTGGGACGCGGTGGTGTGGAACGTCGGCAACGCCACCCAGACGGCGCACTTCTACCAGTCGGCGTTCGGCATGGAGCTGATCGCCTACTCCGGCCCCGAGACCGGCAACCGCGACCACCAGGCGTACGTCCTGCGCAGCGGGGCGATCCGGTTCGTGTTCAAGGGCGCGGTCGACCCGGAGAGCCCCCTCGGGGACGCCCACCGGCGCCACGGCGACGGTGTCATCGACATCGCGCTGGAGGTGCCGGACGTCGACAAGTGCATCACCCACGCCCGCGCCCAGGGCGCCAAGGTCCTGGAGGAGCCGTACGACATCACCGACGAGAACGGCACGGTCCGCGTCGGTGCCATCGCCGCCTACGGCGACACCCGGCACACCCTGATCGACCGCTCCCGCTACGACGGCCCCTACCTGCCGGGCTATGTGGTGCGCACCTCGTCGTTCCAGCGGCGTGAGGGGCGCCCGCGCCGGATCTTCCAGGCGCTCGACCATGTGGTGGGCAATGTCGAGCTGGGCAAGATGGACGAGTGGGTCGACTTCTACAACCGGGTCATGAACTTCACCAACATGGCGGAGTTCATCGGCGACGACATCGCCACCGAGTACTCGGCGCTGATGTCGAAGGTCGTCGCCAACGGCAACCACCGGGTCAAGTTCCCGCTGAACGAGCCGGCGCTGGGCAAGAAGAAGTCGCAGATCGACGAGTTCCTGGAGTTCTACCAGGGCCCCGGCGCCCAGCATCTGGCGCTGGCCACCAACGACATCATCGCCTCGGTGGACGCGCTGCGCGCCGAGGGCATCGAGTTCCTGGCCACCCCGGACTCCTACTACGAGGACCCGGCCCTGCGCGCCCGGATCGGCGAGGTACGGGTGCCGGTGGACGAGTTGCAGAAGCGGGGCATCCTCGTGGACCGCGACGAGGACGGCTATCTGCTCCAGATCTTCACCAAGCCCCTCGGCGACCGCCCGACCGTGTTCTTCGAGCTGATCGAGCGCCATGGCTCGCTCGGCTTCGGCAAGGGCAACTTCCAGGCCCTGTTCGAGGCGATCGAGCGCGAGCAGGAGAAGCGCGGCAACTTCTGACGGGGACCGGTCGTCAGCGGCGGCGCGTGCCCTCGCGCCGCCCCTGACCCTCCCCCCTTCCGCACCGCCCTCTCCCACCCGCCCCGATCCCGGAAGTTACCCATCATGACGTGGCTGGACCTGCCCGCCGACGACCTGTTCGGCATCGACAATCTGCCCTACGGGGTCTTCGCGCCGCCCGGCGGGCCCGCCCGCGTCGGGGTGCGGGTGGGGGACCGGGTGCTGGACCTGGCCGCCCTGCTCGGCGACCCGGTGTTCGCCGCGCCCGCGCTCAACCCCTTCCTCGCCCTGGGCCGCGCCGCCTGGTCCGCGACCCGGGCCCGGATCCGCGAGGCGCTCACCGACGACGCGCGGCGGCCCGCCGCCGAGGCCGCCCTGCACCCGCTGGACGCGGTCACCCTGCGGCTGCCGTTCGAGGTCGGCGACTATGTCGACTTCTACGCCAGTGAGCACCACGCGACCAATCTCGGCCGCCTCTTCCGCCCCGGCGGCGACCCGCTGACCGCCAACTGGAAGCATCTGCCGATCGGTTACCACGGCCGCTCCGGCACGGTCGTCGTGTCCGGTACGCCGGTCACCCGCCCCAGCGGGCAGCGCAGGCCCCCGGGGAGCGACGCCCCGGTGTTCGGCCCCTCCCAGCGGCTCGACATCGAGGCCGAGATCGGCTTCGTGGTCGGCACCGGCTCACCGCTCGGCAGCCGCGTCCCGGTCTCCGGGTTCCGCGACCATGTCTTCGGTGTCTGCCTGGTCAACGACTGGTCGGCGCGGGACATCCAGGCATGGGAGTACGTGCCGCTCGGACCGTTCCTGGGCAAGTCCTTCGCCACCTCCGTCTCCGCGTGGGTGGTCCCGCTGGAGGCCCTGGACGCCGCCTGGACCGCGCCCCCGCCGCGCGACCCCGAGCCGCTGCCGTATCTCGCGGACGCGGGCAAGGACGGCCTGGACCTCGCCCTGTCGGTCCGGCTCAACGGCCAGGAGATCTCCACCCCGCCGTTCGCCACGATGTACTGGACCGGCGCGCAGATGCTCGCGCACATGACCGTCAACGGCGCCTCCACCCGCCCCGGCGACCTCTACGCCTCGGGGACGATCAGCGGCCCCGAGACCGGTCAGGAGGGCTCGCTCATCGAACTCACCCGAGGCGGCGCGGAGCCGCTCACGCTCCCCGACGGCACCGTCCGCACGTTCCTGGAGGACGGCGACGAGATCACCATCACGGCCTCCGCGCCGGGGCCGTCCGGCGCCCGACTGGGCCTCGGCGAGGTCGTGGGGCGGGTGGCGGCGGCTGTGGCGTCGGGTGGGTGAGGGCGCTTGCGGTGACCGGGGGGTGCTCCGCCGACGGACCAGGGGTTTCGCGGTGGTGGCTTCCCATCCGCTGGTCGAGTGCGTTTTCGCTGACCGGGGAGGGTTCTTCCGGTGATGGACCAGCGGTCTCGCGGTGGTGGCTTCCCGTTGGCTGGTCGAGTGCGCTGGCGCTGACCGGCGAGGGCCCTTCCGGTGACGGTTTCCCGTCCGCCGGTTGAGGGCGAATCCGCCGACCGGCGAGGACCATGCCGCTGACGCCTCTCCCGCTGACCGATGAGACGGGGCGCTGCCGCTGACGGCTGACCCGTCAGCCGGTCGGCGCCCCTTCGGCCTGCTGGTGGCGGTGCCCTTCCGCTGACGGCTTCGCCGCCGTCCGGTTGCCTGCCCGCCCGCCAACGGCGATGGGCCCCTCCGCGAGGGCCCTTCCGTCCACCGGTTGCCGGCTCTCACGCTGATCGGCGACGGGCCTGTGAGGGCCTTCTCGCCCACCGGTTGTCGGGCTTCACGCTGACCGGCGATGGGCCTCTCCGTGGGGGCCTTTCCGCCCGCCGGTTGCCAGCTCTCACGCTGATCGGCGACGGGCCTGTGAGGGTCTTCCCGTCCACCGGTTGTCGGGCTTCACGCTGACCGGCGATGGGCCTCTCCGTGGGGGCCTTCCGTCCACCGGTTGCCGGCTCTCACGCTGATCGGCGACGGGCCTGTGAGGGCCTTCTCGCCCACCGGTTGTCGGGCTTCACGCTGACCGGCGATGGGCCTCTCCGTGGGGGCCTTTCCGCCCGCCGGTTGCCGGCTCTCACGCTGATCGGCGACGGGCCTGTGAGGGTCTTCCCGTCCACCGGTTGTCGGGCTTCACGCTGACCGGCGATGGGCCTCTCCGTGGGGGCCTTCCGTCCACCGGTTGCTGGCTCTCACGCTGATCGGCGACGGGCCCGTGAGGGTCTTCCCGCCCACCGGTTGACGGCCCTCGCACTGACCGCCGACGCCAGTGCCACCGACCAGCGAAGTTCCTTCGGAGGTCGACCGGCCGAAGGCCGTTCCGTCGTCCGGTGGCGGGGTTCGCCCGCCGACGGCTTTCCCGCCGACCGGCGACGCCTCTGCCGTCGACCAGCCACAACGCTTCCGCCGACCAGCCACGACGCTTCCGCCGACCGGCGACGCCCCCGCCGCCGACCAGCCACAACGCTTCCGCCGACCGGCCGAAGACGGCTCCGCCGATGCGAGCCGGGCCCCTTCCCCGACGCCCTCCCCACCGACCGGCTCACACCCCTCCGGCTGATCAGTGACGGCCCTTGCGCCGACCCGCGAAGGCTCTGCGCGCCGACCGGCCGCTGCCCGGCGAGGCCCCTTCCGCCAACGGTTCTCCCACCGACCGGCTGACGCCCCTCCCCGCGACCGGCGCCCAGGCCCGTCCGCCAAGAGCGCGTCGCCCACAGCCCCCGGCCACCCCTGCCACACGCCCCGCCGACGGGCCCGCCCCCACCCTCCGCGCACCGCGCCACGTGGCACTCAGTGACCCCCGCGTATTGCGGGCGCCACTGAATACAATGTATACGTTAGTCATGCTGTCATCCGGTGGCTCTGCCGAGGAGCGTCCAGGGATCCACAATCAGGCCGAGGTCGCCTACCGCAGGCTGCGTGAGCGGCTGGTGGATGGGCACTACCGGCCCGGGGACCGGCTGACCGAGCTGGGTCTGTGCAAAGACCTGGAGATGAGCCGCACGCCGGTCCGTGAGGCGCTGCGCCGGCTCCAGAGCGACGGACTGGTCTCGTCGACCGGCAGGGGAGTGGTCGTCAGCTCCCTCACCCCCCAGGAGATGATGCACGCCATGCAGTTGCAGGGCGCGCTGGACGCGTTGGCCGCCAAGCTGGCGGCGACCGCGCAGCGTGACGGCCGGCTCTCCCCGGCCCAGCTCACGGAGCTGAAGTCCGCGGCGCACGCCGTGGAGGAGCGTGCCGGGGCGGGCGACCCGACCGGCGCCTGGCACGCCAACCTGGCCTTCCACATGCTGCTCGCCCGGCTGGCCGGCAACCCTCTGCTCACCGACGCGCTGGACCGTATCTGGGCCCGCTTCGCGGTGGGCAGTCTGGCCAACATCAACCGCCGTACCGATCTCACCCCGCGCGATCACGACGCGATCCTCAGCGCCATTCTCGACGGTGATCCGGAACGGGCCGAGGCGGCGGCGGCCGAGCATGTGCACCAGGCCGTGGTGATGTACTCCCATGAGCACTCGGCCATGTGAGTCCCTGTTGAGGCGGGGAGCGGAGAAGGGGCGGCCCAAGCCGCCCCTTTCATGTTTCCCGGCACGCACCCTCCGCCTCAGCCCTCCGCCTCGCCCTTCCGTCTCACCCCTCCGCCTCGCACGTCCCCCTCACCCGCCGCGCGTCCACCGCCGCCGGATCCTCCCCCTACCGTCCCCCCTGCCCTCCCCCCCCCGCTGGCCGATCCGCGCCCTTGCGCGACGCGCCCGAAAGCGCCTCGTGCCCAAGGGTTTCCCAGGGTTACCGCTAGGTAGAGAATTTCCCTCCAGATCCTCTGCGCGATGTCTTGCCGACCCTTCATGTGCAATGTATACATTGCACATGAAGGCGAGGGCGCCCGCAGCTCCCCGCCGTCTAGGGCGCCACCAGCGCCCCCGGGGATCCCTGCGCAGCGCCTGGGACAGGCACTGACCGGACCGATCACCGGCCCCGACCGACGCGCCGCCACGCCGGACGTCGCCGCCCCAACCCCACCGGGGCTGAGCCGCTCACCACTGCACCAGACCGAGGGGCTGTCCTAGCACACCATCAGAACCTGTCACCGAACTGAAGGTGGGTCTCATGCCAGGAATCGGCCGACGCGGACGGCGCTACGCCGCCCTCAGCACCGCTGCTCTCCTGATGGCCACCGCCGCCGCGTGCGGCTCGGGCTCCGGCTCGACGAACGGCCCCATCACCATCGGCATCTCACTGCCGCTCTCCGGCCCCGTGGCCGACGCCTCCAAACCCGCCTACGAGGGCTACAAAGTCTGGGTCGAGCAGGTCAACGCCGACGGCGGACTGCTGGGCCGCCAGGTGGAACTGAAGGTCCTGGACGACGGATTCGACCAGAACACCGTCGTCAGCAACTACAACCGGCTGATCAGCCAGGACCGGGTCGACCTGCTGCTCGGCACGTTCTCCTCCAAGCTCAACCTGCCCGCCTCCTCGGTCGCCGAGCGCCACAAGATGCTCTACGTCGAACCCTCCGGCGGTGCCGAGGAGATCTTCACCCGGGGCTACGAGTACCTCTTCTTCGCCCAGCCCAGCACCTCCCTGGACCTGCCCGAGCAGTTCGTGAACTACATCGCGTCCCTGCCGGAGGACGAGCGGCCCAAGACCGCCGCCTATCCCACCCAGGACGACCCGAACACCGATGTCACCATCGAGCAGTTCCGCGAGCGCCTGACCGAGCTGGGCGTGGAGTCCGTCTACGCCGAGAAGTACGCGCCGGAGACGGTCAACTTCGACCCCATCGCCAGCGCCATCGCCCGCGAGGAGCCCGACCTGGTCGTGCACGGCGCGGTCGCCGCCAATGACGGCGCCGGACTCGTCAAGGCCCTCCAGAAGCAGGACTTCAGCCCGGACATGATGTTCCAGACCAACGCCCCCAGCCTGGTCGGGTCCTACCCGCAGGCCGTCGGCGAGGCCAACACCGAGGGCATCTTCACCACCACCGCGTGGAGCCCCAAGTCGACCTACCAGGGCAACGCCGAGTTCGTGAAGGACTACACCGAGTCCTACGGCTCCGCGCCCACCGACGACGCCGCCAACGCGTTCACCGCCGGCCAGGTCCTCCAGGCCGCCGTGGAGCAGGTCGGCAGCCTCGACCAGACCGCACTGGCCGACTGGCTGCACTCGCACCCGGTGTCCACCATCGTCGGCAGCCTGCGCTGGGACGAACGCGGCGTTCCCGAGGGGGACATGCTGCTCGCCCAGTGGCAGAAGGGCAACCTGGAGTTCGTCCTCCCGGAGAGCCAGAAGACCGTGACCGAGGCGGTCAACCCCAAGCCGGGGTGGTCGTAGTGTCAATGTTCTTTCAAGCGCTCATCCTGGGGCTCTTGATCGGCGGGGTGTACTCCCTGGCGGCCTCCGGCATGAACCTCGTCTTCGGGGTCATGCGGGTGGTCAACATCGCCCAGGGCAGCATGCTCATCCTCAGCGCGTACCTCACCTACTCGCTGTGGGACGCCACCGGCATCGACCCGCTGCTGCTGACGGTGGTCACCACCCCGTCACTGCTGCTGGTCGGCTGGGTCACCTACTACATCTTCATCGAGCGGTCCCGCACCACCGACCCGTCCATGGCCCTGGTCACCACCTTCGGCCTGGCCCTGGTCGTCAAGGGCATCATCGCCCTGATCTGGGGCAACGCCCCGCACTCGGTGACCCCCGGCTATGCCAACGAGTCCTTCGCCGTCTTCGGGATGCGCTTCCCGCAGGCCCAGGTCTACTCCTGGCTGGTGGCCGCCGTCGTCCTGGCCGGACTGTATCTGCTGCTGCGCCGCACCTGGATGGGCCGCTCCATCCAGGCCGCCGCCTCCAGCTCCGAAGGGGCCCGCCTGATCGGCATCGAGGTCCGCAAGACCTGGGCCGCCGCCTACGCCATCGGCGTGGCGGCGGCCGGGGCCGGCGGCTCCCTGCTGAGCGTGCTCTACCCGTTCATGCCCAGCTCCTCCGACCACTGGATCGGCCTCACCCTGTCGATCATCGTGCTCGGCGGTATGGGCAGCCTCGCGGGCAGCGTCCTCGGCGCCCTGATCATCGCCGTCGCCGAGTCACTGACCTCCACCTATGTCTCGCCCGACTGGGCCGTGGCGGTGCCCTACATCGCCATCATCGTCGTACTCGTCGCCCGCCCGCAGGGCCTGCTCGGGACACGACTGCGAGAGGACATGAGCCGCGCATGAGCATCACCCGACTGAAGGTCGCGGGCATCGGCGCCGCCGGCGTGGCGCTCGCCCTCCTCCCCGTCGTGTCCGACAACGCCTACTGGCAGAACATGGCCATCATGGCGTTCCTGCTGGCCATCATGGCCTCCGGCTGGAACATCATCTCCGGCTACGCGGGCTACATCTCCCTCGGCCAGAGCGCGTTCCTCGGTCTGGGCGCCTACACCACCGCCCTGATCTCCATCCACACCGGCGTCAACCCCCTGGTCGCCGCCCCCGTGGGCGGTGTGGTGGCGGCGCTGGCGGCCATGCTGCTGGGACTTGTCGGCCGCCGTACCCGCGGCGCCGCGTTCGTCATCATCAGCTTCGCGTTCCTGGAGTTCACGGCCCTGCTGACGGCCAACTGGTCCTCCCTCACCAACGGCAACCACGGACTCAACCTGCCGTTGCCCACCTGGGACCGGGCCTTCATGAACTGGCCGTTCTACTACTACCTGCTGATCCTGCTGGGTCTGACCATCCTCGGCTCCTGGGCGATCCGCCGCTCCCGCTTCGGCATCGGCCTGATGGCCATCCGCGACGACGAGTCCAAGGCCGACGGCATCGGGGTGCGCACCGACCGCTACAAGATGTTCGCGTTCGCCGCGAGCGCCTTCCCCATCGGGGTCGCGGGCGGTGTCTACGCCTACTACATCGCCTTCCTCGAACCGGCGTCGATGTTCGACATCGTCATCGCCATGCAGATCGTGCTCGCCGCCCACCTCGGCGGGGTCGGCACCCTGTGGGGCCCGGTGCTGGGCGCCTTCATGCTGGAGCCGCTCAACCAGTTCACCAACCAGAGCCTGTCCGGCCCCGACGCCGGCTCCTGGCGCCTGATCATCTACGGTGCCCTGCTCGCCGCGATCGTGCTGTTCTTCCCGCGCGGTGTCCTCACCGAGGGCGTCGAGTGGTTCGCCCGGCTGCGCCGCACCGGACCCAAGGCACTGGCCGGGGCCCGGCTCACCACCGCCCCCGACGTCCTGCCGCCCACGGCACTCACCCCGCGCACCGGCCCGCCCGCTGACGACGGCCCGCTGCTGAGGGTGGAGGGACTGAGCAAGTCCTTCGGCGGGGTCAAGGCGGTCGACGACTGCTCGTTCACCGTCCGGCGCGGCTCCATCACCGGACTGATCGGGCCCAACGGCTCCGGCAAGACCACGGTGTTCAACCTCCTCGACGGCAGTCTCGCCGCCGACAGCGGCACGATCCACCTCGGCGACACCCGCCTGGACGGCACCCCCCGCTGGCTCCACGCCCACCACGGGCTCGCCCGCACCTTCCAGGCCACCCGGATCTTCCCGCACCTGACCGCGCTGGAGAACCTCGCCGTCCCCAGCCGCACCTTCTCCACCGCACAGCTCGCCGACTCCGCCATCAGCGGAAAGACCGCCGCCCGCGCCCGGGAATGGCTGGACTTCGTCGGCATGGGCGAGTACGCCGAGCACCAGGTGGGCGATCTCTCCTTCGGCCAGCAGAAGCTGATCGAACTCGCCCAGGCCCTGATGCTGGAACCCGAGGTGCTGCTCCTCGACGAACCCGCGGCCGGGATCAACCCGACCCTCATCGAGCGCCTCGCCGACATCATCCGCAAGCTCAACGCCGCCGGCACCACCGTGCTGATCGTCGAGCACAACATGCCGCTGGTGCTGTCGCTGTGCGACCACATCCATGTCCTCGCCCAGGGCCATGTCATCGCCAGCGGCCCGCCCCGGCAGATCGAACAGGACCCGGCGGTGCTGGAGGCCTACCTCGGCGACCACGCACCGGGCACGGCCGGCAGCCACGCCGCCACGGGAGTTGACGCATGATCACCATGACCGGACTGGTCGCCGGCTACGGAAAGGCCGGTGACATCCTGCGGGGCGTCGAGTTCACCGCCCCCGCCGGCGACATCACCTGCATCGTCGGCCCCAACGGGGCGGGCAAGTCCACCGTGCTGAAGGTGTGCAGCGGACTGCTCAACCCGCGCTCCGGACAGGTGCGCATCGGCGACGACGACATCAGCCGCCGCAGCCCCGGCGACATCCTGCGCCAGGGCGTCGCCCAGGTGCCCCAGCACCACGGGCTGTTCCCCACCATGACGGTCCGCGAGAACGTCATGCTCGGCGCCTACACCCGGCGCCGCGAGAAGGAGCGCAACCGCCGCCGCTACGAGGAGATCACCCAGATCTTCCCGCTGGTCGCCGAACGCGCCGGGGACAAGGCCGCCTCCCTCTCCGGGGGCCAGCGCCGCACCGTGGAGTTCGCCCGCGCCCTGATGCTCAGCCCCAGGGTGGTGCTGCTCGACGAACCCACCCTGGGGCTGGACCCCAAGGCGTGCGCGCAGCTCGGCGACTCCATCCGGTCGCTGCGCGACTCCGACGTCACCGTCCTGATGGTCGAGCAGAACGTACGGTTCGGCCTGGCCCTCGCCGAGCACGCGGTGGTGATGGAGAGCGGCCGGGTGCTGCACACCGGCAACGCCGACGACCTGCTCGCCGACCCGGACATGGCCCAGCTGTTCTTCGGCGCCGCCCCCAAGGGCACCGCTCCCCAGGGCAGTGAGCCGTCATGAGCCCGCCGACCCGGATCGGACTGGCCGGCGGCGGCCCCCTCACCCTCCCCGTCGCCCGGCGTCTCCTCGCCGCCGGGCACCGGCTCACCGCCTGTGTCCCGTCCTGGGTCGATGCCAAGCACCTGGAGGAGGCGGGCGCCGATCTCGTCACCCGGCCCGAGCATCTGGCCGACTGCGAAGTGATCGTCACCGGCCACGCCGACAGCGCGGTCAAGGACCGGTTCTATCTCGCCACCGACGGACTGCTCCCGGCGCTGCCCCCCGGCAGGCTGCTGATCGACCACAGCCTGCTGGACCCGGACCAGGCCCGCGCGCTCGCCCGGCACGCCGCCCGGTACGGCGCGTCCTTCCTGGACGTGCCGCTCACCGGCGGCACCCAGAAGGCCCGCCTCGGCCGCCTCACCGCGGTCGTCGGCGGGCCCACCGACCAGTTCGAACGCGCCCGGCCGGTGCTCGCCGCGTACTGCGACGACATCGTCCACCTCGGGCCGGTCGGCGCCGCGACCGAACTCCAGCTCATCAGCCATCTGCTGACCGGGCTGCACGCCACGGCCGCCGCCGAGGCCGCCGCCCTCATCGCCCGGCTCGGGCTGCCGCCCAAGGTGAGCAAGCAGATCCTGATGGCCGCGCCGGGCGCCAGCACCATGCTCGACCACTGTCTGCCCGCCGCCCTCACCAGCAGCGAGGCGGCCGGCGGGGCGACCATCGGTGCCCTCGCCGAGACCCAGGCCCTCGTCGCGGACCTCGCCGCGCGTCTCGACGTACCCCTGAGACTGCTGCCCGCGGCCCGGAGCCAGAGCGCCGCCCTCATCCGGCGCGGCGCCGGGGGGCACGACCTGTCCCAGCTGGCCCGCGCCTACGACCGCGAGGCCCGCCTCAGCGCACCGCACCCACCCCCGCGGTGACCTCCACCGCCCCCTCTGACCCCACCTCCTCGCAGGCCGCCCCAACGGAGACAGATCCGCCGTGACCCGATCCCATCTCACCCCCCTCCAGGACATCCCCGCCTCCGGCGCCCGCGCCGTCCACCGGCTGACCGTCGGCGACCTCGAACTCCTCGCCGTCCCGCAACTCGCCTACGACGTCCCGGGCACCCCCGCCCATATGAACGGCGGGGACAGCGACACCGAACTGCTCCTGCTGCGCCGCGACGGCGACCGCTTCACCCCCTGGGGCAGCCTCACCGCCCCCGGCGGCGAGGACGCCGAGCCCTTCACCATCGACGGGCGCACCTTCCTCGCCGTCGCCAGCATCCGTAGCGGCGCCGGCCCCTACGACTTCAAGGTGCCCTCCGTCGTCCACGAATGGACCGGCGACGGCTTCACCCCCTTCCAGGCGTTCGACGGCTTCGCCGCCAAGCAGTGGCGCCACTTCACCGTCGACGGCCGGCACTTCCTCGCCCTCGCCCAGGGCGTCGCCCTGCCGCACACCAAGGACGACAACCGGCCCTCCGTCCTCTACACCTGGGACGGCACCCGCTTCGTCCACTTCCAGGACATCCCCTCCCAGTGGGGCTACAACTGGCACTCCTTCACCGTCGCCGGGCACACCTTCCTCGCCCACGCCGACCACATCGGCCCCAGCGTCCTCTACCGCTGGGACGGCACCCGGTTCACCCCCCACCAGGACCTCGTCCCCTCCGGGGGCCGCGCCTTCACCACCTTCGACGCCCCCGACGGCACCGGCACCCATCTCGCCGTCGCCCGCATCGACGAGGCGTCCCAGGTACTGCGCTGGGACCCCGCCGCCGACGCCTTCACCGAGCACCAGCTCCTGGACGGGCCCGGCGGACGCGAACTCGCCCTCGTGCGCACCGACCGGGGCCTGTATCTGATCCGGGTCAACTTCATCCACGGCACCCCGGCCGACCCCACCGCCGCCCTGAACTCCCAGGTCTACCGCTGGGAGATGGGCCGGCTGGAACTCGTCGAGGAGTTCGCCACCACCGGCGGCACCGACCTGGAGGTCCTGGACAGCCCCGAGGGCCCGCTCGTCGTCCAGAGCAACGCCCTGAGCGCCGACCTCAGATTTTCCGCCGACGTACGCGTCTACCGCTTCACGGACTGATGCCCCGCCCCCCGTTCCCGGTGACCACCGACCCGGCAGCCCACGGCGTGGCCAAGGAGAGTTGAGATGTCCGACCACGAGAGCCCCGAGCTCGTCGATCTGTTCCTGGCGTACACCGCCGGCCCCGACTCCATCGGCGCCCATCTGCGCGCCAGCGCCGCCCGCGGGCGCTCCCACGACCCTTTGCTCGTGGTGACCGGAGCCGATATGGCGCTGTACCCGGGCGACGGCACCCCACCCACCGTGCTGCCGTACCGGCTGAGCAACCGGGGCTTCAAGGAACTGGCCGCCGTCTCCCATCTCGGCACCGCGCTGGCCTCCCTGGTCGAGCTGTACCGCCGCGAACCCGACGGGGTGTGGCGCCGGGACGCCGAACTGCTGCTGCGCCGCACCCGCGAGGCCCGCGCCGCCAACAGCCCCGCCCTGTGGCGCGACCGGATCGCCGCCGCCGCCCTGCGCGGCCGGGAGGAGTCCATCGCGGTCATGGTCGACTACGCCTGCGCCATCACCGAGCGCTATCTGCTGCGCGCCCTCGCCGAACCGGCCCGCCAGCTCACCCACCAGACGCTGCGGGAGACCTATCTGGAGGACGGCCACCCCGAGGTGCCGGTGTCCTTCAACCGCATCATGGTCGCCACGTTCTTCCTGGTCGGCCTGGACACCTCGCACCGGCTGATCAGCTGGCTGGACGAGCAGGGCATCGACTGGGCCCGCGCCATGGTGGTCGTCGTCGGCCAGATCGGGCGCCCCACCGCCGGGGTCACCTGGCGCACCAACAGCGTCGCCGGGATGGTCCTCGCCGCCTCCCGCGGCAAGCTCCCGCTCAGCCATCTCTACATCGCCCCGCACGCCCCCGGGTTCGCCACCCCCGTCGACGGCGATCTGCGCGAGGTCCGGGCCGTCGAGGAGCAGTTGCGGCAGCTGTGGGCGGGCACCCGGGTCACCGTCGAACTCGGCGGTGCCATGTTCGACGGCTACCCCGCCTTCGACCCCGGCGACGAGATCTCCGGCCCGCACACCGTCACCGACAGCGGTGCCGTGGTCAGCGAACAGCCCGCCATCCGCTCCGCCGACGACTGGCTCTCCCTGGTCACCCGGCTGCGCCTGGTCATGGAGGACCCCCGCCAGCTGCTCTCCGGCGCCGTCACCGACTACGCCGCCCAGCAGCTCATCGCCCAGGACAACGACCCGTCGGCCGTCGTGGTCCCGGGCCTCGACAACGAGCCCTACCCCGCCTTCGGCACCGCCTCCGCGGCGGCCTGACCCGCAGGAGACCCGACGATGACCCACCCCCCGCAACCTCCGGCGCACAATGAGTTCCTGGCGCGGCTGCACAGGGGCGAACCCGCCCTGATGATGACCGTGCGCACCGCCCGCACCGCGGACACCCTCCAGATCGCCGCCAGCACCGGGCACCACGCGGTGATGGTGGACCTGGAGCACTCCACCATGTCCACCGACACCGCCGCCCAGTTGTGCGCGCTCGCCGGGACCCTGGGCCTGACCGCGCTGGTCCGGGTCCCGGAACGGGAGTACGGCATGATCGGGCGGCTCCTCGACGGCGGCGCCCACGGCATCGTCGCCCCGCGGGTGGAGAGCGCCGAGGAGGCCCGGCAGATCGTCGGCGCCTGCCGGTTCCCGCCGCGCGGCCAGCGCTCCCAGACCAACATGGTTCCCCAGCTGGGCATGCGGCCCACCCCGGCCACCACCATGAACCCCGCCGCCGACGCGGCCACCATCGTGCAGATCCTGCTGGAGACACCCCGGGGCATCGCCGCCGCCGACGACATCGCCGCCCTCGACGGGGTGGACATGCTGGCCCTCGGCGCCAATGACTTCACCGCCGAACTGGGCGTCCCCGGCCGCTACGACGACCCGCGCGTCCGTGACGCCGTGGCCCGGCTCACCGACGCCTGCCGCCGCCACGGCAAGCTGATGGTCCTCGGGGGCATCGGCGACCAGAAGCTCATGGACGACCTGGTGCCGCTCGGGGTGTGCCCGGTGCGCATGACCGGCACCGACACGGCCCTGCTGTACGAGTCCGCGCAGACCCGCGCCCGCCAGGCCCTGGACGCGTTCGCCGCCGCCCGCCCGTAGCCGCCGCCACCGCACAGAGAGCGAGACCGACCCATGGCCACCGACCTCCCCCGGCCCACCCCCGTCCGCGCCGCCGACACCCTCACCAAGCCGGTGTTCGAGGTGCCCCCGAACAGCTGCGACACCCACTTCCATGTCTTCGAACCCGGCTACCCGGTGGGACCGAGCCCCCTCTACCACTTCCCGGACGGCACCCTCCAGCAGTATCTGAAGGCCATGGAGTGGCTGGGCGTCGAGCGCTTCGTGCTGGTCCAGCCCACCTACTACGGCAATGACAACAGCCTGCTCGTCGATGTCCTCAAGGCGGCCGGACCGCGCTGCCGGGGTGTGGTCCGTATCGACGACGACACCACCGACGCCCAGCTCGACACCTACCACGACCTCGGGGTCCGGGCGATCCGCCTGGACCTCTTCGCCCGCGCCTCCTGGGCCCTGCCCGACCTCATCGCCTACATCCGGGCGATGGCGGAGCGGGCCCGGCCGCGCGGCTGGCACCTCCAGTTCTACACACCCGGCACCGTCGTCCGTGATCTGCTGCCGTTCTTCGCGGACTTCGAGGACACCTATGTCATCGACCACATGGGCTATATGAAGGAGTCCGACGGGCTGACCGAGGACGACTACGCCAAGCTGGTCCGCGTCCTCGACCACGGCAGCTGCTACATCAAGCTGTCCGGCGCCTACCGGGTCGCCGGGAACAAGCCGCTGTCCTCCGTCGCCCCGCTCGGCCGGGCCCTGGTCGCCGCCCGCCCGGACCGGCTGGTGTGGGGCTCGGACTGGCCCCATCTCACGGACGGCGGCCGGGACACGGGGGAGTACCTCAACCTCCTCGCCGACTGGGCCCCCGACCCCGCCGACCGCCACCGCATCCTGGTCGAGTCCCCGGAGCGGCTCTTCTACACCGACTGACCGGCACCCGCCCCACGCAGGCGTGATGCCCGAACACCCCGCCCCGTTCCGCCCTTCACGCGATCTCCACGAGGGTCTCAGGAAACTCTCATCCGTGACCCATGGCGTAACCATGCCGGGCTCACAGTAAGGTCAAAGTCATCTGGGGGAAGGTGAGGCTTCAAGCAACCGGGGGGTCGAGGGAGGCAGGACATGACAGTGGTGGGCCCGCAGGTGCGCCGGGTGGCGCGTGGGGTGAAGCGGCGGATACGGAGATGGTCCGTGCCGCCCGTGCCCGAGTCGGCCCACCGGCTGGTGCCGGACCCCGTGTTCGTCCTGTCCTCCGTGCGCTCCGGCTCCACCCTGCTCAGGGTGCTGCTCAACAGCCACCCGCAGATCCGCGCCCCCCACGAGATGCATCTGCGCACCCTGTCGATCGACCTCACCAAGCCCTACACGGTCAAGGCGATGAAACAGCTGGGGCTCGACGAGCGGGAGCTGGAGTATCTGCTGTGGGACCGGATCATGCACCGGGAACTCCTGCGCAGCGGCAAGAAGGTCATCGTCGACAAGACCCCCGGCAACGCCGCCGTGTGGGAGCGGTTGCAGGAGGGCTGGCCCGGGGCCCGCTACATCTTCCTGCTGCGCCACCCCGCCTCCATGGTCAGCTCCCTGATCAACAACCGGCCCGACCGCGATCTGAACGCCACCGTGCGCGAGGTGCGCGGCTATGTCGAGGCCGTCGAGGCGGCCCGCGTGGCCCTGCCCGGCCTCACGGTCCGCTACGAGGATCTGACCGAGCGCCCCGAGCAGGTCACCCGCGAGATCTGCGCCTTCGTCGGGGTGCCCTGGACGGCCCGGATGCTCGACTACCGCAAGGGCGACCACGGCCCGTTCGTGCCGTTCATCGGTGACTGGAGCGACAACATCAAGTCGGGGAAGATCCAGAAGGCCCGGCCGCTGCCGGACGCCGAGGACGTGCCCGCGCCGCTGCGCGAGATCGGCCGCGCCTGGGGGTACCCGTGTTGACCGGACCGGACGACCCCGACTGTCGATGTACCTGCCCGGGGGCCACGGTGTGGGTGACCGGACCGTCGCTCGCCGACCGCCGCGCCGCCGCCTGCGCCCTCGCCGAACGGCTCACCGCCGAGGGCCGCCGCGTCGAGATCGTCGACCGCGCCCTCACCCCGGGGACGGGCCCCGAGCGCACCGGTGTCCTCGCCGAGGTGCTGGCCCGCAACGGCATCGTGGCCATCGCCCCCGGCACCGCCGACCGTCCGCCCGCCTCGGTCGTCGCCCGCCACGCGGCCAGCGGCACCCGCTGCGTCGAACTGGGGGTCCCCTCCGGGGCGCACCCGGCGGACGCGGCGGACACCGCGTACACCCAGCTGACGGGACACGGCGAGCGGGCGGTGTCCGCCCACCCGGGTGGTGCGCACCGGCAGCGGGCATGACGAAGGCCGCGCGCGGACGGTGTCGTACGCCGTCCTGCGCGCGGCCCAGGTGCCGGATCAGAGGCGGGAGTGTCCCGGGCCGCCGCCCTCCGACGGCCCCGCGCCCGGGGGAGTGACCGACTCGCCCTGGATCACCCGGGGTTCGGGGGCCGGCCGCCCGTCGTCCGCCTTCATCGCCCGGCCCTCCGACTTGAGGATCCGGGCCGCCTTGCCCGCCGAACGGGCCAGCTCGGGGCCCTTCTTGGCGGCGATCACCACGATGACGACGACGAGCACGACCGCGAGTTCACTCAGTCCGAACATGACGACCCCGCTCCCCGTGTCAGACGTTCACACCGAAGTCGGCCGCGATGCCCGCCAGCCCCGAGGCATAACCCTGGCCGACCGCCCGGAACTTCCACTCGGCACCATTGCGGTACAGCTCCCCGAAGACCATCGCCGTCTCGGTGGCCGCGTCCTCGGACAGGTCGTAGCGGGCGATCTCGGCGCCGCCCGCCTGGTTCACCACCCGGATGAACGCGCCGCGCACCTGGCCGAAGCTCTGGCCGCGGTTCTCGGCGTCGTGGATGGACACCGGGAAGACGATCCGCTCGATCTCGGCGGGCACCCCGGCCAGGTTCACCTTGACCGACTCGTCGTCGCCCTCGCCCTCACCGGTGAGGTTGTCGCCGGTGTGCTCGACCGAGCCGTCCGGGCTGGTGAGGTTGTTGTAGAAGATGAAGTGCCGGTCGGAGACGACCTTGCCCGAGGCGTTCAGCAGCAGCGCGGAGGCGTCGAGGTCGTAGTCGGCGCCGGTCGTGGTGCGCACGTCCCAGCCGAGGCCGACCAGGACCGCCGTCAGCCCCGGCGCCTCCTTGGTGAGCGATACGTTGCCGCCCTTGGACAGGGAAACCCCCACAGTCGTCCTCCTCGTTCGAGCTGTTCCTATGGTCACAGCGGTGCGATCGACTCTACAGCACTGTAGAAAGGGAGGGGTGGCGGTCCTGGGACATCAAGTGTCCTTACGATGGACCGCCTGCGAAGCGCACGGCAGCGGAAGGGAGACAGGACGTGACGGATCACCGGCGTCCCCGGCGACGGGGGCAGGGCGAGCTGGAGGTGCTGGTCCTGACCGCCCTGCGCGAGGCGGACGGACCCGCGACGGCCGGCTGGGTCCAGGAGCGGCTGGGCGGCGGCCTCGCCTACACCACCGTCATCACCATCCTCACCCGGCTGCTGGACAAGGGCGCCGTCACCCGCGAGCGCGCCGGACGCTCCTTCGCCTGGACCCCCGCCTCCGACGAGGCCGGACTCGCCGCCCGCAGGATGCGCAAAGTGCTGGACGCCGAGCGGAACCGCGAGGCGGTGCTCGCCAGCTTCGTCACCGCCCTCGGCCCCGAGGACGAGAGGCTGCTGCGCGAACTGCTCGGCGGGGCCCGGGACGACGAGCCGGAGACGCCCGGTGCCGTCGCGGGCCGCGCCGGTCCGGTGGACGACACCCCTGGGCAGCCGCGCGGCGAGAAGGACTGACACCGCATGGGCCTCTTCGTCTTCCTGCCGCTGGTGCTGCCGCTCACCGCCTGGCCCGTCGCCCGGCTGGCCGAACAGCATCTGCACCCCCGCGTCGCCACCCGGCTGCTGACCGCAGTCGCCGGGGTGATGGCCCTGTGCAGCACGGTCTGCCTCGCCCTGCTCATGGTGGTCGGCACCGCCCAGCTCCCCGGCAACCCGCTCCCCGACGGTTGGTCCGACCCCGAGGTCCGCGCCGCCCTCCCCCACGACGAGGTGGCCGGCCGCCTGGCCATCCCGGCCCTGCTCGCGGTGGCCCTCGTCTGCGCCCGCACCCTCTGGCGCCACGGCCGGGTCCGCCGCCGCTCCCACCGGGCGCTGGCCGGGCTCCCGGACACCCAGGTCGCCGTCCTGCCCGACGCCACGCCCTACGCGTACGCGCTGCCCGGCGGCGGTGCCCGGGGCGGCCGGATCGTCGTCACCACCGCCCTGCTGGACAGCCTCGGGCCCGCCGAGCGCCGGGCTCTGTTCGCCCATGAGCGCGCCCATCTGGCCGCCCGCCACCACCGGTATCTGCTGATCGCCCGGCTCGCGGCCCGCGCCAACCCGTTCCTGCGCCCGCTGCGCACCGCCGTGGCCTACACCACCGAACGCTGGGCGGACGAGGAGGCGGCCCGTGCGGTGGGCGACCGCAGGGCGGTGGCCCGCGCCATCGGCACGGCGGCCCTGCTGTCCCGGGGCACTCCGGTGTCCACCCTCGCGGGCCTCGCCGCGCCCGGTCCGGTGCCGCGCCGGGTGGCCGCGCTGCTCGGCACCGCGCCGCCCGCGCCGCGCACCTGGCCGTCGTTGTTCAGCGGGGTCGGCGCCGCCGCCTGGACCGCTGCCGCCGGGACGGCCGCGTCCGCGATGGCGTCCGCGAACTCGACCGTCACCCTGGTGGTCGTCCTGCACGCGGCGACGCCGCTCCGGTGACCTGAGTCAGAGGTCGAACTCGTGCGGCGGCAGGTCCAGCGCGTAGCACGCCTCCCGGACCACCGCCTGCTCGTCCTTGTCGAAGTCGCCGTCGGCACCGCCGATCACGATGCAGATCTGGATCACGGCCCGTGCCTCGGCGGGCTTCTTCTTCGCCCTGGCGACCTCCCGGAGCACACTCACCGGGCCATGAGAACTCCGGACTTTCGTCAGGTGGAGAGGGGGTGTCCGGACCGGACGGGCGCGGGCCGGTCCGATCCGGGCACCCACTGCTATCTTCTACAGTTGTGTAGAAGATAGCAGTGGTCCTCACTCCTCCTCGTCGTCCCCCTCGAAGAAGTCGCCCACCTCGTCCACGACCTCGGCAGCGACCATCCCGCCGACCACTCCCACCGCGAGCCCGGCCGCCCCCGCCGCGACGGCGGTCCCCATCCCCGGCCGCGACCCGGAACGGTGCTCGTCGTGCCCGTGATGACCGAGGAACCCTGCCTCGTGACCACCGCCGCCGTGCTGTCCGTACGCCGCCCGCCGCTCGACCAGGTGCCGCATCCAGCCGTCGACCTCGGCGTTCCAGTCCCGGGCGTCGTGATGGCCGACGGTGAAGCGGGCCAGGCTGTCCTGGCCCCCGGAGAACAGGCCACCGCGCTTGTCGGCCTCCAGGACCACGTCCACCCCGCCCGGCGCGGCCAGGAAGGTCAGCTCGATCTCATTGACCTGATGGGCGTAGGCCGGGGACGGCGTCAGCTCGATCTCCTGGTAGAACGGCAGCCGCTGGCCGGTGCCGCCGATCCGCCCGTACTCCAGATCGGCCGACCGGAAACCGAAGCCGAGTTGGCCGAGCGCTTCGAGAACCGCCTCCTGCACGGGCAGCGGACCCACCGTCAGCTGGTCCAGATCGCCCTTGTCCTTGGCGCCCGCGACCGCGAGTTCCGTCCGCACCCCGAGCACGACCCCCAGCGGCTGGCCGTACAGCTCGGTGACGGGTGTCTCCCAGGGCAGCGTCAGCGTGAACGGCGTCGACCGCTCCTCACCGGCCGCCAGCCGGAAGCTCCCGCCCACCGTGAACCGGTCGAAGGCGACGACCCCTTCGCTCTCCCCGTCCTCGTGCTCGGCCTCGACCCGGGCCACCAGCTCCAGGACGATCTCCTCGATCTCGAAGTCGGCCTCCCCGCCCCTGAGCCGGACCTCACCCGTCAGCGCACCGCCCGGGGTGGCCGGGCCCTGCTGAAGGACCGTGTCCACCGTGGGCCCGCCCACACCGAGCGAACCGAGCAGCCGTTTGAACACCATCGCGGCGTTGACTCCTTTGTATGCGTCCTCTACAAGCGAGTAGAAGTTTAGGACGGGGGGATGGACGCACGGGGGGAGTGACGGGCCGGGATGCGGGAATGTCCAAAACCCGATGGGTGGCGAGGGCCGTGATGACCCATCAGCGGGCCGTCAGCGACCTGTCAGTGGGCCTCCATGGACCGTCAGCGGGCCGTCAGTCGGATGACCGGGTACCGCCGCTCCGACTTGCTCTGGTACTTCGCCAGCCGCGGCTGCGCGTCCGCGATCCGCTGCCAGGCCCGCTCCCGGTCCGGGCCGTCGAGGCGCTGCGGGGTGACCGGCACGGCGGCGCGGCCGGGCAGTTCCACCGACGCCCGGTCGGGACGGGCGAGGAGATTGTCGTGCCAGTCGGGGTTGCGGGTGCCGCCGCCGGAGGCCACCACCAGCCAGGAGCCCTCGTCGTCGGCGAACCACGCCACCGGCGTCTGACGGGGCTGCCCGCTGCGGCTGCCGGCCGTGTTGAGGATCAGCACGTCCATGCCCATGAACGCGCCCTTGCCGCGCCGGATCTTGCGGATCATCCGGGCGTTCGCCCGGTGCTGCATCCACCGCGAGAACGCCCCCGGCGTCCCGGGCCTGCGCTGCTGGGTCTGCTGTGACTGCTGCCGAGTCATCGGGCCACCTCCATGGGGCGTGCTGCTGCCGGTCATGGATTCACCGTAGGAGCGGGGCGGCGGGACCGCTTCTCGATTCCTGACGGGTGTGGCCCGCGAGGCGGGGCGGCCCCCGGCGCTCACGACCGGGGCCTGTCGTCGCCCGGCGGGCGGGAGGGCGACGACAGGCCCTAGGCTGGCCGGATGCCGCTGGTCGAGGTCACCCACGCGCCCCATGTCCCCGTCGCGACCCTGCGTGAGCTGGGCACGGTGTTGCCGCATCTGGTGTCGGTGGCCGTCGAGTGCCCGGAGGAGCCCTACGACGGCGACCTCCAGCCGGGTGATGTGGAGCTCCGCTTCCGGGCCCTGGGCCCGCTGGACCGCTCCGGCCTGGATGTGGTGATCGAGGTGCGGTCCAAGTTCTTCGAGAGCCGGGCCGCCGACCGTCAGACGCGGGTCGACCGGCTGCACGAGAGCATCGCCACCGCGGTCGGCCTCACCGGCTTCGGGGTGTATCTGTCCCTGCCGGTGGCCGCCTGGGCGCAGGGCGACGACTGACCGCGCCCCCCGCCGCCCTCTCCCTCAGCGCGTCGGACGCAGGAACACCGGCGGGGTGAACCGGGTGAACGCCTCGTCCACCGGCCGCGGACCCTCCGGCCCGAAGTCGAGCGCGTTGCGGTACTCGGGCCCGAACGCCGCCGCCCTGGCGTTCAGCTTGGCGGGGGAGAGGTTCCCCCAGCGCCCCGTGTCCAGATAGCGGTCCAGGGAACGCAGGGTGAGGATCTCCTCCGCCGCCGTGTACGAGCAGTGCCCGCCGCGCTCCAGATACAGCTCGCGGAAGGCGTCCCCGCCGTTCTCGTCCACCCGCTCCTCCCACCAGCGCACCTGGTCGCTGACGGCGCCCCCGTCGCCGGTGGTGTGCAGGGTGATCGTCGGGGTCGTCGCCGTACCGTCGACCAGCCCGTACCGCTCGGTGTGGGCGACCGCCGCCGGGTCGGCCCCGATCCGCTCGGCGCGGGCGAGGGCGGCCAGGTCCTTGCTCAGGTCGGCCCCGGTCCCGGCGTACGCCGCGCGGACCAGGTCGCGCTGGCTGGACCTGGCGAGCTGGCGCCGGTAGTCCACCCCGGTGTTCCAGGACGGGTTGCCGCCCGCCCGCGCCTCCAGATCCAGCCGCCCGATCGGACCGAGACCCCAGCCGTACGCCCCTTCCAGCCACTGGGACTGGGCGAGAACGCGCCCTTCGAGGGTGGTGGGCCGGGGCTCGAACGCCGAGAACCAGGCGGGGATGTTGCCGACCGCCCCGGCCAGCGCCAGCCGCGCCCGCCCCTCCTTCGTGGTACGGGCCTCCTGGATCGCCGCCACCAGCTTCCCGGTGTCCTCGGCCGCCTCCGCCTCGCCGCTCGGCCGGACCAGGTCGATACCGGCGTCGGGGGCCAGCAGGGTCCGCACCACGAACTGGATGTCCAGCGCCGTGTTCCACGAGCCGGGGGTGTCCACCTCGCCGCACATCGCCGCCGTCCCCGCGAACCGGTCCGGATGCCGCTCGGCGAGCTGCCCCGCGATGGCCGCGCCCTGGGACATCCCGTAGCCGATCGTGCGCCGCGGGGCGCCGAACTCGGCCTCGAAATGGTCCAGCAGCGCCATCTGATCCCGGAGCCCGTCCTCGACGGCGTACCCGATGCCCCGGTCCTCGTACTCGGACGCCGCCAGCGCGTACCCCTGGTCCAGCAGCCATCTCTCGGTCTCCGGATGCGCCGACAGCGCGGCCCGCGGTGGCAGGAACTCCTTGAGGTAGTAGCCGTGGCTGTAGAGGACGAGGGTGCCGTTCCACCGCTCGGGCATCTCGATCCGGTACGGGGCGCCGTCGATACTCCCCTCGTCGGTGCGCTGCCCGCCGCGCCGCTCGTCCGCCTGGGCCGCCGGGGCCGGGGCGGCGCCGGTGAGACCGATGGTCACCGCCAGGGCCAGAACCTTGGTCACGAACCGCATGGTCGTCTTCTCCGTTCACCGATGATCTGCGTCAACGGTTCAGACCGGCGGCGGACCGTTTACTCATCGCTGCTCGGGCATCCGATCTCCCACCCGCCCCACAGGTACCGCGCCATGGGTGCCGGTCCGCAGGTGCGGCGCCGTGGGTACCGCGTCATGGGTACCGGCCCACAGATACCACGCCATAGGTACCGCCCCCCCCACAGGTGCCGTCCCGTCAGCTTCGTCGCACATCGCGGAGATAGACGATCCCCTCCGCCTCGGCCAGCCGCTCCGGGGCCAGCGGGGCGTACCCGAACCAGGGCGACACCCTCGGCGCGGGCGTCGGCACCAGGGTGGCCGCCAGCCAGGGCGCGTCGACGAGGAACCGCTCCTCCGGCAGCCCGTACAGCAGCCCCTCCACGGAGTCCCCGGACGGGGTGTCCACCCCCTGGTGCCGGATCGTCCCCAGCGCCATGGCCAGCACACCGTACGCCGGACCCAGCCGGGCCGAGGCGAGCGCGCCCGCGCTCCACCACTCCAGCTCCTCCTCGCCCATCCGCATCCCGCTGGGGTACCGCTGGAGATGGGCGTTGTGCGCGAACACCAGGGTCGGGCCGCGCTCCGCCAGCGCGAGCAGATTCTCGGCCATCATCTGGTCCCGCACCCCGACCAGCCGGGTCATCCGGCCCGGCGAGGAGTCGGCCATCCAGGAGTGGTAGCGCAGCAGACCGGTCGCGGTCCGCGCGAACAGCCGCGCCCGCGCCAGCTCCTCCGGCGAGGTGAGGGCGAGGATCTGCGGCGCGCGCTCTTCGAGCAGGGCGGCCAGATCGTCGGCGACGAGGCGCAGTTCGCGTGCCGCCGGGGAGCGGCCGATGCCCCAGGACGGGTCCCACATCACCCCCTCGTCGGTCCACGGCCCGTCCGGGCCGAGCAGTTGGTCGAGAGCGTCGGCGGTGCAGGGCAGCAGACGCGGGGCCAGCCAGGCGGAGAGGCGCGAGTGCAGCGCCGTCAGCACCTGACGGGGACTCGCGGCGGCGCTGATCTCCAGCGGGCCGTCGAAACCGGCGAACCGCAGCCGGTCCCCGTCCGGGCGGCCCTCGTTGAAGGCACGCATCCAGCGCACCAGGTCCCGGTTGGCCGCGGACGCCCCGAGACCATGACTGAACCCCCGCTCCATCACCTCGTCCAGGGTGCCGGAACCGGAGGTGATGTGGTCGTCCACGAGCAGCCCGGCGAGGCAGTCGCTCTCGATGGTGATCGTCCGGTATCCGTGCCGCTCGACGAGCTGCCGGAACAGATCGTTGCGCAGCTCCAGCAGGGTGTCCTCACCATGGGTGGGCTCACCCAGGGCGAGCAGCCGGGGCGGGGCCGGGAACAGCGCCATGACGGAAGCGGCGTCGACGGAGTGCACGGTGTCCTTGATGTCGGTTGCCATGCCATCAACGGTATCGTTGAACCCTCAGTGGAAACATGGGCGGAGACAGCCCAGGAGATGGGCGGGAACATGGGGCGAAAGCTTCAAAGCGGGGAGCGGGCCAGGCTGCGGCCGGTGGATCTCGCGCGACCCCATGGCCTGTCCACCCAGGCGGTGCGCAACTACGAGGAGGCCGGCATCCTCCCGCCCGCCGACCGCACCGAGCGCGGCTACCGCGTCTACACCCCCCGGCACGCGGCGGCCCTGCGCGCCTTCCTCGCCCTGCTGCCCGGCCACGGCCATGCCACGGCCACCGCCGTGCTGCGCGCGGTGCACGAGGGGCGGGCCGAGGACGCGTTCCGGCTGATCGACGTGAGCCACGCCCAGCTCCTGGACGACCGGCGGACCCTGGAGGCCGTCGAGCGGGCGCTGCGCGATCTGGCACCGGGGGAGCGGGACGGCGAGGACACCGGGCCCGGCGGCACGGTGTTCATCGGGCCGCTCGCCGACCGGCTCGGCATCCGGCCCGCCACCCTGCGCAAGTGGGAGCGTGCCGGACTCGTCCACCCGCACCGCGACCCCGTCACCGGGTACCGGCTCTACACCGACGCCGATGTGCGCGACGCCCGCCTCGCCCATCAACTCCGCCGGGGCGGGCATCCGCTGGAGCGGATCGCCGCGCTGCTCACCCAGGTCCGCGCGGCGGGCGGACTGGAGCCGCTGGAGGGCGCGCTCGGCGACTGGCGCGACCGGCTGTCCACGCGGGGCCGCGCCCTGCTGGCCGGGGCGGCGGAACTGCACACCTACCTGATCGCAGCCGCCGACGCCCCCTGACCCGGGCGGCCGTGGCGCCGGCTCAGCAGCCCGCCTCCACATCGCTGTCGTCGTACGCCTCGACGTCGACCGAGTAGGCGGCGCCGGTGGTGAGGTCGGGGCGGTCGCCGTGACCGTCCTCCGCGAGGCTCTCGGCGGTGAGGAAGGTGACCCGCAGGACCATGCCCTGCTCGTCCTCCCGGGCGAAGCACAGCTCGCCGGGGGAGGCGTCGGGGTGCGGCTGCCATCCCTCCCGCGCCGTCACCGTCCGGTAGTGCGCGGTGACTTCGGCCCGCGTCCCGGGGAAGGCGTAGGTCCGCCCGGCGTACAGGGCGACATCGCCGCTGTCCGCCCAGCAGCCGGAGTCGACCTCCTCGAACCCCTCCGGGACGGTGGCCCCGTCGGGCCGCGAGCCGAGGACGCCGACGGCCGCCATCTCCGCCACCTTGGCGTCGGTCCCCTCGCAGTCCTGGGCGAGATCGGCGAGAGCGCAGCCGGTGAGCGTGGTGGCGGCCAGGGCGGTCGCCAGGAGCAGGGAGGCCGGGCGGGTGCTACGGGCGGTGCGGGTGCTACGGGTGCGCAGGGGCAACGGGGGCTCCAGGGTGAGAGGGAGGGAGGGGCGGTGGGGCGGAGGTGAGGTCGGGAGGGTGAGAGGGAGGGAGGGGCGGAGGTGAGGTCGGGGCGAGCGGTCCCGTGTCAGTCGTCGGCGGTGAAGCGGGCCTGCCACAGATCCCGCAGCAGCGCGATCTCGGCCATGTGATGGATCAGCTCCAGATTGCCGCCCCACACCACCCCGATGAACGGATCATCGGGGTCCGATCCATACGGGTACTGCGAGAAGCCGACCGTGTCGAGCTGGGCCTCGGTGACGGTGTCCAGGCTGTCGCGCCAGCGGTCCAGCGTCGCCCAGAGCCCGTCCAGGGCGAGATCCGCGGACGGGGAGAAGTCGACCAGCAGTTTGGGGTCCCGGCGTCGCTCGCCGAACGACCACTCCCAGGTACCGGCGAAGCAGAAGTGCAGATGGTTCAGCCGCCAGGCGAGGGTGGTGACCGGCGGCCGGTCGGGCTCCACGGGGCCGGTGTGGGCGAGAACCTCCCGCACCCGCTCGACGCTCACACTCCAGTCCTCGGCGATCTTCTCGACCGTCATCCCGCTCTCGACCTGCCGGGCGACCTCGGCGTACTCGTTCGCCGGGATGTCCGCCGCGGCCTGGTCCAGCAGCCAGTCACCCGGCCCGAACGCCCGCGCCGACGTGGCCTCGCCCCGGCGCCGGATCGAATGGCAGTCGGCCACCGGTTCCCACAGATACTCCTCGTCGGTGAGCCCCGTCAGCCGCACCTGAGCCCTCTCCCGGGTCAGGTCGAACTGGTCGAGCAGCAGCCCCAGACGATCGGTGCGCGCACCCTCGGTCTCCATCGGCGGTCCCCCTGGTGGTGTCCCCGCGGTCACGTCCCTCGCCCCGCGTCTTCTGCCTCGCGTCCCGCGGAGGGTAACCGCTCGATGTGCGTGGCCGCGACATTTTTCCCTTTCGACCGCCGGGCGCAGCACCTGACATCTGACATCTGACACTTGCCGTCTGCCGTCTGCGGGTCTGGTACTTGGGACCTGGGACCCGACGTCCGGCGGCCCGAAACCCGCATGCGGCCCGGCAGCCCGCCATGTCAGGATGCCTGGGGGAGTGAGGCCACGTGGACGAGGTACGGCAATTCCGGCGGGCGCTGACCAAGGCGGCGGCCGGTGCGGCGGGCGCGGCCGAGACCGCACGGCAACTCGCGGGCGGGGTGCGGGTGATCGTGCTCGTCGAGGGCGAGAGCGACCGGGTGGCCCTGGACACCCTCGCCGCGCGGCACGGGCGGGACCTCGAAGCGGAGGGCGTCGCCGTCGTCCCGCTCGGCGGCGCGACCAACATCGGCCGCTTCCTGGACGTGTGCGGCCCACCCGGGCTCGGCCTCCCGCTCGCCGGCCTCTGCGACATCGGCGAGGAGCGCCACTTCCGCCGCCATCTGGCCCGGGTCGGAGTGACCCCGGCCCTGGCGGTCGGCGGCCGGTGCCTGTCCGAACCCGCGGACACCGGGGGAACCGAGGGCACCCGGAACATCGGGGACCACCCCCTCGAAGCCCTCGGCTTCTATGTCTGTGTCGCAGATCTGGAGGACGAACTCATCCGCGCCCTCGGCGCCGAGGGTGTCCGGCAGGTCATCGACGCCCAGGGCGAGAGCCGCCCCTTCCACACCTTCCAGGGCCAGCCCGCCCAGCGTGAACGCCCCGTGGAACACCAGCTCCGCCGCTTCCTGGGCACCCACAGCGGACGCAAGGCCCTCTACGCCCAGGCCCTGATCGCCCACCTCGACCTGCCCCGGGTACCCCGCCCCCTGGCGGCGCTGCTGGCGTCGGTGGGGTGAGGGAGGCCGGTCGCCCACCGGGGGTGAGTGGGCGCACGGCTCATGACACCCGTCGCGCCGGATCCGGGTCCACTTCCACTTCCGATTCCGACAGACCGCCGCGGACCACGTCCATCACCGTCGCCCGTACCGGGTCGAGCCGTCGCTGCCGCAGGTCCAGGACCGGGTGGGGGTTCGAGATGCCCTGGGCGGCCAGTACGTTCATCAGGGCCCAGATCAGATCGGGGCGGCCGGTGAGGGAGAACTCGTGGCCGTCGGGGGCGACGACCGTCGCCGGGGTCGTGCCCGCGAGCAGATTGGTGCGGTGCCAGTCGACGTCGTAGGAGCGGCCGTTCGGGGGGACCGTGAGGACGGCCTCCTTGGTGCGGTGGAGGAGGGCGAGATAGTTCATCGGGACGGTCAGGCGGCGCACGGCGTCGAAGGGCTGGGTGCCGTCGGGCGGGCGGATCCGCAGCACGGTGTCGAGGACAGGGCCGTTCTCCTGGAAGGTGTGGGTCGCGGTCATCTGGAGGAACCGGGCCCGCATCAGCACACCTCCGCGCCGCGACCAGCCCCGGGGCACCCACCCGAACCCCGCCGGGGCACCCGGCAGATCGTCCGTCAGCAGGCGCGCGTCCTCACCCGGTTCGCTCACCGGTGCCAGTTCCTCCGGCTCGGCCTGCCAGCGCTCCGCCAACTCCGTGTAGCGGGCGGCCGTGTACGGGTCGAGGCGGCGCAGGTCGATGACATCACCGGCCATGGCGACCCCTCCGGCGGCCTGGGAGACCCGCATCTGCCGCAGCAGCCGCTCCGGGCGCCGGGTCACCTCGGTCAGCTGCCCGTCCAGGCCGATCAGCCGGGACGTCCTGGTCCCCGCGAACAGGGTGCTGCGCGGCCACTGGGGCACGACCGCCGGGCGGGGATCGGCGAAGGGGCCGATGGCGTCACCCCGTCCGGCCGGGTCGACCAGCACCACCAGACGCCCGGCCGTCACCGCCGACAGACACAGTGACGGCACCCGCCAGTGGTCGGTCACCTCGAAGCCGCTGCGCCCGGTGCCGTCCCAGTCATGCACCCGCAGCCGCATCCGGATCAGCGGCGTGAACTCGTCCGGGGTGAGGTCACCGCGGTAGGTGGTGTAGGTGGCCTCGCCGTCGGGGCTGTAGCGCACCAGGGACGCGTGCAGGACATCCGCCCGGGTCAACTCCGCCTCAGGTGAGCCCGGTTCGGAGCGCGGAGCCCAGAGGACGAAACTGTCGTCGGCGTAGGTGATGTCACTGTGCCGGAGTCTGTCCCGGCGGGTGACGCGGGGATAGGCGCTGCGTGTCGCCTGATGGGCCAGTACCGGGATGAAACCCAGTCCGGCCAGGCCGATGACGAACGGGATCCACGCCCAGTGCTGACCATCGCGCGAGGCCGCGTACCCGACGGCCAGTGCCACCGGGGCCGGGAAACAGCACACCGCGGCGAACATCAGATTTCCTGCCAGCACACCGCCGTAACTACGCACAGCACCACTCCACTCGGGCCCGCGACGGATGACATAGGTTCCCCGCGCTCGATTCGCGACCTGGGGACACTGCCTGACTCACCCATGTTCTGCCCAGTCAGCCCGCAACGCCACCCTGCTTGGTGACTCAATGGGTTGACTCTTTTCGGGATTGGGTCGAGTCACCCGGTCGGGGTGAGTCCCCGGCGGGTGCTGAGCGGGTGGTGAGTGGGTGCTGAGCGGGCGGTAAGTGGGGGTGAGCGGGAGGGGGTGAGCGGTCGGCCGATCCGGCCGGGAGGTGGCGGGCGGCCGACGCCATTGTCTCCGTCCTGTACCGGGCATGGGGTCCACGCAACGCACCGCTCACCGCACCCGTCTCACACACCGCCAGACCGTGCCGCGACACCTGACCACCGCCGCGGCGGGACCTGTGACACCGACAGGCGACCGAGGGGACCCATGAGGAACACCACCGACCGTGCCACGGCCGCGTCCGGGGCGGCGACGGAGTTGGCGCCGGATGTCATGACATTGCTGGTGGCGGCGCTGCGCCGGGCTGTCCGGGGTGAGTCGGACGTTGTGGGTACCGACACCCTGCTGGAGCAGGTGGCCCTGGGGGGCACCGATGTCAGTGACGCCGTCGCCCCTGGCATCCGCGAGTCGGGTGCGCTCGGTGGCCGGATCCGGGCCCAGGCCGGGCGGGGGTGGGTCTCCGCCGACGACAGCGACAGCGGGAGCGGGAGTGACACAGTTGTGCGCCGCTCCGAGGACGAGTGGGAGACCGACGCCGCCTGGCGTGAGGCCCGTTGGCGTCACACCCTCGCCGCGCGCGGTGCCGAGGCCGGGCCCGGCCGTGAACTGCCCGGTATGAGCGGCGCGCTGCGCGACTGCCTGCTGACCGCGCTGGGCGCCGCCCGCGCCGAGGGCAGCCTCTCCGTACGCCCCCGGCATGTGGCGCGCGCCCTGCTGGCTCCGGGCACCCGGGCCCATGAGGCCATGACACTGGAACGGCTCGACCCGGCCGCCACCGCGACCGCCCTCGACGCCCTGGACACCCGGGCCGCCGACGCGCGGGTGACCCGGACCGACACCGCACGCCCCGAGTCCGGCGGTGTCACCCTGCTGCGGCGGGCGGGTGTGTTCGGCGGCGGCAGCGCGCTGACCCGGGCCTTCACCTCCTGGACCGCCGGTTCCACGGTCAATGGCTCCCCGGTGGTGATGGCGGTCGGTACCGAGGCCATCCGGCAGGCGATCCGGTCCGGGCACGCCGCCGCCGAACGGGTGGACCTCCTGCTGGGGATCCTCGCCCTGGACCGGGCGATGCATGTGGCCGGGTACGAGTTCCCGGCGCCGCTCGCCGAGGTCAACTCCGCCGCCGGGCTGCTGCGCGGGCACGGGGTGGATCAGGCGTCCCTGGCCCAGGTGGTGCGGTCGGTGCCGTCCGGGGTGGGCGCCGAGGGTGGGCCGGGGGTGCTGACCGGCGCCGCCGAGCGGGTCGTGGCGGTGGCCCGGCTGATCGCCGCGGAGAGCGGTTCGCCGACGGTCGGTACGGTCCATCTGCTCGCCGCGCTGCTCGACGACCGGTCGGCAGCGGAGGGGGGAGAGGAGCCGGGCCCCCGCGCGGGGATCGCCGCGCTGCTCTCCGCGACCGGCGCCGACCTCGCCGCGCTCCGCGCCGACCTGAGCCGCCACCGGGCGGCCTGACGCCGGGGACCCGCCGCGCGGGGCGTCTCCGGCCTGACCTGAGACCCGTCGGCGGTGGCCGCGCGCATCGGGCCGACCCGTGCGGGGATGTCCCCCGCACCGCTCCTCGCCGGCGCACCCCGCCGCACCCTCGCCTCACGGTGACCACCCACCCACGGAGCCCGCCGAGGCAGCGCGAGCGCGGGACATCGCCACCCGCGCCGCTCACGCCATGCGCATCAGACCCCCCCCGCCAAACGCACCGCGACGGCGCCGAACCCGCGGGCCGCGCGCATCGGGCCGCCCCCCGCCGCTCACGCCACGCGCATCAAACCACCCCCCCGCCGAACGCACCGCGACGGCGCCGGAGGCGGGTCCCCCGTACCCCCACCCGTCCCCGGCGCCGCGGCCCCGCTCCCCCGTTGCCCCCGGCGCATGCCCAGCGTCCCGCGTCGGGCTGCGGTGAACCTTGGAGGGACCTTGAATCCTTCCCCCCTGTGCGTTCTTGTTGTTTCTCTTGTGCTTCTGGTGAGTTGAACCTATCTTCCATGGCATTCAGTGGTCCGATGTCCCGGCCCGTCCAAGGGGATGCCATGAGAGCTGTGCAGCTATCGGCCGCCCGATCCGCCCTCCGCAGGAAATACCGGGCCATGGTCGCCGGTTGCGGGGCCGCAGGTCTCGCGCTGCTCGGTGCCGTGGCGCCCGCCTCGGCCGTCCAGGACAGCAGGGCCGGCCAAGACATCGGATCTATGGCGGGCAAGCGGACCGTCGTGGAAGTCACCGACTTCGGCGCCGACCCCACCGGGCGGGCCGACTCGGCCGCCGCGATCGCCGCCGCCGTCGAGCACGCCAAGTCCCTGCGCCGCCCCACGACCGTGCACTTCGCGCCCGGCACGTACCAGATCTACCCCGAGCGCACCCCGAAGCGGGAGCTGTACGTCAGCAACACGGTCGGCGCCGACCAGCGGTACCGGACGAAGAACATCGCGATCCTCATCGAGGACATGCACGATGTCGTGGTCGACGGCGGCGGCGCCACCCTGCTCGCGCACGGATACCAGACCCTGTTCGCGGCGATCCGCTCGACCGATGTCCGGTTCACCCACTTCACTCAGGACTGGGTCGCGCCCAAGACCGTCGACATCACGGTGACCGAGACCGGGGTCACCGACGACGGCGCCTACCGGGTGATCTCGGTCCCCGGCACCTACACCTACAGCGTGGAGGGCACCTCCGTGCGCTGGTCGGGCGAGCGCAGCCCGGTGACCGGCGAGCCCTACTGGACCGGCCTCGACTCCTTCGACTACGCCCAGGTGTACGACCCGGCCACCGACCGCACCCGGCGCGTCGGGAACCCGGTCTTCGAGAATGTCGCCCGGATCACCGACCTCGGCGGTGACCGGCTGAGGATCGAGTACCGCAGCGGCACCCGGCCCACCGACCAGAGGCAGGTGTATGTGATGCGGGAGACCACCCGGGACACCCCGGGCGCCCTGTTCTGGGAGTCGGCCCGGGTGACCGTCGACCATCTGCGCCTCGGCTACCTCCATGGGTTCGGTCTGGTCGGGCAGTTCAGCGAGGACATCACCGTCGACTCGGTCGACTTCCGCGCCGACCGCGCCACCGGACGCGTCACCTCGGGTTTCGCCGACCACATCCAGATGTCCGGGGTCAAGGGCACCGTACGGATCACCGACAGCCGCTTCGACAATCCGCAGGACGACCCCATCAACATCCACGGCACCTATCTCCAGGTGAGTGCGGTCAGCGCCGACCGGCGGACCCTGACCCTGCGGTACCAGCACGACCAGACCTCGGGATTCCCGCAGTTCTACCCCGGCGACCGGCTCGAACTGGTCAGCCGCAGCACCATGCTGGCCGTACCCGGCACGACCGCCACCGTCGAGTCCGTCGACGGGCCCTCCGGGCGCGGTGTCCCGGCCGGGGCCGACCCCGAGACCCATCTGCGGACCATGACCGTCACCGTCGACCGGCCCGTGCCCGCCGCGGTGGCCGCCGCCCCCGGTGACCACGCCGCCGAGAACATCACCTACACCCCCGCCGTGGAGATCAGCGGCAACACCTTCCGCGCGGTCCCCACCCGGGGCATCCTCGTCACCACCCGGGGCCCGGTGCGCATCGAGGACAACCGGTTCGACGGGATGACCATGTCCAGCATCTACATCTCCTCCGACGCCCGCTCCTGGTACGAGTCCGGACCCGTCCGGGACGTGGTCATCCGGCGCAATGTCTTCGACCGCCCGGCGAGCCCCGTCATCGCCTTCGACCCCACCAACGAGGTCACCGTCCCCGGCCGCCCCGTCCACCGCAACGTCCTCATCGAGGACAACCTCTTCCGCCTCACCTCCGGCACCCTCGTCTCCGGCCGGGGCGTCGGCGATCTCACCTTCCGCGACAACACCGTCCGCCGCTACGACCGGCTCCGTCTGACCGGCCCCGACCGGCCGCTGTACGTCGGCGCCACCGCCACCCTGGGCACCGACGCACCCCCCGCGAGCAGCACCGACCCGCTGTTCACCTTCAGCGGAGCCGATGACATCACCCTCACCGGCAACACCTACGCCGACGGCTTCAACAGACGGGTCGACACCGACCGGATGCCCGTCACCGAGGTCACCGCCCGCGACTCACTCGCGCTCAACGCCGACCGGATCACCAGCGCGCCCGTGACCGTCACTTACACCAGCTCGCACCCTTCCGTCGCCACCGTGGACCGCGCGGGACGCCTCACCGCGACCGGCACCGGGCGGACCACCGTCACCGCCCACGCCCGTATCGACGGCGAACGGGTCCGCTCCAACTCCCTGACCGTGCAAGTCGGTCCGGCACCGGACGCGCCCACCGGGCGGCCCTGGGTGAGCGATCTGCCGTTCGTCGGCGAGACCGCCAACGGCTGGGGGCCGGTCGAACGCGACCGCAGCAACGGCGAGCAGTCCGCCCGCGACGGCCGCCCCCTCACCCTCGGCACCACCACCTACGCCAAGGGCCTCGGGGTGCACGCCCCCTCGTCGGCCGCCGTCCATCTCGGCGCGGCCTGCACCCGGTTCACCGCGACCGTCGGCATCGACGCCGAGGCCGCCCCGTACGGCAAGGTCGTCTTCGAGGTGTGGGCCGACGGCCAACGGCGGTGGCAGAGCCCGCCCCTGGGCGGGAGCGACCCGGCCGTCCCCGCCGAGGTGGACCTCACCGGGGCGACCACCCTGCGCCTGGTCGTCACCGACGGCGGCGACGGCAGCGGCTACGACCACGCCGACTGGGCGGACGCCCGGCTCGACTGCGCGCCCGCCGCCTAGCGTCAGGTCAGGTCAGGTCCAGGCCCGCCAGTTCCCGCCGTGAACCCACACCCAGCTTCGGGTACGCCTTGTAGAGGTGGTGCTCCACCGTGCGGGGGCTGAGGAAGAGCTGCGCGGCGATCTGGCGGCTGCTGTTGCCACCCGCCGCCAGCCGCACCACCTGCAACTCCTGCGGCGTCAGCCGGTCCGCGAGCTTCTGCGCGGTCGCCTGGGCCGTGCTGACCGTCTCCCCGGTCAGCTCCAGCTCCGCACGCGCCCGCGCCGCCCAGGGCTCCGCGTGCAGCCGCTCGAAGATCGCCAGCGCCGAACGCAGCGGATCCCGGGCCTCGCCGCGCCGCCGGGAGCGCCGCAGCCACTCCCCGTACAGCAGCTCGGTACGGGCCCGCTCGAAGGGGCGCCCGCCCTCCCCGGGCAGCCGCAGCGCCCGCGCCCAGTCGTCGGCGCGATCGCTGAGCAGGGCCCGGCAGCGGGCCGCCACCGCATGCGTCCAGGGCGCCGCACCCGACAGCGTCCATGACTCCAGGGCGATCACATGGCCCTCGACCGCCTCCGGCGTCCCCAGCCGGACCGCGGCCTCGATCTGGTCGGCGGCCACGGACGTGGCCAGCCAGCCCACCCGCTCCGGGCCGTGCGCGGGCGGCGCCACCCGCTCCAGCGCGGACATGTACCGGCCGAGCCCCAGATCCAGCAGGACCAGCGCCCGCTCGATCTCGCCCAGCGAACGCCGGGGCGCTTCCTCCACCAGCCGGCGGCAGTGCTCCTCGTCGCCCTCGACGGCCGCGAGCCGCGCCTCCACCCCGTACAGCCGGGCCAGCCGGTGCAGTTGGCCGGTGTCCCCGGCGATCTCCTTGCCCTCGGCGATGGCCGCCCGCGCGTCCCGGTGCTGCCCCAGCACCGCCTGCACCTGGCTGAGCGCCTCCAGCGCCTGCGGCAGCTCCCCGATCAGCCCCCCGTCGCGGCAGCGCGCCACCTCCGCCGTCGCCAAGGCCAGCGCCGCCGTGTCGTCACCGATCGCGAAGGCGCCCGTGATCGCCAACTGCCCGACCCCGGAACGCTGTTCGCCCCCGCCGCCCTCGGCGGAGTCGGTGAGCGCGGTCAGCTGCCGCTTCAGCGACTCGGTGAGCGTCGGCAGCGCGAACGCGTAGTCGCCGTCGCACAGCGCCGCCAGGCCCTGCGCCAGCGGCTCCTGCCGCTCCAGCGCGGCCAGCCGGGCCGCCGAGGCCCGCACCAGCGAGCCGTCCGAGGCCAGCCAGCCGTGCTGCGCGGCGGCCACCAGCAGCCCCGGCGCGTCCCCCGCCGTCGTACGGCGGGCCTCGTCCAGCAGATGGCGGCCCGCGCCCCGCAGATCGTTGTCGTCCACCAGTACCGCCGCCCGTACCCGCGCCAGTAGCGCCCGGTCGCCCGGATCGGCCGGCAACTGCTCAGCCTGCCCGGCCAGCCGCCCCGCCAGCGGTGAGTGCCCCGCGGCCAGCGCCAGCGTCGCCGCCGTCGCCAGCCGGGCCGCGCGCTGCCGGGTGCCCGGCGACACCCGCGCCGCGTGCTCGTACAGCCGGGCCGCCGCCCCGTACGCCGCGCAGGCGCGGGCCCGCTCACCGGCCGCCGCGAGTTCCCCCGCGATGTCCGCGTCCGGCTCCGGGGTCAGGGCCACCAGATGCCGGGCCCGGCAGTCCGGGTCCTCGGCCCGGTCCGCCAGCGCCTGGTGCACCGCGATCCGCCGCGCCAGTGGCGCGTTCTGATAGGTCGCCGAGGCGATCAGCGGATGCCGGAACGACAGCACGCCGTCCACCATCTGCACCAGCCCCGCCGCCTCCGCCGCGTCCAGATCCGCGAACCCGACCCCGAGCCGCTCCGCCGCCCGCAGCTGATGCCGCAGATCCCCGCGCGCCTCCGTCGCCACGATCAGCAGCATCAGCCGGGTGGGCTCCGGCAGCCGGGCGATCTGGGAGCGGAAACAGGACAGCACCCGGTCCGCGACCGGCAGCGGCGCGTGATGGTGATGGCCGTCGCGCCGGACCGTCGCGAACTCGATCAGCGCCAGCGGATTGCCCAGCGACTCCGCGATCACCCGCGCGCTCAGCGCCGCCGCGTGCCCCCGGGCCTGGAGCAGCCGCGCCGCGTCCTCCGTACCCAGCCGGGACAGCCGCAGCTCGCTCAGCCCGCCCAGCGCCGGACCGTCGTCCTCCTTGGCCGGGTCCCGGCCCGCCAGCACCATCGCGATCCGCTCCGCGCCCAACCGCCGCGCCGCGAACAGCAACGCCTCCGCACTGGCCTGATCCAGCCACTGGGCGTCGTCCACCAGACACAGCAACGGACCGTCCTCGGCCAGCTCCGCCAGCAGCGTCAGCACCGCGAGTCCGGTCAGAAAACGGTCCGTGCCCCGGTCCTCACCACTGCCCAGTACCGACCGCAGCGCGTGCGCCTGAGCGTCGGGCAGCACCTCCAGCCGCTGCTGCACCGGCCACACCAGCTGCGACAGCCCGGCGAAGGCCAGATCCGCCTCGTACTCGATCCCGCGCACCCGCAGGACGCGCATCCCCAGCCCCGAGGCCCGCTCCGCCAGCCAGTCGAGCAGCACGGTCTTGCCGATACCGGCCTCGCCGCGCAGCAGTACGGCACCGCTGCGCCCCGCCATCGCATCGGTGACCAGCTCATCCAGCCTGTCCTGTGCGCCGGTCCTGCCGTACAGCACCGCAGCCCCCTCTACCGAGCCCGTTGTCGTGCAGCACTTACCGTAACCGGCATTTTACTCGCCCATGATCCCGGTAGGGCGACCAGTAGACCTACGGATTCGGTCGGTGGGCCCGCGTTCCTACCGTCGTGACCGAAGGCAACGACCGTGCCCGATCACGTTGGAGGAGTGCCATGCAAGAACTGTTCGAGCCGCTGCGCCTGGGGAAGATGACGCTGCCGAACCGGCTGGTGATGGCGCCCATGACCCGGAGCCGCTCGGTCGACCGTTCCGTGGGCCAGCTCACCGCCCGGTACTACTCCCAGCGCGGCGCCGCCGGACTGATCATCACCGAGGGCACCCAGCCCAGCGTGATCGGCCAGGGCTATATCGACACCCCCGGGCTGCACTCGCCGGAGCAGGCCGACGCCTGGCGGGTGGTGACCGAGGCCGTGCACGCCAAGGGTGGCCGGATCTTCGTCCAGTTGATGCACTCCGGCCGGGTCGGGCACCCCAGCCTCTACCCGGACGGCGCGCTCCCGGTGGCGCCCTCGGCGGTCGCCACCGGCTCCACGATGTTCACCCCCGACGGCCCCGTGGACCACCCCACCCCCCGGGAGATGACCCTGGAGGACATCGTCCAGACCGTCGAGGACTTCGTCTCCGCCGCGCGCTACGCGGTCCGGGCCGGCTTCGACGGCGTCGAACTGCACGGTGCCAACGGCTACCTCGTCCACCAGTTCCTCGGCGACAACACCAATCTGCGCACCGACGCCTACGGCGGCTCCGTGGAGAACCGGATCCGGTTCGCCGTCGAGGTGGCCCGCGCGGTCGGCGACGCCATCGGCCCCGAGCGGGTCGGCATCCGCATCTCGCCCGGCAGCACCAGCGAGGGCATCGCCGAGAACGACCCCGCCACCCTGTACCGGGCACTGGTCCGTGCCCTCGTCCCGCTCGACCTGGCCTATGTCCACGTCATGGAGTTCGGGCACCGCGAGGTGACCCGGATCGTGCGCGCCGAGTGGCCCGGCACCCTCATCCTCAACCCGCACCCCACCGGCGAGGAGCCCAGCGTCACCCCGCGGGTCGCCGCCGAGGCGCTGCGCGAGGGCCTCGCCGACGCGGTCAGCCTGGGCCAGATGTGGCTGGCCAACCCCGATCTGCCGGACCGCATCAAGGCGGGCGGCCCCTACAACGAGATCGTCCCGGGCACCTTCTACGGCGGCGACCACCGCGGCTACACCGACTACCCCACCCTCAAGGGCTGAACCACCCCGTCCGGTCCCGGTGCGGCGATGACGGCCGCAGGCCACCACCGCGCCGGGCGGCCGGACCCGCTTGTCCGGGAGGACTGATGCAAGAATCCACCACCGGCGCCCCGGCCGCGGACCTCACCGAGGCCCCCGGCACGGCGTCCCCCGCCGCCCCACGCATCCCCGCCCTCTATCTGGCGCTGATGGCGGGCCCGTTGTCGTTCGGCATCGCCGGACCCGCCCTGGTCCTCGACGACATCGGCCGCGGCCTCGGCACCACCTCGTCCGCGGCGGCCTGGTGCGTCACCGCCTTCGGCTGGGGCATCGCCGTCGGCACCCCGCTGATGGCCGGGCTCATGCGCCACCGCGGCACCCGGTTCGCGCTGATCGCCTGCGGTGTCCAGATCGCCGTCGGCGCCGCCCTCGTCCTGGGCGTCCCCGTCCTCGGCGCGGCCGTCGCCGGATGTGCCCTCCAGGCCCTGGGCACCGCCGGACTCACCTCCATCGCCATGAGCCTGGCCGGTTCCCCGCTGCGGATGGGCATCGTCAGCGCCTCGCTCGCGGTGGTCGGCGCCAGCGCCCCGCTGGCCGGTTCGCTGGCCGCCGACGCCCTGTCCTGGCGGGCGGCCCTCGCGCTGCCCCTGATCAGCGTGCTGGGCGTGCTCGCCGTCGTCGGCCGGGTGCCGGAGCGGCCCGCCGCCGGGCACGACGGCGCCGACCGCTTCGACGCGCTCGGCGCCCTGCTGCTGACCGCCCTGGTCACCGCCCTGGTGTTCGTCCCCGAGAACCCGCTCGTCGCCGGGATCGGCGCGGTCCTCGCCCTGCTGCTGCTCGGCTGGCACATCCGCTCCCGGCCCACCGGTTTCGTCCCGGCGTCCGTGGTCGGCAAGCCCGCCTTCCTCGCCGCCGGGGTCATCGCCCTCGCCCTGGCCATCGTCAACTTCGGCCTGATGTACGCGGTTCCCGAGGCGCTCACCGAGCACACCGACTGGAGCAAGGACACCATCGGGGTCTCCATGGTGTGGCCGCTGCTGTTCGGCGGCGCCCTGTCCTGGTTCGTGGTCGCCGCCTCCGGACCGCTCGGGCGGCGGCCCGTGGTCTCCGTGCTGGTGGTGCTCGGCGCCGTCGCCCCGTTCCTCGCGCTCAGCGGCACCTGGCTGGTCCTGCTCGTCGCCCAGGCGTGCGCGTCCATCGCCGCCGCCTCCGGCCAGGGCATCCTCGCCGGTCAGGCCAACGACGCCGTACGGGAGCCCGAACGGCCCGCCGCGATCGGCCTGTTCAACCTCTGCTACCTCCTCGGAGCGGCGTTCGGCCCGACCATCGCCACGCTGCTCGCCGGATAACCGGGACCGGTGACCGGGCGCCGCCCCACGAGAGCCGTGGGATCCCCCGGCGGCGCCCGGTCACCCACCCGTACCCCGCCCCGACGGGGGCGCGGCGCGCGTTCCCCGCCCCGACGCAGACGCGGCGCGAAATGGCCGCTCTCCCACCCGCACCCCCTCCCGATGCGCGGCGCGAAACGGCCGCTCCCCGACCCATTCCGAACCTCGACGCGCTATGCCCTGTTCTCCCGCCCGCCCCGATCGCCCACGCGCCAAGCCCTGTTCTCCCAGCCGCCCGCCCGATCGCCGACGTGCCAAGCCCGGTTCTCCCGCCCGGCCGATCGCCGACGCGCCACGCCCCGTCCTCCCGCCCGCCTCGCACTTCGACGCAGTACGACCGTTCCTCTCACCCATCCCGCACTTCGACGCAGTACGCCCGTTCCTCTCACCCCCCACCGAACGGACCGTCATGCCCGAACTCCTCTGCGACCACCCGCCCGGACTCAGCGCGGACGGACCCGTCGCGCGGCGGATCCTCGTCTCCTCGACCGCACAGGCCCGCCGGGCCGTCGCCACCGCCGTCGCCGGAGGCCACCGCATCGCCTCCTCCGCCGCCGCCCGCACCGGCGCCCCCGACACCGCCCGCCGTCCGCCCTGCGCGATCGTGGACCTCTCCGCGATGAACGCCGTCCACTTCGACCCCGAGCGCGGCGCCTTCGCCGTCGAGGCCGGGGCCCGCCCGGCGGATGTGCAGCGCATCCTCTACCAGCGGTGGGGCGTGACCGTCCCGCCCGCCGCCGGACCCCGCCCCTGCGGCCTGGGCTGCCACCGCCCGCTCGCCCCGCACGGTCTGTCCGACGCCTACACCTGCGCGGTCGAGGTCGTCCTCGTCGACGCCTACGGCCAGACCCGTGCCGTCGTCGCCACCGGCGCGCCCGGCGACCCGCACCGCGATCTGTGGCTGGCCCACACCACCGTCGGCGCCGAACAGATCGGCCTGGTCACCCGGTACTGGTTCCGCACCCCGGGATCCCTCGGCGACGACCCGGCCGCGCTGCTGCCCCGGGCGCCCTCCGCGCTGCTCAGCTCCGTCGTCGTCATGCCCAACGGCGAACTCGGCCAACGGCAGTTGCCCGCCCTGCTGCACAACTACCGCCGCTGGCGCCAGCACCGCCCGCACACCAACGCACGCGCCGCCTACCGCTCGGTCTTCGGCGGGATCGCCCTGTCCGGGCCGCGCCGGGACATCGGGGTCGGCGCGGTCCTCGCCCTGCATGTCGACTCCGCCGTGCCCGAGGCCGAGCAGGCGCTGCGCACCGACCGGGCCGCCCTCACCGCCGGACTCACCCTCTCCGACCGGTGCCGGGTGCTGCCGCCGCGCCGGCTGCCCTGGCTCGCCCAGTGGCACACCCTGCCCCCGGCCCCCGCCGACCCGGCCGGACTGCTGCCCGTGGAGGCCGACTGCGACTGCGAGCTGTGCAGTGTCACCACCAGCGCCCTGTGCGCCCCGGGCGGCACCTGCACCGACAGCCTCATCGCCCTCGACGCCTTCTCCTACGGCCCCGGCGGCACCTCGGCCCCCACCGCCACCGGCACCCCCCACCACCGCACCCACGCGCCCCACTGCCGCACCGGGCTCCAGACCCGCATGGCGAAGGCGGCGTGGGATCCGCGCGGGGTGTTCCTCTGAGCAGCGGGGTGTTCCGCCGAGTAGTTCCTCTGAGCACACGACGGCCGACGACCCGGGGTCCGTTTCCACCCCATGCCGTCGGCCGCCGACTCCCGGCGTCGCCCGGTCAGTCCGGAGGCGGGCCCGACTCCCCACCGGAGGCGCCGCGCAGACGGCGGACCAGTTCCGTCGCCCAGTCGGTGCCGTACCGCTCGAACAGCGGGAACCCGCCCCGCTCCGGCGCGTCCGTCCAGCGGCTGTCCACACCCGGGTTGTGCACGGCGAAGCCGTCCGCGGTGAACAGATGCGGGCTGCCCTGGATCCGCGGGGTGAGGGACTCCCGCAACTGGGCGTACACCGCCTCACGGCCCGCCCCGCGCGCCAGCGCCCCGGCCAGGGCGTCGGCGTCGACCAGGTCGCAGGTGCGGGCGATCTCCAGGATCACCGGGTGCACGGCGACCGGGCGGCTCTCCCGGTAGAACGCGTGCCGCAGCGCGCGGTCGAGCTGCTGGGACGCGGCGAGCCCGCCCACCTCGGGCAGTTTCGCCGCCTGGACCGCCTCCATCGGGGGCAGCATGGTCGACGGGTAGGTCCACTCGGGCGCGGACCAGCGGCGCCAGCCGACCCCGGGGACGCGGGCGGCGATGGTGCTCACCTCGACGTCC
This sequence comes from Streptomyces sp. NPDC004610, assembly GCF_040609715.1. Classification (NCBI taxonomy): domain Bacteria; kingdom Bacillati; phylum Actinomycetota; class Actinomycetes; order Kitasatosporales; family Streptomycetaceae; genus Streptomyces; species Streptomyces sp. NPDC004610. Next base: position 346,345 of record NZ_JBEXLA010000002.1, on the reverse strand, counting down.
ACGATGAACTTCGGGGTGGACTCGCGGTTGATCAGCTCCAGCGGGAACGCCCGGTGGTCGATGAGGACCGGGCTCGCCAGGCGGTCCATCGCCTCGTGCAGGGTGTGCAGCGCCAGCGTCGCCCAGGGGCAGCCCAGGTCCGACCAGAAGGTCACCACCGGGGTGTCCGGGGCGGAAGCAGCGGTCGTCGTCTCAGCCATGGCTCGGGCCCGCCTCCCGTCGTGGAGTCCGGCGCGGTAGTCCGGTGAGCAGCGCGCGCAGGATGCGCGGTCCGTCCTGGGTCAGCACGGACTCCGGATGGAACTGCATCGACGCGAAGTGCGGCCCCCGCAGGGCGTGCACCTGGTCGGAGCCGGGCTCCTTGCTGACCTCCACGATCCCGGTGCCCGGTACCTCGATCTTGTCGTCCGGGCAGACGGCGGCGAAGGTGTTGTAGAAGCCGACGGTCTCGTGCCGCCCGAACAGGTCGATGGGCCGCTGCACCCCCTGGTTGGGCACCCGGCGCCGGATCAGCGGCAGCCCGAGCCGGCGGCTCAGCACCTGATGGCTCAGGCACACCGCGAGGAACGGCAGCCCGCCGTCCAGCAGCCGGTCCGTCGCCCGCGCCAGCCGCGCGATCTTCGGATGCCCCCCGTCCTGCGGATCCCCGGGCCCGGGACCCAGCACGGTCAGGTCGTACCCCTCCGGCTCGAAGTGGGCGTGGTGCGGCCGGACGGTGACGTGCAGGCCGAGGGCCTTGAGCTGCTGGGCGATCATCGCGGTGAAGGTGTCCTCGGCGTCCACCACCAGCACCGTCCGCCCGTCCAGCCCGGCGTCCGGCCACACCCGTTCCTCGATCGGGGCCAGCCAGAAGTCGGCCATGGCGGTGTTGCGTTCCGCGAGCGCCTCCCGTACGGCGGGCAGCTCGCCCAGCGCCGGGGCCGTCCCGGGGGAGGAGGGAGCGTGGGCGGCGCTGTCGAAGGCGGCGATCAGACCCGCCGCCTTGGCCCGGGTCTCCGCCGCCTCGGCGTACGGGTCGGAGTGGCGCACCAGCGTCGCGCCCACCGCGATCTCCAGATGGCCGTCGGCATCGATGTCAGCGGTGCGGATGAGGATCGAGGAGTCCAGGGCGTGACCCCCGGCCACGTCCCGGTCGAGCAGGGCGACCAGTCCGCTGTAGTAGCCGCGCCCGGACGGCTCGTGGCGGGCGATGACCCGGCAGGCGTTCTCCAGCGGGCTGCCGGTGACGGTCGGCGCGAACAGCGTCTCGCGCAGCACGTCCCGGGGGTCGCGGGCGGTGCGGCCCTCGATGAAGTACTCGGTGTGCGCGAGCCGTGCCATCTCCCGCAGGAACGGGCCCACGACCCGGCCGCCCTCGGGGCAGATCCGGGACATCATCTTCAGTTCCTCGTCGACCACCATGTACAGCTCGTCGGTCTCCTTGGGATCCTTGAGGAAGTCCATCAGCCCGGCCGCCGTCGGCCCGGTCGGCGGATAGCGGTACGTCCCGCTGATCGGGTTCATCACCGCGAGCCCGTCGCGCACACTGATGTGCCGCTCGGGGCTGGCGCCGACCAGGGTGCGGTCCCCGGTGTGCACCAGGAACGTCCAGTAGGCCCCGGACTCGCGCTCCAGCAGCCGGCGGAACAGGGTGAGCGCCCGGTCCGGGCCCCAGTCGCCGACCCGGGCCCGGTAGCTGCGCCGGAGCACGAAGTTGGCGCCCTCGCCGGTGCCGATCTCCTCGGTGACCACCCGGCGCACCAACTCCGCGTACCGGTCGTCGTCCAGATCGAAACCGCCGTCGGCCAGGATCAGCGGGGTGTCCGGGAGCCGGTCGAGGACCTCGGCGACGGGGTAGCGGCGCCGGTCGGTGACGGTCATGGCGAGCAGCGGGGTCTCGTCGTGCGCCGGGCCGGCGAAACCGCGCTCGGCGATCTGCCGGTACGGGACCAGCGCGAGGGTGCCGGACCCGCCCAGCGGCAGTTCGGCCAGCAGCCGGGCGGTGCGGATGTCGCCGACGAGGACATCGAGTCCGTCGGCGCCGGTGGTGTGCGGGCGGTGCAGCAGGGCGAACGGCGGCGGGGCGTCGCCCAGGACCTGGCGCAGCGGATCGGCGTTCACCGGTCCACCACCTCCTTGGTGGTGAGGACCACCGCACAGCGCGCGGCGGCGTACTCCACCGCCATCCGGTGCTCCCGCTGGGAGAAGTCGGCCATCGCGTCGGCCACCAGGAACGGCTCGATGTCCCTGCTGAACGCGTCGACGGCCGTGGCGAGCAGCCCGATATGCGCGTAGACCCCGCACAGCAGCAATTGGTCCCGGCCGTGCATCCGCATCCGCTCGGCGAGGTCGGAGCGGACGAACGCGCTGTAGCGCCACTTGGTGATCCGCCAGTCGCCGTCGCGGGGCGCGAGCCGGGCGGGCAGCTCGCGGTCGGCCGGGTCCACCTTCATGCCGGGACCCCAGAAGGCGTGCAGCAGCCCCCGCTCCTCGGGCCTCATGCCGCCCGGCTGCGCGCTGTAGGCGACGGGCATACGGGTCTGCGCGGCGTACCGGAGCAGCAACTCGGTGTGGGCGACGACCTGTTCGCGCATGCCCTCGGGCAGCGGTCGCAGGAAGTAGCGCTGCATGTCGTGCACCAGCAGCACGGCCCGTCGCGGATCGACGGACCAGGGGGCGGTGTTGGGGGGAAGGTCGCCGCGTTCGGGCAGCGGATAGGGCTCGATGGGAGGGATGCCGGTCACGGGGCGTCGTCCTTACGTCGGTGAGGGGTGGACGGTCGCTGGGGTGGGGTGGGGTGGGGTGGGGTGGGGTGCGGTGGGGTGAGGGGAGGGGAGGTCACGCGCCCAGGGAGATGCCGGGGGGCGGCGGAGGGTCACGCGCCCAGGGAGGCGCCGCCGTCCACGGTCAGGTCGTGCAGGGTGATCTGCTCGGCCTCGTCGGAGAGCAGGAAGGCCACCGCGTACGCCACGTCCGAGGGGCGGCCGATCCGGCGCAGCGGGATACCGACCCGGTACATACCGGGGGAGCCGTCCAGGGTGCGCCGCGCGGCCTCCTCGTCCGCCCACATCGAGCGCAGCATCGGGGTGTCGGTGGAGCCCGGGGCGACCACATTGCAGCGGATGCCGTACCCGGCGACCTCCAGCCCCAGCGACTTGGTGAACTGGGTGGCCGCCGCCTTCGACGCCGCGTACGCGGCCATCTCGGCGCGGGGCGTACCGGCCGCGTTGGAGCTGACGGTGACGATCGCGCCGCGTCCGCGCGGGATCATCCGGGCGACGACGGCCCGGCACAGATGCAGGACGCCGGTGACATTGACGGCGAAGGTGACCGCCCAGTCCTCGTCCCCGAACTCCAGGACGGGCCCCAGACGCAGCACCCCGGCCGCGTTGACCAGCCGGTCCACCTGCCCGAACCCGCTCTCGACGGCGGCCACCAGGTCGTCCACCGACTTGCTGTCGGTGACATCGGCGGGGAAGCCGCGCACCGGGAGCCCGGCCGCCGTGCACGTGGCGACGGTCGCCGCGAGCCGTTCCTCGTCGTGGTCGACGGCGGCGACCGGGGTGCCCCGTTCGGCCAGCAGCCGGGTCACCTCGGCGCCGATCCCGCCGCCCGCTCCGGTGACCAGTGCGATGGATGTGTGCATGTGCTGGGCCCTTTCTTCGTCGGAAGTGCCGTTGGACGTGCCGTCGGAAGTGCCGTTGGACGTGCCGTCGGAAGTGCTGTCGGACGTGCCATGGGAGATGCCGTCGGCGATGCCCCTTTTCGAATCTGCCGTCGGGAGTTGCCGTCGGTAGGCGCGGGGTGGTGCCCGGGGCTCACTCGTCCCAGGAGGCGATGACGGAGATGGCCTGGGACGCGGTCAGCCGCGGGTCGCAGTGGCTCAGGTACTTCTGGCCCACCAGCCCGGCGTGCGTGGCGTTGCGCACGCACTCCGTGACGTGGTCCGGGGTGGTCTCCAGATGGACGCCGCCCGCGACACCCCCGGCCCGGCGGACGGCCCGCAGAAAGCCGCGCACCTCCCGCTCGATCGCCTCCACATAGCGGGTCTTGAGGCCGTCCGGGGTGCTGACGGTGTTGCCGTGCATCGGATCCGACAGCCAGATCACCGGATGCCCGGCCGCCGCCACCGCCGCCACCAGCCGGGGCAGCACCTCGGTCACCGCGTCGGCGCCCATCCGCGCGATCAGGGTCAGCCGCCCCGGCTCCCGGTCCGGGTCCAGCCGCGCGCACAGCTCCACGATCTCGGTCACCGTCATCGACGGACCGACCTTGCAGGCCACCGGGTTGGCGATCCGGGTGAACAGCTCGATGTGCGCGCCGTCCAGATCACGGGTTCGCTCACCGATCCACGGCAGATGCGCCGAGGTCAGCCACAGCCGTCCGTCCGCCCGCCGCAGCAGCGGCAGTTCGTAGTCGAGGAGCAGTGCCTCATGGCTGGTCCACACCGGCTGCTCGACGACCGCGCCGCCCGGTCCGCCGCCGCGCAGCGCCCGCAGATGACCCACGATGTCGGCGGCGGCCTCGTAGCAGACCAGCAGCCGGGCGGGGTCGGGGATCCGGCCGTCGGGGGAGGGCTCGGCACTGTTGACCATGTGCCCGCGGAAGACCGGCAGTTCCGTGCCGCCCACCACCTCGAAGGGCCGGGAACGGGGCTTGGCGAACTGGCCCGCGATCCGTCCGATCCGGACCACGGGCCGGTGGGCGACCATCTTCATCGCCCCGGCGAGCAGATCCAGCACCCCCGCCTTGCGGGCCACATAGCTGGCGGTCGACTCCATCGGGTCCTCGGCGCAGTCACCGGCCTGCACCACCCGGGCGTCGCCGCGCGCCACCTGGGCGAGCAGCCCGCGCAGGGCGCGGATCTCGGCGGGGGAGACCAGCGGGGCGCGGGCGGCGAGATCCGCGCTCACCGCGGCGACCCGGCCGGCGTCCGGCCAGCCGGGCTGCTGAAGGGCCGGTTTGCTGCGGACCTCGCGTACGACAGTGTCCATGCAGTCCTCCACGACGGGGGTCATGACCGGGCCATGACCGGATCATGACGTCGGTCCAGACATCGGTGTGCGGTACCGGTGGGCCGGGCGGTCCGGCGGGCCGGGTGACGGCCGGGGCGGCCCCGCGACGACGGAGGCGGACGCGCCGGCGTCCCGCGGCGGTGCCGGGGCGTGCCGTGCCGGATGTGCCGTGCCGTGCCGGGGCGGGCGGTCCGTTCGGGCGGGGCACGGACCGGGGACGGCGGGCCTGGGCGGACAGCCGTCACTGGCTGCCGATCGTGGAGGGGCGCCACGGCGGCTGCCAACGCCGTACCGCGCAGTACGTCAGGTACGGGGCACTCCATCAGGTCAGGTCCGCCCGACCTGATGGACTTCCCGCCGGGAGTTGGGCGGGGGACCGGCCCGCCCCCACCATGGGTCCGGTCCCGACGGCCCGGGGCCCTTGCGAGGGATCCGCGGAGGGGGCCGCGCGGGGGCCTGTGCGGGACGAGGACCGTGACCGCCGTGGCCCGGGACGACTTGGCCCGGGACGAGATGGACCGGGACGAGATGGCCCGGGACGAGATGGACCAGGACAGACAAGGACCGTGCCGGACAAGGACCGGGACAAGGACCCGCCCGCGGCCCCCGCCGCCCGACACTTCCCGAAGGAGTCAGCCGTGCCCCACTCCCTCGATCTGCCGCCCGGCAGCGCCCGGCCGCCCGCCCCGCCGGGCAGCGGACGCGACACCGTGGTGGTCCGCACCTCGGAGGGCCGGATCGCCGGGGAACGGCTCGACGAGGTCACCGTCTTCCGCGGCGTCCCCTACGCGGCACCCCCCGTCGGCCCGCTCCGCTTCGCCTCACCCGTCCCGCCCCAGCCATGGACCGGCATCCGCGACGCCACCCGCTTCGGCGCCCCCTCCCTCCAGTCCGACTACCTCCCCGGCTCCTCCGAGGACTGCCTGTACGCCAACATCTGGACGCCCGATGTCCGGGGCCGCCGCCCCGTGCTGGTCTACATCCACGGCGGCGGCTGGATGCTCGGCGCGGGCAGCGAGCCCGACTACGACGGCGCCCACCCCGCGGCCCGCGGCGATCTGGTCGTCGTCACCTTCAACTACCGGCTGGGGCTGCTCGGCTGGGGGCTGCACGAGGCGCTGACCGACCCGCGCACCGGCTCCTTCGGCAACTGGGGCCTCCAGGACCAGGCCGCCCTGCTGCGCTGGGTCCAGGCCAACGCCGCGGCCTTCGGCGGCGACCCCGGGAACATCACCCTGTCCGGCACCTCCGCCGGCGGCTCCAGCACCTGGCAGCTCGCGCTGCTGCCCGAACTCGCCCCGGTGATCCGCCGGGCCGTCCCGATCAGCGCCGCGCACGTCTGGAACCCGGCGAGCACCACCACCCCCGCCGAGTCCCGGGCCGTCTACGCCACGCTGGCCCGCCGCTTCGGCCGCGCGGTCGAGGATCTGCGGGGCGTGCCCGGCGCCGACCTCAAGGACGCCTGGGAGGAACTGTTCGCCGGTGACCCCGCCGACCGGCCCTTCACCGGCTGGCGCGAGTACCGGGGGCCCGTCCCCGACGGCCACTGGATGCGCGGCCACGACCATGAACTGCCGACCCCCCGCATCCCCCTGCTCGTGCTGTACACCCGTACCGAGGGCAGCTTCTTCACCACCGGACCCGGCTACCCCTACCCCGGGCCGCTGCCCGAGGACGAGGCCGGGCTGCGCGAGGCCGTCGCCATGGTGCTGCGCAAGACCCGCGCCACCGTCACCGACGCGCTGGTGGAGGGCTGTCTCGCCCACTACCGGGAGGCCGCCGTCGCCGACGGGCTGCCCGAGGACCCGGTCGCGCTGTGGACCGAGATCTGGGGCGACGGCCTCTTCCGCCACCAGATCCTGCGCCAGAGCGAACGGCACGCCCGGCACGGCCGGTCCCCGCTGTATCTCGCCGAGTTCGCCCACCCGGTGCGCCCGCCCCACCGGGGCACCCCGCACGAGGCCACCTCCAAGTTCCTCTTCGGCTCGCACCGGCTGGCCGTCAACGCCCCCCACTACGGTGACGGACCCCTGGAGCGGCGGATCTCCGGCACCCTCGTCGACCTCGTCGCCTCGTTCGCCCGCGGCGAGCGCCCGCACAGCCCCGGCACCCCCGACTGGCGGCCCTTCACCCCCGCCGGACGCGCCACCCTGACCCTCGGCGGTGCGGACATCGCCGTCCTCGGCGAACCCGCCAAGGAACGCCAGCTGCGCTTCTGGGACCGGATCGGCCACCCGCCGCCCTGCCCCTGACCACCCCGAAGCACCCCTACGAACCCCCAAAGGATGTGGGACAGCCATGTGCGGACTTGCCGGATGGGTCGGCTACGACCGTGATCTGACCCAGCACGACTCCGTGGTGGCGGCCATGACCGCCACCATGGCCTGCCGCGGCCCGGACGGCGAGGGACTGTGGGCCGCCCCCCACGCGGTCCTCGGCCATGTCCGGCTGTCGATCATCGACCTCGCGGGCGGACGCCAGCCGATGCACGTCACCGCCCCCGGCGACGGCCTGCCGGTCCTCTCCTACACCGGGGAGGTCTACAACTACCTGGAGCTGAAGGACGAACTCACCGCCCTCGGCCATGAGTTCCGCACCACCAGCGACACCGAGGTGGTGCTGCACGCCTATCTGGAGTGGGGCGAGCACTTCGCCGAACGCCTCAACGGCATGTACGCGCTCGCCCTGTGGGACCCGCGCACCGAGGAACTCCTCCTGGTCCGCGACCGGATGGGCGTGAAGCCGCTCTTCTACCACCCGCTGTCCGGTGGCGGCGTGCTCTTCGGCTCCGAGGCCAAGGCGATCCTCGCCCACCCCGAGGTGGAGGCGGTCGTGGACCGCGAGGGCCTCGCCGAGATCTTCGCCATCATCAACACCCCGGGCCACGCCGTCTTCCGTGGGATGCGTGAGGTCGTCCCCGGCACCGTCGTCCGCTTCGGCCGCACCGGGCACCGGGTCCGCACCTACTGGGAGCTGGAGGCCCGGCCGCACCCCGACGACCTGGACACCACCGTCGCCCGCGTCCGGGAACTGCTGCTGGACATCGTCCGCCGCCAGTTGATCGCCGACGTCCGGGTCGGCACCCTGCTCTCCGGCGGCCTGGACTCCAGCGTCATCACCGCCTTCGCCGCCAGGACCCTGCGCGAACAGGGCCGCACCGAACCCCTTGCCGCGTTCTCCATCGACTTCAAGAACCGCGACTTCGCCGGCAACGGCATCTGGATGGACCCCGACACCCCCTACGCCGTCGAGGTCGCCGAACGCTGCGGCGCCGAGCACATCGTGGTGGAGCTGGAGAACGCCGATGTCCTGGACGAGGACATCCGCACCCGGGTACTGCGCAGCCAGGACCTGCCGATCTCCACCGGCGACATGGAGCACTCCCTGCTCCATCTGTGCACCGCCCTCAAGGAGCGCGTCACCGTCGCCCTCTCCGGCGAGACCGCCGACGAACTCTTCGGCGGCTACAACTGGTTCTTCGACCAGGAGGCCGTGAACGGCGACACCTTCCCCTGGCACGACGCCTGGCGCCGCCTCGGCGGCCTGCGGACCATGCACGACATCGGCCTGTGGGACCGGCTGGGCCTCACGGAGTACGTCAAGGAACGCTACGCCGAGGCCCTCGCCGAAGTGCCCCGGCTGCCCGGCGAGGCGGCGGACGAACGCCGGATGCGCGAGCTGACATATCTCAACATCAGCCGCTGGGAGAACTTCCTGCTCGACCGCAAGGACCGCATCAGCATGGCCGCCGGCCTGGAGGTCCGGGTCCCCTTCACCGACCACCGCCTGGTGGAGTACGTCTTCAATGTGCCCTGGGCGATGAAGACCTTCGACGGCCGGGAGAAGAGCCTGCTGCGCGCCGCCGCCGCGGATGTCCTGCCGGACTCCGTCCTGGAGCGCAAGAAGAGCCCCTACCCGTCCACCCAGGACATCGAGTACGTCAGCGCCCTGCGCGCCAAGGTCGCCGCCCTGCTGCGCCCCGGCTCCCCGGTCCTCGCCCTGGTCCCCGCCGAGGGCCTCCAGCACCTGCTGGACCTGCCCCTGGACAGCTACGCCGGGCTCGGCGGGCTGTGGGGCACCCGCGCGGTCATGGAGCGACTCGTCGAGTTCGACGCCTGGGTACGGCTGTACGACGTACGCGTGGAGCTGTAGCCCGTAGCCTCGCGGCGGTACGGGTGGAGCTGTAGCCCGTACCCCCCCGGACCCTGCGGTCCCCGCGCAGTTCCCCCGCAGCCGACCCGCATCCACCCGAGGAGGACGACGACATGGGCCACGCCGAACCCGCCGCCGCGGACCCGCCGTACCCGACCGGACCGCCCGAGGGCGTGGACCGGTCCCCGGAGTGGGAGAGCGACCGCCTCGACCTCGGCGCGTATCTCGCGCGCTGCGGCTACCACGGGCCCGTCGCCCCGACCACCGAGGCGCTGCGGCTGCTGCACCGCGCCCATATGTCCACCTTCACCTTCGAGAACGTGGACATCGCGCTCGGCCGCCCGGTCTCGCTGGCCCTGGACGACGTGGCCCGCAAGCTGGTCGGCGCGGGCCGCGGCGGCTACTGCTACGAGACCAATCTGCTGTTCGCCGCCGCCCTGGACCGGTTCGGGTTCGCCGTCACCCGGCTGCTCTCCCGCATCCGGGAGGGCAGCGGCCGACGCCGCTTCCGCTCCCACACCTCCCTGCTGGTCCGGGCGCGCGACGAGCCGGGCACGGTCTGGCTCGCCGACCCCGGCTACGGCTACGCGGGGCTGATCGAACCCCTCCCGCTGCGCGAGGGCGCCACCCAGGACATCGCCGGCTGGCGCTGGCGGCTCGGCCGCGACGACGGCCACTGGGTGCTCCGGATGGCCTCCGATGACGGCTGGTTCGACCTGTACGCCTTCCGGCCCGAACCGCAGTACGCGGTGGACTTCCTCGCCGCGCACCATGTCAGCTCCACCCGGCCGGGGTCGCCGTTCGTCGGCCGTCTCGTCGCCCAGCGCGGCGGTGAGACGGCCCGTCACCGGCTCCGGGACACGGTGCTGACCACCGACCGCCCCGGCGGGCGCACCGAGACGGTAGAACTGTCGCCCGCCGGGACCGTCGAGGCCCTGCGCTCCGTCTTCGGGCTGCGGCTGAGCGAACGGGACGCGGGGGAGCTGTGCGCGTTCCTGGACACCCCGGAGCGCGCCGGAGGCGCGGCGCGGGCCGGTGCGTCGCGGGCCGGTGCGTCGCGGGGTTGATCGGGGTGGGGGTGAGGGGTAGGGCCGGGCGGGGGTGGCCGGGCTGGGGCTGAGGGGTGGTGCCGGGCTCGGGGTGGGTCGGGCTGGGGCTGAGGGGTGGTGCTTGAGGTGCGCGCCCGCGCGCCGGTGACCTGGGGCCGTCGGCCCCCTTCGGGTCGTCGGCGCGCGGGCGCGCGCGTGTGTGCCGGGCGCTCCGCGCGGCTGCCGGGGTGCCCTGCGCGGATCCCGGGGCACCCTGCGGGGACCCGGGTCCCCTGAGGGGATCTCGGGTGGCTCGCGCGGATCCCGAGCCGCCCACCCCGAGAGCGCACCCCTCCGAGGGCGCCCCCCCGAGGGCGCACCCCCTTGGCCACGCCTTCCCGTCGCAGGCGTAACCATCCATTTCCCGCGAATGTGCTGACGTCTAATTGACGCTTCCTTCACATCAGGCGGAAAGTGGTACTCCACTTTCGTTCGGTGTCCCGACCGTCCTCCGGCGTGGGTCGCTTTCCCCAGCAGCAGGCATGTCCTCTGTGCCACCCCCCGGCTCGTCAACACTGTGCTCGGTGCACCTGGGCACAGGAACGGCCCCGCTGCATCGTGGAATAGGCAATTAATGGAGCGCTGACGAAATGAGAGCCTGATGGGCAATGTGACCGTGGCGCACGCGGGGATCCTGCCGGACGTCGGCGACGTTCGGGACGGCTCCTTCGCATCGCTGGACGCGGTACTGGACGAGTTCGGCTCGGCCCTCTTCGCCTCACTGGCCAGAAGTGACCAGCGTCACAAAGCGTCAACCTATCTGCGGGGCTTGCTGGGGGCTCAGGGCCGTAAATCGATCCGGAATGTGGCGGCATATGTCGGAGGCGCCACCACCGAGCAGAGCCTGCATCACTTCATCTCCGACTCCACCTGGGAGTGGACCCCGCTCCGCCGGGCACTCGCCCGGCATATGACCAGGGTGGCGCCGCCCCAGGCGTGGGTGGTGCAGCCGATGGTCATACCGAAGGCCGGCGAGTACTCGGTGGGAGTGGACCGCCAGTTCTTTCCCGCGCTGGGCCAAGTGCTCAATGCCCAGCAGGCGGTCGGGGTGTGGGCGGTCGCGGAGGAATACTGCTATCCGGTGAATTGGCAGTTACATCTGCCCGCCTCCTGGCAGGCCGACAAGAACCGCCGCCATCGCGCCCTGGTTCCGGAAGGAACTGTGCCGGAAACTCTCGGGGAATGCATGGTGCGCGCGTTTCGAGAGGTCGTGCATGACTGGGGACTCCCGTCCCGGCCAGTGGTGATGGAATCCCTGGACGGCGACGCCGCTTCCGTCCGGGCCGCTTTCCGCGCCACGCGGATACCCGCGCTGATGAAGATCGGAAGCACCTTCAAACTCATCGACCAGGCATATGACCGAGGAATTCTTCCGGCGCGTCATCTCATGAATCAGCTGCACCATCCGCGCCGTGCGGTACATCTGCCGGACCGTACTCCGGGCAGCGCCGGAACTCCCGGGGTCGCCGCCGCGGCGAAGGTACGGCTGCCCGGCCGGCTCGCCCGCCACCAGGATCTGCTGCTGCTCGGCACCGGACCGCGCGGCGGACCCTGGCCCGGCGAGCTGTGGCTCACCAATCTGCTGCGCGCCGCGCCCTATGAGCTGGCCTGGCTGACCGGGCTGCGCGGCCGGGTCGACCACGCGGTCACCTCCGTGGCCGACCGGGTGGGGGTGCGCGACTACACCGGCCGCTCCTACAACGGCTGGCACCGCCACATCACGATGGCCTCGGCGGCGTACGCGGTGGCCATGCTGAGCGGGTGACGGGCGGTGGCTACGCGCGTCCGGCGGGGGATTTGCCGCACGGCGCGGGTGGGTTTGGCCGGGCGGTGTGGGTGGGTGCGGGCGGCGGTGGGCTCGTCCCGGCGGCGTGGGCTAGTTCGTCCGGGGTGGGTTCGTCCTCGTGGCGCGGGCTGGTCCGTCCGGTCGTGGGTTTGTCCCCGCGGCCGGGCTGGTGCTTCAGGGGTGCGTTCGTCCCCGCGGCGCGGGTGGGTGTTTCCGGTGGTGGGTTCGTCCCTGCGGCACCGGGTGCGCCCGTCCGGCGGCGGATTCGTCGCCACGGCACCGGGTGGGCCCGTCCGACGCCGGACTTGTCCCGACGGCACCGGGTGGGCCCGTCCGACGCCGGACGTGTCCCCACCACACCAGCTGCGCCCGCCTGACGCCGGACTTCCCCCCACGACACAGCCGGCCGCCCCGCCCGGCGATGGCTCACGCCCGGCGTGGGCTTCTCGGGGCCGGGACCGGGGAGGGCAGGGGGCGGGAGAAGTGCAGGGCCGTGATGGCGAGGCCGCCGGCGTGGTAGAAGCGGTGGGCGCCATGGTTGGTGACCCCCGAATCCAGCTCGACCCGCTCGCAGCGGGCGGCGGTGCCGCGCCGCTCCAACTCCGCCGGCAGCCGCCCGCCGACACCCCGCCCGCGCGCCTCCGGGGCGGTCACCAGGTCGTCCACGAACAGCACCCGGCCCCGGCTGGTCGCCAGCACCCGATGGGTGGCGACCCCCAGACAGCCGCCGTCCGGACCGTGCACGGCGGTGACCACCAGCCCCTGTCCCTGGGCCTCGGCCATGAACTCCCGGAACGCCACCGCGCTCAGCCCGGGGCGCAGCACCCGGACGAGGGGAGCGACGTCGGACTCCATCCGGGGATCGGCGGGCACGATGTCCGAGAAGATCATGTCCATGACCGCAGGGTAGCCCCACGGCGGTCCCTCGTCCCACCCGTCCGGACCTGACACATCACCCCGCCGGTGGCAGACGCGCCCCCCATCCGCTTGCCAGAATCCGAGGCCATGTTCGCTGCGTACATCGAAGAGTTCGGTTCCCCCGACACGATCCGCTGGGGCGAACTGCCCGCACCGCGGCCCGGCCCGACCGATGTCCTGGTCGAGGTCGAGGTCGCCGCCGTCAACCATGTCGACACCTTCGTCCGCTCCGGCGCCTGGCGCACCCCCGTGCCGCTGCCCTTCGTCATCGGCCGCGATCTGGCCGGTACCGTCGCCGAGACCTCGCCGGGAGCCGTCGGCTTCCGGGTCGGGGACCGCGTCTGGTGCAACAGCATGGGCCACGCCGGGCGTTCGGGAGCCGCGGCCGAGCAGGTCGTCGTACCGGCCGACCGGCTCTACCATCTCCCGCCCGGCGTCGACCCCGCCGCCGCCGTCGCGGTGGCCCACCCGGCGGCCACCGCCCATCTCGCGCTGTTCACCCATGGCCGGGTGCGCGCCGGGGAGAGCGTGATCGTGCTGGGCGGCGGCGGCAACGTCGGCAGCGCCCTCACCCTGATGGCCGCGCGGGCCGGAGCCCGGGTCGTGGTCACCGCGAGCGCCCGGGACACCGAGCGCTGCCGGGCCCTCGGCGCCGAACGGGTCATCGACTACCGCGCCCCCGATGTCACCGCCCGGCTGCGGGACGCCTGTCCGGGCGGCGCCGACCTGTTCCTCGACACCTCCGGCGCCAACGATCTGGAGACCGCGCTGGACCTGCTCGCCCGGCGCGGCCGGATCGTGGTCCTCGCCGGGATGGGCACCCGGCCCGTCCTGCCCGCCGGGGCGCTCTACCTCAACGACCGCACGGTCACCGGCTTCGCCATCTCCCAGGCCACCGTCACCGAACTCGCCGACACCGCCGCCGGACTGAACCGGCTCCTCGCCGACGGCTCCCTGCGCCCGCCCGCGATCGTCCCGATGCCCCTCGACCGGGCCGCCGAGGCACACCGGCTGCTCGAATCCGGCCAGGTGCGCGGAAAGATCGTCCTGCACGCCACGCCGGAAATCAAAGCGCCCCAAGGGACCTGACGGACCCTGAGGCCATTCCTTGACCCGGCCCCCGGCGCACAGCAGGATTTTCGCCATGAGCGAATCACATGAATCGAGTGGGTCGATCGTCGACAACTCTCCGCTTTTCGAACTCGGTGCCGGAATTCATGTCGACGCCACCCCGCAGGAGGTCTACGCGGTGGTGAGCGATCTGACCCGCAGCTCCGAATGGAGCCCGGAATGCCTCGGCGGTGAATGGATCTCCGGCGAACCCGCCACCGTCGGCGCCGTGTTCCGCGGCGAGAATCTGCGCAGCGAGGAGGTCGTGGCCTGGGCGCCCCTCATCCGCGGCACCTGGCACACCGAGGCCAGGGTGGTCGCGGCCCGGCCCGGCAGCACCTTCCGCTGGATGATGCTCTCGCACGCCCAGGAGGAGCAGGAGTCGGTCTGGGGCTTCGACATGGCGGCCGACGGCGGCGGCAGCCGGCTCGTCCACCACTTCCGTATGGGCAAGGCGACCGCCGGAATCCGCAAGATTGTCGCGGACCTCGACGAGGCCGAGCGGGTGAAATTCATCAAGGAATGGACCGCCAAACTGGAATCCGACCTCGATGTGACGCTCAAGCGCATCAAGGACGTCATCGAAAAGCACTGAGTCCGGTCCTCGGTCAGCGGCGCGAAAAGGTGGGCACATGCTTCTGCAGCGCATAGGCAACAAGGGAATACGGCTGGGCACGCTGTTCGAGCGGGCGGCGGCGAAGAACCCGGCGAGTCTGGTGGTCCTCGACCACGATCTCGACATCGCCCCGGACTTCGCCCGCCGCTCCACCCTGTCCGAGGTGGCGTCCCTGGTGGACGACTTCGCCTCCCGGCTGTGGGCGGCACGGGTCCGCCCCGGCGAACGGGTCGTCGTCCACAAGAGCGACGGCTTCGACATCACCCTGCTCGCCTGCTCGGTGGTGCGCATCGGCGCCGTGCCCGTGCTGCTGTCGGCCAAGCTGGACGGCGCCACCGTCGCCGAACTGCTGCGCCGGGTCGACCGGCCGCATCTGATCACCGATCAGGCCAAGCTCGACGGCGAACTCCCCGAGGAGGTGTTCGCGCTCAGCGAGCAGGTCCTGCTGGCCTCCGGCGACCACCCCCGGGCCACCCCGCTGGCCAGCTACGCCGGGGTCAAGCGGGTCGAGGCGGTCACCATGGCCCCCGACCACCCCACCCTGATCACCCACACCTCTGGCACCACCGGAACCCCCAAACTCGCGGTGCACACCGGCCACACCTTCCAGGCCCGCTACCGCCCCCAGGCCACCGTCGCCCGCGCCATCGGCCGCGCCGAACCCGTCGCCGTGCATGTCTCCTTCGTGCACTCCCGGATGTTCACCGCGATGCCCATCGCGATCCTCCAGGGCCACCCCCTGATCATCCTCAAGGACGACGAACCCGAGTCCGTCGCCGAGCTGTTCTCGCAGGTGCCGCCCGGACTGATCGAGGCCCACCCCAACACCTTCCTGCGCTGGGAGGTACTGGCCGGCGACCCGCGCGGCCCGCTCGCCCACGTCAAGTGCTTCAGCTCCACCTTCGACGCCATCCACCCGCGCACCGTCCACAAGATGCTCGGCGCCTCCCGCCGCAGGTCCCGCTTCTTCTGCCAGATGTACGGGCAGAGCGAGGTCGGCCCGATCGCCGGGCGCACCTACTCCGTCAAGCGCGGCGCCGACGCCGACGGCCGCTGCGTCGGCTCGCCCTTCTACGGGATGACCGACGTCCGGGTGGTCAGCCGCGACGGCAAGCCGCCCACCAAGTCCTCACCCGGCTACATCGAGGTGCGCAGCGACGGACGGATCGTCACCTATCTCGGTGAGCACCCGCGCTGGCAGCAGCAGGTCAATGACGGCTGGTGGCGGATGGGTGACATCGGCTACCGCACCAAGTGGGGCTGTCTGCATCTGCTGGACCGCGAGGTGGACGAGATACCCGGCGTGGAATCCACCCTGGAGATCGAGGATCGGCTGTTCGCCCGGGTCGAGGACCTGGTCGAGGTCATCATCATCCCCGGCGCCGACGGCCGCCCCGTGCCGGTGGTGTGCACCCGGGACGACAAGCCGCTCGACCGGGTCGGCTGGCAGTCCGCCGTCGCCGGGCTGCCGCCGATGGCCGAGCCCGTGCAGTGGCGCCTTGAGGATCTGCCGCAGACCGCCACCACCAAGATCAAGCGCCTGGAACTGGCCCGCCGCCTCGCCGCGGGCCCCGCCACCGAAACGACGACCGACACGGCCACCGACACGGCCACCGAGGCCGGTACGCGGAACAGCGCCGACGCCGGTACGCGGGACAGCCCCGGGGCCCCCGCGCACGGCCCCGGCGAAGGCACCCCCGCATGACCACCCGCCACCCTCGGGCGGCGGCGACATGAGCCGCCGCCGCCCGTCCCACTGGATCGAGGACTGGGACCCCGAGGACACCCAGGCATGGGAACGCGGCAACGCCCGGATCGCCCGCCGCAATCTCACCCTGTCCGTCCTCTCCGAGCACATCGGCTTCTCCATCTGGTCCCTGTGGTCCGTGCTGGTCCTCTTCCTCACCCCCGAGAACGGATTCACCTTCACCGCCGGGGAGAAGTTCCTCCTGATCGCCGTGCCGACCCTGGTCGGCGCGGCGCTCCGGCTGCCCTACAGCCACGCCGTGACCCGCTTCGGCGGACGCGACTGGACCGTCTTCGCCTCCCTGGTCCTGCTCGTCCCCACCACCCTCGCCCTCTACGCCGTCCACCACCCCGGCGCCCCCCTGTGGCTGTTCCTGCTCGCCGGTGCCACCGCCGGGACCGGCGGCGGGAACTTCGCCTCCTCCATGACCAACATCACCACCTTCTTCCCCCGGCGGCGGCAGGGCTGGGCCCTCGGCCTCAACGCGGGCGGCGGCAACCTCGGCGTCGCCGTGATCCAGCTCGTCGGCCTGCTGGTCATCGCCACCGCGGGCGACACCCACCCCAGTTATGTCATCGCCGTCTATCTGCCGCTCATCGCGCTGGCCGGAGTCCTGGCCGCCTGGAAGATGGACAACGTCGACGCCGTACGCGGCGCCCCCGGCGCCCAGCGCGAGGCCCTCACCAGCCCCGACACCTGGTGGATCGCCCTGCTCTACATCGGCACCTTCGGCTCCTTCATCGGCTACGGCTTCGCCTTCGGCCTGGTCCTCCAGCACCAGTTCGGGGCCACCCCCCTCGAAGCGGCCACCTTCACCTTCCTCGGACCGCTCCTCGGCTCCTTCGCCCGTCCCGTCGGCGGCCGGCTCGCCGACCGGTTCGGCGGCGCCCGGGTCACCCTGTGGACCTTCCTCGCGATGGCCGCCGGTACCGGCGGGCTGCTCGCCGCGTCGGCGGGCGGCGGGTCCTTCGCCGGGTTCGTCGCCGCCTTCACCGCCCTGTTCGTGCTCAGCGGCCTCGGCAACGGATCGACGTACACGATGATCCCGGCCGTGTTCGCGCTGCGCGCCGAGCGCGAGGTGACCGACGGTCAGGACGCCGCCCGTGCGCTGGCCAGGGCGCGGCGGCTCTCCGGCGCGGTCATCGCCATCGCCGGTGCGGTCGGCGCGCTCGGCGGGGTCGCCATCAACCTCGCCTTCCGCGCGGCCGGCGGCTCCCTCGCCCCCGCCCTGTGGTCCTTCCTCGGCTACTACGCCCTGTGCATGCTCCTCACCTGGGCCGTCTACCTCAGGCGCCCACCCCGCCCGGCGGACCGGACGGCCCCCGCCCCCCGGCAGACCACCCGTGTCTGACCGCACGCCCACCCACTGCCCCTACTACGCCCTCCAGTACGCCGCCCTGCAAGGCCCCGACGGCACCCCCGCCCTGCTCACCACCCGGGACCGGCTCCGCTCCTCGGCCCGGCGCACACGGTGGCCGCCCTCGCCCGGCTCCACGACCACGCCCTGCCGGTCCGACGGGCCGCACCCCCTGCCCCACTTACCGCACCCTGCGCGACCTCGACGCGATCCGGGCCGCCGCCGTTCCCGGGCGGCCCGGCGTCGTGTTGGGCGGCGGACTGCCCGGCCTGGAGGCCGCCGGAGCCCTGCGCGCCCTCGGGACGCGCCCGCACCCGGTGGAACTCGCCCCGCGCCTGATGCCCCTCCAGACCGACGACGGCGTTCTCGACGACGGCACGGAACTCGCCCCCGAATCGGTCGCCCTCTCCGCCCTGGCCGCAGGCCCGCGCAGCCGCTTCCTCGCAGACGCCCACCGCCGCACCGCCGACCCGCACCGCCGACCCACGCTTTCGGGCCGTCGGCGACTGCGCCGCCGCACCGGACCCGTCCACCCGGCTGGGGCCGCTCGATGGGGAGCTGGCCAGTTTCGGTGACCTCCGGCCCGCCACCGAGGGGGCCGTGTCCCTGGCTCGATCCGACCACTCCCGCCGCACCGGCGCCCGGCGGGTCCCGGCGGCCGACGCCCGCACCCTGCTCGGCGGCGTGCTGGCGGGCGATGCCTCCGCCCACCCCGTGCTCCACAGTCTGATGGAACGTCAACTGTCCCTGACAACCGACCGGTTGCTATCCGAAACAAGGAGGAGCTGACGCGATTTCTTTCTCCGTTTCCCGGGTACTGTCCGTCTGCCGCATGTCCAAAAATCATGTAAAGTTCAAGCAAGATCGTATGGATATGTGCCGTGGTGAAGAACCATGAGGGCTCCTGGCGGGTGGGACCTGGCTCCCGCGGGTGGTGACCCAGGTGGGTGGTCACCGCGCACTCCTGGGACAAGAGCGGGCCGGGACCACGGGGGACGGAGCTCTTCATGGCGGCGATGACGGACGACTCGAACGCGGACGCACTGGCCGTACTCGAACTGCTGGCGGACGCGGCACCGGAGGAAGCGGTGGAGGGACTGGTCTCCGCCGCGCAGTCGGCGGGCGCGGGCACGGAGCGGTTACGCAGACTCAGAGGCGCCGAGCGCCTCGCGGCCCGGGTGCACGCCCGGTTCCGGCAGGCCGAGCGGCGCGAACTCGGTCTGAAGACCCTCGCCGAGTCCGCCCGCGATCTGATGCTCGCCGACGACCTCGGCGCCCTCCTGGACGTGCTCACCGCGCGCACCCGGCAACTGCTCATGGTCGACCTGGCCTTCGTCGCCCTCTTCGACGAGGGCGGCACCTCCGCCGCCGTCCGCAGCGTCGACGGAAACATCTCCAGCGCGCTCGTCGGGCTCCGGCTGCCCGCCGCGGCCCGGCTCGCCTCCAGCGCCCTGCCCGACTGCGCCCCCGTCTGGACCCTCGACAGCCTCGCCGACCCCGCCTTCAACCCCGACGAGACCACCGACGCGTTTCTGCGCCAGGAGGCCGTCACCACCATGCTCGCGGTGCCCCTCAGCCGCAAACACCGCATCGTCGGGGTGCTCTACGCCGCCCACCGCACCACCCGCCACCTCACCGTCGACGAGGTCTCCCTCGCCAACTCGCTCGGTGAACTCGCCATGGCCATGTACGACCGGCTGCGTGAACACGAGCGGATCGTCGCCGACTTCGCCGTCACCGAGCAGTTCACCGCCCGCGCCGAACGCGCCATGCGCGAACTGACCGACCTCACCACCATGCAGGACCGGATGATGGGCCGGCTGCTCAGCGGCATGGACCTCACCGCCTTCACCACCGAGATCGCCGGAGACCTCGCCGGGGCCCTGCGCATCTACACCCATGACGGCCGGGTCGTCGCCCGCGCGGGCGAGATGCCCGAGGCGTACGACGACAGCGCCGCCATCACCGAGGCCTGGACCTCCCGCGAGACCCGGCTGCTGGACGAGGGCGGCTGGGCCGTCCCCCTGTTCGCGGGCGACGAACCCCTCGGCACCCTCGTCCTGCACCCCGAGCGGCCCCTCGACGGTTTCCGCCGCCGCCAGCTCTCCCTGATGGCCCAGGCCGCCGGGGTGATGCTGATGGTGTTCGACGCCAAGGCCACCGTCCTCACCGCCCAGCGCAACGAACTCCTCACCGACCTCATCAGCAGCGACGGCCGCGCGGTCGGCCGCCTCGGCAACCGCGCCCACAACCTCGGCATCAACCTCAGCCTGCCCCATGTCGTCGTGGTCGCCCGCGAGGCCGACCGGGACGTCCAGGGTTTCTGGGCCGCCCAGTACTCCCGCCGGGTCGGCGGACTCTCCGCCACCTTCGAGGACACCACCGTCCTCATCCTCCCCGGCGAGAACGCCAGCCAGGCCGCCAAGACCGTCCACGAGGACCTGGTCCCGCTGGCCGGCGGTGAGGTGACCGTCGCCGCCGCCGGACCCACCCGCGGGCTGGACACCGTCCGGGACATCTATCTGGAGGCCCGCCGCTGCCTGGACGCCATGGGTGTCCTCGGCGCCACCGGAAGCGCCGGCTCCGCCCGTGACATGGGCTTCCTCGGCCTGCTCCTCTCCGACGAACGCGA
This sequence comes from Streptomyces sp. NPDC004610, assembly GCF_040609715.1. Lineage (NCBI taxonomy): Bacteria > Bacillati > Actinomycetota > Actinomycetes > Kitasatosporales > Streptomycetaceae > Streptomyces > Streptomyces sp. NPDC004610. The sequence continues at coordinate 325,945 of NZ_JBEXLA010000002.1, read as the reverse complement.
CACCGAGGGCTTCGTCCGCTCCGTCCTCGGCCCCGTCATCGACTACGACTCCGAACGCCGGACGGGCCTGATCCCGACCCTGGAGGCGTACTACGCCATGGGCGGCTCACCCACCTACGCGGCCCGGATGCTGCACGTCCACCGCAACACCGTCGAACGCCGGCTGGAGCGGATCACGGAGATGCTCGGCCCCACCTGGCAGCAGGCCGACCGCGCCCTGGAGATCCAGCTCGCCCTGCGCATCCGGCGGATGCGGGAGGCACTGAAGCAGTAGCACCCCGGGGCGTGGGGCGCGGCGGCGGGGCATGGTGGACCCATGATGCCGCTGGCCGTGCTCTTCGCCGTGCTCGGCGCCCTGAGCAACGCGGTGGGCACCGCCTTCCAGCGCAAGGCCGCCGCCACCGTCTCCAAGGGCGGCGGCCTCGGCCTGCTCCGCGCCCTCGCGCGCCGCCCGGCCTGGGGCATCGGCATCCTGGCGGTCACCGGGGCGGCCCTCTTCCAGGCACTGGCCCTGCTCAACGGGCCCATGGCGCTGGTCCAGCCGCTGTTCATCCTGGAACTGCCCTTCGCCCTGCTGATCGCCATCCCCCTGCTGCACCGCCGACTGAACCGGGAGGGCTGGTGGGCGGTCGGCGCCATGGTCGCCGGGCTGACCCTGCTGCTCGCCGCCGCCGCCCCCGAGGGCACCCGCCAGCAGGCGCCGATGGCCCGCTGGATCCCGGTGCTGCTGCTCACCCTGGGCGCGATCACGGCCGCCGTCCTGCTGGTCCGCTCCACGTCCTCCCCGCTGCTGCGGGCCGCCGTCCTCGCGAGCGCCGCCGCCATCGGCAACGCCGTGACCGCCGCCCTGATGAAATCCGCCACCGGCCGCTTCGCCGACGCCGGACTCACCGCCTTCCTCACCACCTGGCAGACCTACGGCTTCGCCCTCACCGGCATCGCCGCCCTCCTCCTGCTGGAGAACGCCCTCCAGGCCGGACCCCTCGCCGCTTCCCAGCCCGCCCTGACCATCGGCGACGCCGCCGTCAGCCTGCTGCTGGGCGTCTTCCTCTTCGACGAGAGCGTCCGCACCGGCTGGTGGCTCCTGCCGGAGGCCCTCGGCGTCGCCCTGATCGTGGGCGGCGTCCTGCGCCTGACCCGGGTGGTGCCGCACCTCGCCGAGATCGCGCACTGACCCGGACCGCTCAGCCGCGACCCGCCGGAGGACGCCGGCACCGGGCCTGCTGGGCGAGCGCCTCCAGCGCGGGCAGCGCCTCCCGCAGCAACCCGCGCGGCCCCTCGTCCAGCAGGGCGATCTCCTGCGCCAGCGCCCCGGTGATCTCCGTCCGCGCCGCCCGCAGCACCGACCGCCCCTCGTCGCTCAGCGACAGCAGACTCGCCCGCTGGTCCTTCGGGTCCGGGCTGCGCCCGACCCACCCGGCCGCCACCAGCAACTCCACCATCCGCGACGCCGTGGACACCGTGATCCCCATCCGCGCGGCCAGCTCACCGATCCGTACGGGGCTCACCTCGTCGATCACACTGAGCGCGGCGAGCCGGCTGGGGGTGAGACCGGGGTGGGTGCGCTGCCCGCCCCGCAGCAGCGGCCCCAGATACTGGATCGCGATCCGCAGCCGCCCGGCCAGTTCCTCGTCACCGGGGGTGCGGGCGGGCTCATCGGGGGCGGTCATCACGCGACTCCTCACCCGGCGGCGCGACCCGGACCCGGCCCACCACGGACGGCGACGAGCCGTCACCGCCCCCGGCGGGCGCAGGCTCTCCGGTGCCGGTGACCTTCCCGGTCGCAACCTGCTTCCGGATCCTGGTCCCGCTGCTGATGTCGGTGCCGGTGCCGGTCCCGGTGCCGGTGACCTGTCCGGCGGGGCCCCGCTCCCCGGCTCCGGTCACGGCACGCCCACCGTCACTGTCACCGTCCGCCCCGGTCAAGGTCCGGCCGCCCCCGGCCCCGCCCCCGTCCTCGTACACATACTTGCCGCCCCGCAGCAGCGAGGCCAGCGCGGCGATCACGCAGGCGGCGATGGCGAAGGCGAACGCCACCGACAGCCCGTCACGGAACGGCGCCGAGATCAGCTGCGGGAAGAACTCCCGCCCCGACAGAAACGCGGCGTTCCCGCCCGGCAGCCGATCGAGGACCTGACTCCCGAGCAGGGTCTGCACCGGGTTGTAGCCCAGCAGCGACGCGAAGAGCACCCCGACCGGCGGCAGCGCGGCCACCCGGGCGGCGTCGGCCGCGGGCACCCCCTGTGCGGTCAGCCCCTGGTGCAGCGCGCCCGGCAGGGAACTCGCCAGCCCCGCGATCATCAGCGAGAAGAACACCCCGATGGACAGCACCATCGCCGAGTTCTGGAAGGTCGCGCTGATACCCGCGCCGACCCCGCGCTGGTCCGGCGGCAGGCTGTTCATGATGGCGGCCCGGTTGGGCGCGGCGAACAGCCCCATGCCGATCCCGTTGAGCAGCAGGATCGCGGCGAAGTAGGGGTAGGAGAAGTCGACCGGCAGCACCTCCAGCGCACCGAAGGTGGCCGCCGCGAGCAGCATCCCGCCGGTGGCGAAGAGCCGCGCCCCGAACCGGTCCGAGGCCCAGCCGGAGACCGGTCCGGCGATCAGGAAGCCGACGGTCAGCGGCAGCATGTAGATACCGGCCCAGAGCGGGGTCTCGGCGAAGCTGTAGCCGTGCCGGGGCAGCCAGATGCCCTGGAGCCAGATGATCAGGATGAACATCAGCCCGCCCCGCCCGAGCGAGGCCAGCAGCCCGGCCACATTGCCCGCCGTGAAGGCCCGGATCCGGAAGAGACCGAGCCGGAACAGCGGTGCGGCCACCTTCGTCTCGATCACGCAGAACACCACCAGCATGGCGAGGCCGCCGCCGATGGCCCCGAGCACCGCCGGATTGGTCCAGCCCATGGGATGGCCGCCGTACGGCTGGATCCCGTAGGTGATTCCGGCCAGGACCGCGATCAGGCCGATCGCGAAGGTGGCGTTGCCCCACCAGTCCAACTGGGCGGGCGCCCGGACCCCCTGGTCCGTCAGCTTGAGATACGCCCACACCGTGCCGAACAGCCCGAACGGTACCGACACCAGGAACACCAGCCGCCATTCGACCGGGCCCAGCAGCCCGCCGAGCAGCAGTCCGAGGAAGGACCCCGCGATGGCGGCGACCTGGTTCAGCCCCAGCGCCAGCCCGCGCCGCTCCGCCGGGAAGGCGTCGGTGAGGATGGCGCTGGAGTTCGCCATCAGCATGGCCCCGCCGACCCCCTGGAAGACCCGCATCGCGATCAGCCAGAGCGCCCCGGCCGTGCCGTGCATCCAGGTCACCGAGAGCAGAACGGAGAAGAGGGTGAAGACGGCGAATCCCGCGTTGTACATCCGGGTGCGGCCGTACATGTCACCGAGCCGTCCGAAGGTGACCACCAGTACGGCGGTCACCACGAGATAGCTCATGATCAGCCAGAGCAGCAGCCCGGTGTTCCCCGGCTCCAGCGGATCGACGCCGATGCCCCGGAAGATGTCCGGGAGGGCGATCAGCATGATCGACATATTGATGGAGGCCATCAGCACACCGAGGGTGGTGTTCGAGAGGGCGATCCACCGGTACCGGGGACCCGGCTCCCGGCCCGCCCTCCGACGGGCGGCCGGTACCGCGGCGGGGACCTCGCTCATCCCCATGAAGATCACTTCCAGTGGGGGGTTGGGAGTATCGGGTAGCTATTGGTCGTTACCGGGAATTACTAGTTACTTTCCTGATTTATTTGTATTCCCACAACCAATCTAATCCTCGAACGGCGCCAGGGCCACCGCGACCGGACAGGGCCCCACCCCGCACCCACCCTCACTCCACCAGCACCCCGAACACCATCACTGCCCCCAGCCCCAGCAGGAACAGCCCGCCCAGCGTGAGGATCACCAGCTTGCCCAGCAGCGCCACCAGGGCGACCTGCGAGGCGGCCCGATCGGGGTGGCGGGGATCGTAGGCCACCTCGATCGCGGAGGCGTTCAGCCGGCTCCGGTACTCGTGCTCACGGCCCTCGACATCCGTGTAGACATAACGCGTCGTCTTCTTGCTGACCCGGCCCACCGAGTAGGCCGGTACGACGATCCCGCGCCCCCGCAGAATCGTCCGGCGCACCACGTCGTGCACGGCTGTGCCGGCCATCGCCAACCCCATGACCAGCGGGAACACCCCGATGATCACCCCGAGGACCCGGGAGCCATGGGTGGCGCCCACCCAGCCCGCGTACCCGAGGTACCCGAGGGGCACCGCCCACAGCAGGACGCGCACCAGCCGCTGCCCCGTCTCCCGGGGCAGGGTGGTGGTGCGGGTGAGCGCACTGCCCCTCGGGTCGGGCCGCTCGGGCTGCGCGGCGGCCAGCGCGGTCACGAACGCGGCCGTGGCACTGGGATTTCCGCCCTCCACGCGATGGGTGACACCGTCGGTGAGGGTGATCACGACGGTCTGCGGGCCGTCGGTGCCGACGCCCCCGACGGCGGCGAAGGGGATGTGCAGCAGTTGTCTGCGCCGGGTGAGCCGGATGCCGTCGGTGTCGAGCGCCGCGGTGACACCCCGTCCGGGCAGGATCTGGGCGGGTACGCCGGAAGTGACCATGACAGCTTTGACCTGTGGGGGACACCAAAGGTTGCACAGCGCGCGCCAGGTCCGTCGGCCCGCCCGCATTCCTCGATATCCCGTGGCGGGAGTGTCCCCGCCACCGTCTATGCTGCGCGGACGATCAAGCGGTTCCAGGGGAGGGACAGGGCGTGTTGGGCAAGTTGTTCGGGAGAGACGGGGCCGGACCCGAGGCGGATCCGTACGCCCTGCCCGTCCCCAGGATCCGCCGGAGCGGGATGTACCCGGTGCGCGCCCTCGGCGACACCCGGGTGCTCGCGCTGGTTCAGGCCGCCGAGGAGGGTGACTGGGAGGGCATCAAGGAGGCAGCCGCGCCCTTCGACCTCGGCCGCGACCACCGTGTCCTGGGCGAACTCTGCGATGTCGAGGGCCTGGAGGAGTGGATCGGCCGGCCCATCCGACGGGACGCGGAGCACCGGGCCACAGCCCTGCTGATCTCCGGCCTCCGCCATGTCACCTGGGGCTGGGAGGCCCGCACCGGCGCCCGCGCGAACCATGTCACCCAGGAGCAGTGGAAGACCTTCTACGAGCGGCTGCGCATCGCCGAGGAACACCTGCTGGAGGCCGCCGAGTTGCGGCCCGACTGGGTCACCCCCTGGCGTCAGCTCCTCACCTCGGGCCGCGGGATGTCGGTGGGCCCCGCGATCCAGGAGACCCGGCTCGCCGCCGCCCTGCGCCGCGCCCCGCTGGATCTGGAGATCCATGTCGAGCGGGTCTCCCAGTTGCAGCCCCGGTGGGGCGGGGAGCCCGGCGAGGCCCTGGCCTACGCCCGAGAGGTGTTCGCGGCGGCGCCGGACGGGGACCGCCTCGGCTGTCTGATCGCCATGGCCCACATCGAGGACTGGGTGGAGTCGGACGAGCAGAACTGCCTGGACACCCCCGAGATCCAGCGGGAACTGCGGGACGCGGCCCGGCGCAGCATCCTCCACCCCGACCACCGGCGGACCCCGGGCTGGCAGCACGACTTCAACATCTTCGCCATGGCCCTGTCGCTGGCCTCGGAGAGCGCGGTGTGCCCGCGCGTCTTCCATGAACTGGGCGGCGCCTACACCGAGTGGCCCTGGAAGTACATGGCGGATCCCGAGAAGGCGTACACCCGCTTCCGCCGCACCGCCTGACACCGGCGCGGAGAAGGCGTACGCCCATCCCCGCCGCCGGGCCCGGCACCGGCGCCCCCTCACCCACCCCGCCCTCCCACCCCGGACTGCCCGATGACTCTGCCCGACACCGCCGCCACCCCGCCGCCCGGCGCCGACCGCACGTTCCAGGTGGACCTGCGCGGCCTGGTCGACCTCCTCTCCCACCACCTCTACTCCAGCCCCCGGGTCTATCTGCGCGAACTCCTCCAGAACGCGGTGGACGCGCTGACCGCCCGGCAGACCCTCGAACCGGCCGCCCCCGCCGGTACCTTCGGCATCCGGCTGACCGCGGACGGCTCGCTCGTCCGGGTCGAGGACGACGGCGTGGGACTCACCGAGGCCGATGTCCACACCTTCCTCGCCACCATCGGCCGCAGCAGCAAACGGGCCACGGCCACCCCTCAGGCCGGGCCCGTCCCGGGCTGGGGCGCGCTCGCCGAGCAACGCGCCGACTTCATCGGCCAGTTCGGCATCGGTCTGCTGTCCTGCTTCCTCGTCGCCGACGAGATCCATGTCCTCAGCCGCTCCGCCCGCACCCCCGACGCGCCCGCCGTGGAATGGCGGGGCCGGGGCGACGGCAGTTACTCCGTGCGCACCCTGCCCGCCTCGGCGCGGCCCCGCCCCGGCACCACCGTCACCCTCACCCCGCGCGCGGACACGGGGGAGTGGACGAAACCCGCCAAGGTGCACGCACTGGCCCGGCACTTCGGCTCCCTGCTGCGCCACCCGGTGACCTTCGACGACGGCGGCAGCGGCCCCGCCTCCGTCGTCAACCCCGAACCCGCGCCCTGGTCCCGCGCCCACCCCACCCCGGGCGCCCGCTCCCGGGCCCTGGCCGCCTACGGGGAGCAGGTCTTCGGGTTCCGGCCGCTGGACACCGTCGAACTCGACCTCCCGGCGGTGGGGCTGAAGGGCATCGCCTGTGTCCTGCCGGAGGCGGTACCGGCCGGGCGCCGCCATGGCCACCGGGTCCATGTGAAGGGCATGCTGCTGTCCGAGCAGGCCGAGGAGATCCTGCCCGACTGGGCGTTCTTCGTCCGCTGTGTCATCGACGCCGAGAGCCTGCGGCCGACGGCGTCCCGCGAGTCCCTGTACGAGGACGAGACCCTCGCCGCGGTGCGTGACGCCCTCGCCGCGACACTGCGCGACTGGATCTCCCGGACCGCGGCCAGCGACCCGGATCTGCTCGGCCGCTTCCTCCAGGCCCACCATCTGGCGGTCAAGTCGCTCGCGGTGCACGACGACGAGATCCTGCGGATGCTGCTGCCCTGGCTGCCGTTCGAGACCACCGACGGCCACACCACCCTGGACGAGTTCGCCCGCGCCCACCGCACCGTGCTGGTCACCTCCAGCGTGGAGGAGTTCCGGCAGGTCGCGGCCATCGCGTCGGCCGCCGGACTCGGCGTCGTCAACGGCGGTTACACCTACGACCGGGACCTGGTCCACCGGCTGCCCGAGATCCGGCCCGAGGCCACCGTCGCCGACCTGGACCCGGCGACCCTCACCGCCCATCTCGACCCGGTCGACCGGGAGACGGAACTCGCCGCCACCGCCTATCTCGAACAGGCCCGCGAGGCGCTCGCCGTCTTCGACTGCGATGTCGCCCTGCGCACCTTCCAGCCCGCCTCCGCCCCGGCCCTGCTCCTCGACAACCGCGAGGCCCGGCACGAACGCACCCGCTCCCAGCTCGCCCGGGAACAGCAGGGCGGCGTATGGGGTGACATCCTCGGCGCACTGCGCCAGGAGGCACCGCGCGCCCAGCTCATCCTGAACCAGCTCAACCCCCTGGTCCGCGCCGCCGTCGCCATCGACACCCACGAACTGGCCCGCACCAGCGCCGAAGCCCTCTACGGGCAGGCCGCGATGCTGTCCCGGCGCCCGCTGCGGCCCGCCGAGTCGAGCCTCATCAACCGCTCCTTCCTCGAACTTCTCGCCCACGCCCTCCGCAAGGACGGCTGAGGACAGCCAAGGACTGCCGACCATGCCGACCCCACCCCAGACCACCGACGAGCTGTACCAGGCGCTCCAGGACAACGACCGGCGCCCCTACGGCCGTACCCGCACCGTCACCGCCGAGGAACTCGCCGAGGCCGCCGAGCAGTTCGCCGAGCCCGCCGTGCTAGTGGACGCGCTCCTCGAACTCCAGGAGGCGTACACCTACGGCTCCGAACCCCGGAAGTCACCCGTCGTCTTCGCCCGGCTGCTCACCCTCTACGACGAGCAGCCGGACGTCTTCGACGAGCGCACCCGGCATCTGCTGTTCTGGCGGTTCAAATGGGTCGCCCACGCCCTGCGCCAGCTGCCCGAGATACCGCTGACCACCCTGCGCCAGTGGCTCACCGAGATGCGCGACCGCTACCGGAAGGCGGACCTGGGGCTCCAGCCCTACTACGGCCAGGCGTACCAGCTCGCCGCCCACGCGGGCGAGGACACCGCCCTCGCCTATGAACTGTGGGCCGGGCGCACCCGCACCGGGCTCAGTGACTGCGAGGCGTGCGAGACCTGCGAACGCGCCCTGTACCGGCTGGTCGCGGGCGACGACGAGGGCGCGCTGCGCGCCTGGGAGCCCGTGCTCGCGGGGCAGGAGTCCTGCCAGGAGGAGCCCGCCCGCTCCATCTCCCACGCCCTGCTGCCGCTGCTGCGCGCCGGGCACGCCGACCGCGCCCGCGAACTCCACCTGGCCGGCTACCGGGGCTGCCGCCGCAACCCCTCCACGGCCGCCGAGGTGGGCCGCCACCTGGAGTTCTGCGCCCTGACCGGCAACGAGGCCCGGGGTCTGGAACTGCTCGCCGAGAACCGCAATCTGTTCGCCGAGGTCGACTCCCCGCTGGAGCAGCTCGCCTTCCTCACCGGAGTGGAGGTCCTCCTCCGGCGGGTCGAGGCCCTCGGCCACGGTGAGCTGCCCGCCGCCGGGCACACGGGCCGCACCTGGACGGTCGCCGGACTGCGCGCCGACGTCCAGGGCCGCGCCGACGACCTCGCCGCCCGCTTCGACACCCGCAACGGCACCACGGTCCACGCCGACCGCCGCCGTGCCCGCCTGGAACGGGCCCCGCTGCTGGACGCCCTGGAACTGACCCTGCGCCCCCGCACCCTGGACGACATCACCCCGGCCCCCGCCGAGGCCCCCCGGGGAGCCCCCGAGGTACCGGAGTCACTCCCGGACCTCATCGCGCGGGCCCGGAAGCTGGAGGCGGAGGCCCACCCGGACGCCGCCGGCTGCTGGCAGCGGCTGCGCACCCTGGCCACGGCCCGCGACTACACCCACCCCGCCGACCCGGCCGCGGGCCCCCTGGTGCTGCTCCGCGCCGATCTGCTGGCCGACGAGGCGGGCCACGCCATGGACCGGCACGACTACCCCGAGGCCGCCGAACTGCACGAGGAGGCCGCCGCCCTGTACGAGGACGCGGGGGAGCCGGGGCAGGCGGCACTGGCCCGCGTCTGCGCCCTGTTCGCCGCCGCCGCGTCCGACGCCGAGGGCCCCGAGGAGCCGGCGACGAGGGCGGACCGGCTGACCGGCGCCCACACCGCCATGGTCCGGCTGCACGAGAGCGCGACCGGCCTCGCCCCCTACCAGGAGGCGCGGATCCTGCGGCTGCGGGCGACCCTGCTGGGCCTGCGCCTCCAGTCGACCGGCGGCGAGGGCCCGGTCGAGCCGCTCCTCGCCGAGGTCGAGCGGCTGCACACCTTCGCCGTCCGGCACGGCATCACCAGCCAGATCTCCGGCGCCGAACTGCAACGGGCCACCGTCCACGCCCTCACCGGCGATCTGCCGGCCGCGATCACCGGAATCGACGCCCTGCTGGACCGGCTCCGCGCGGACGGCCCCGCCTGGCATCTGCCCCGCACCCTCGGGCTGCGCGCCCGGTTCCAGCTCGGCCTGGGCGACGCGGAGGCCGCCCACGCCGGGCTGACCGAGGCGCTGCGGCTGGCCGCCGCCTGGCCCGCCGACAGCGTCGACACCGCCCGCCTGCACGGCGACGCCGCCGAGGCCGCGATGCGCCTGGGCCGCCCCGAGGAGGCCCTGCGCCACCTCACCCGCTCCGCCGAACTGGATCTGCGCCGGGGCAGCCGTACCGACGCGTTCTGCACCTACAGCAACGCGGCCCAGCTCAGTCTGGACCTCGGACGGGTCGAGGACTGCATCGCGCTGCTCGACTCCCTCCTCACCGAACCCGACGCCGCCTCCGGCGCGCTCGACGACCGGCTCCTCGCCCAGCTCCGGCTGACCCGCGCCCGCGCGCTGCACGCGGGGCAGGATCTGAAGGCCGCCACGGCGGAGTGCGTCGCCCTCGCCGCCGAGTCCGCGACCTGGGACGACGACCCGGGCAGCCATGCCATGATCGCCGCGGAGACGGCCGTCCTCCTCGCCGAGTCCGGTGACTTCGACCGCGCCCGGGACGCGGTGCGGCAGGCGCTGGCCGCGCACGCCAAGTCCCCCCGCTACGAGCAGCTCAGCAGCACCCTGCGCGAACTGGCCCGGCTCCAGGCCCAGCACCAGGGCGCCGACGCCCTCCCCGATGCCCTCGCCCTGCTCGCCGACGCCGCCCGGGTGGCCGACGAGGCCCGCGAGGCCGCCCACGAACCCCAGGGCCGCCCCCTGGACGCCGCCCTCGCCTATGAGCACGGCCGGGTCAACGCCTACGCCGGTGCCTACGAGGACTCCCTCACGGCCCTGGAGAAGGCGCTCGCCCTGCTGGGCGAACCGGGCCCCGGGGACGACCCGGGGGAGTGGGCGGAGTGCGTCCGCATGGCGGCGGCGGTGGAAGGCATCTACCTGGAACGCCCCGCCCCCGCCCTGACCCGCGTCGACCGCGCCCTGACCCACCTCACCACCCAGGGCCACACCGAGGAGACCGAAGCCCTGAGGTCGCTGGCGGCGCGGCTGCGCGACGAGGAGTGACTCCGGTGCGGTCGCGGTGCGCGGGGCACCGCGGCTGCCGGGAGGTGCCGTTGACACCTGCTGAGCCGCGTAGCACGATCCGGCACGACAGGTCCTGGGGACCGGCAGGGAGGGCACTACCGTATGGCGACCTCGTACCGGGAACTGCACCGGCGCATGGCACCCGACATCGCGGCGGAGCGAGCGGCGGCACTGGATCTGCTGGGCCCCCGGACGCCCGAGCTGCGCTCCGTGGTCGCCCGACTGCTGGACGACCGGACGTTCAAGTCCCCCCTGTCGGTACTGCCGTTGCTGGTGCACGGCGCCGAGACGGGCGTCCCCGACCCGGCCCTTCCGCTGGCGGCGGTCCACGATCTGTGGTGGACGTCGGCCTGCTGGATGGACGATCTGGCCGACACCGGCGGCGCCTACACCGTGGGCGGTCTGGACCCGAGTGACGCGCTGCTCGCGGCGGTGATCACCGGCACCCCGCTGCCGCTGCTGGTCGTCCAGTCGGCCCGTGTCCCGGAGCCACTGCGCGGGGTGCTGTCGCGGGAGATAGTGACCTGCTGGGTGCGGGCGACGGAAGGTCAGCTCAGGGATCTGCACGGGGTGTCGTCCCGGGTGACCCGGGAAGCGGTCGCCGAGGCGTACGCGGCCAAGTCCGGGGCCCCCTTCAGCATGGTCACCGCGATGGCCGCGCAACTGGCCGGGGCGCCCGGGGACCGGGTGGAACGGTGGCGGGAGTTCGGGGTGGTCCTCGGCATCCTCTGGCAGATCCTCAACGACCAGGACGACATCCTCTCGGGCCGCAACGAGGACCTGGACAACGGGACGGTCACCTATCTCCTGGCCTGCGCGTACGACGCGGCGGACCCGGAATCGGCCCGGCGCCTCCCCCAGGTGCACGGGGCGGCGCGGGACTCCCCGGCCGCCCGTGAGGAACTGGCCGGACTGCTCCTGAGCCCCGCCGCGCTTCAGCTCTACGAGCAGTCGGTCGCCGGCTTCCGGGACCGGGCACTCACCCTCCTCGACGAGACCGGCGGCGACCCGCCGTACCGGTCCGCGCTGGGCGACCTGCTACGGGAGTCGGCCCGGGTACTGCTGCGCCCCGGCCTCCGGCTCACCCCGGCGTAGAGGGGCCGCCGGACGACGGCCCGCCCCGACGGCGGAGCCGACGGTCTCCCAGGTGCTCTTCCCGCACACCGGGTCCCGGGTCCGGCAAGTCGGCCGCCGCCCCCGTCTACCGCCCGCCCCGCCCCCCTTCCAACCACCCGACATCCCGATCCGCCCGCCCCGCCGCCCTGCGCCCCTCACTCAGCGCCCGCTCCGCCGCCCTGACCGACGCGCCCGCCTCCGCCGCCTCCGCGTGGGCGGCGGTCCGGGTCCGGCGGGCCGTCGCCATCTCGCGCTCCAGCCGACGCACGTCCTCCGCCGCGCCCTCGGCCCGCTCCACGGCCGCCGTCCGCCGCGCCCGCGCCGCGGTGAGCTCCTCCTCGCGGCGCCGCACCAGCGCCCTGGCGTCCCGTGCCTCGGCGCGGGCCCGCTCCAGTTCCCGGCGCTGTGCGGCGGTGCGCGCGGGCGCCTCGGTCCGGGCGGCGGCGGGGCGCCCGGCCTCGGACGCCGCCCGCGCGGGCATCTCCTGCGGCGCCACCGCCGAGAAGTCGACCGTGCCGTCCGGCAGCTTGGTGAGACGGCCCCGCGACCAGAGTGCGGCGGTGTCGGGCCGGGCCAGGACCGCCTGGAGGATCCCCTCGATCTCGTACCGCACCGTGCCGCTGACCGGCTGGCCGTCCTCCCGGGCCAGGTCGGCGGCGGTGCGGGCCAGCGCCCCGACCAGCTGGTTGCGGCGGCGGCCGGCCTCGCGCAGTTGCTCCCGGTCCAGGGTGCGGTGGGCCTCCCGCAGGGTCTCGGCCAGCGCGAGGAACTGCCGGGTCTCCTCGGGGCGGCGGCGGGCCAGCTGATTCGCCGCCCAGGCCGCGAGGGACGGCCGCCGCAGGGCGGCGACGGCCTTCGCCGCCGAGCTGTCCCGCTCCGTCCGGGCCTGGGCGACGTACGCGTCCCGGGCCGCGATGAACTCCGACGGCTTCAGCCCGTACAGCTCCTGGGCGACCTCCTCGACATCCACGGCCTCAGTGTGAACCGCGCGGGGCCGGTGCCGGGGGCGCAGCTCCGGTGGGCGCCGGGACGGTCACCCGACCGGGAGCATCCGGGGCCAGGGCCGGGCCCCGCTCACAGTCCGAACAGCTTGGCCCCGTTGTCGTGGCAGACCGCCCGCAGCCAGGCGTCCCCGAGCCCGAGGTCCGCCAGGGCGTCCAGCTGGTGGACGTACGGATAGGGGATGTTGGGGAAGTCGGTGCCGAGGAGGATCCGGTCGCCGAGGTCGGCGAGGCGGGGCAGTGCGCGGCGCGGGAAGGGCGCGAGCCGGTCGGCGAAGGCGGTGAACACCATGGTGGTGTCGAGCCGCACCTCCCGGTACCGCTCGGCGAGGCCGAGGAAGTCCTCGTACTCCGGCATGCCCATGTGGGCGAGGACCAGCCGCAGGCGGGGATGCCGGGCGAGGACGCGGGCCACGGGGGCGGGCCCCGTGAACGCGCCGGGCGCGGGGCCCGAGCCGCAGTGGATCACGATGGGGACACCGGCCTCGGCCAGCAGGCCCCAGACGGCGTCGAGGGCGTCGTCGGCCGGGTCGTACGCCCCCACCTGGACATGCGCCTTGAACACCCGCGCCCCGCCCTCGACGGCCTCCCGGACATAGGCGGTGACGCCCGGTTCGGGGAACAGGGTGGCCGTGGCGAGACAGTCCGGGGTGCGGCGGGCGAAGTCGGCGGACCAGGCGTTCAGCCAGGCGGCCATCCCGGGCTTGTGCGGATAGAGCATCGAGGTGAAGGCACGGACCCCGAAGTCCCGCAGTACCGCGAGGCGTTCGTCCTCGTCGGCCCGGTAGGTGATGGGCCAGGCGGGGGTGCCGTCGCCGGGGTCGAGGGAGTCGAAGTAGTGCCAGACCTTGCGCAGGACGCGCTCGGGCATGAAATGGGTGTGGACGTCGACCAGGCCCGGCACCCCCAGCCGCTCCCAGAACCGCCGCACCTCATCCGTCTGGCCCGCCCACTCATGTGTCTGGGTCATACGCCCCCTCGAACCGGATCGTCGTCGCCGCCGCGCCCGGTCAGCCTAGGTTCCCGGTGACAGGTCACCAGCGACCGGTGGCCGGTGGGTCGGCGGCCACCGGCTGCTCACTCCGCCCGCGTCCTCGCCCATCGCACCGGCCGGATGACCAGTAATGATCCATACCCGGTCGTCAACGCTCGAAGACGGCCGGAAACGATCGTTGATCGTCGGTCGGCGGGCGGACTAGGGTGCCATGCACAGACCAATCCGCATCGACGCCGATCACGGGGAGACCTCGGGTGGACTCTGGCCCCGCCCTGCGCAGGACCCTGGAGCGTCTTGAGGCGCTGATCGAGGAGCGGGGTGTCCGGCGGCCGGACCTGCTCGACCCGGAGGACCTCGCGGCGCGCACGGCCCTTCCCGTGACCACCGTCCGCACCCTGCTCAAGGGCGGGCGGCCGTCGCCCGACACGGTGAACGACCGGGTGCGCGACCGGATCCGGATCCTCTCCGCGGCCCGGCTGGCCCGCACCGGCCAGCGGATGTCGGACCTCGCGGGCGAGGTCTCACGGCAGCTGTCGGTCTCCGCCTACTGGGCACGGCAGGTGTGCTCCGGCCAGAAGGTGCCCAGCATCGAACTCCTCCACGGCCTGGTCGGCTTCTTCCGGGTCGAGGGCGGCGAGGCCTTCTTCACCGCGCCCGCCGCCGACGCCCTCCACCGCGTCCTGCGCCCCCTGCTCGCCACACTGGAACCACGGCCCGAGGGCCCGCGCGCCGCCCCCGATCCCCTGGCCGCCGCCACGCACGGGTACGGCGAGATCCGCGGCATCGCCCTGCGGAAGGCCGGGAACCTGCCGCCGGAGCGCTGGAACGTCCTCAACGCCACCCTCACCGCGCTCCTGGAACTCAGCGCGTACGAGCACCGGCACCCGGACCCACCCACCGACCGGCCCTGACCCGGCGACGAGCACACGCCCACCGACCAGCACATGCCCAGCGACGAGCACACGCCCAGCGACTCCAAGAAGTCGTCCACGCACGAGTGACCGAAGGAACGGGAACGAGCGGTGACTGCGGAACCATGGTCCATGCGACGGCTCAGCACACGACTGGTGGCCGCCCTCGGGCCCTGCGAGCGTGAGGAGGATCTGCTGCCCGCCGTCGGCGCGGCCATCGAGAAGGTACGCGGACGGCCGGTGAAGTTACGGGCCGTGGCGTTCCCGCCCGAGACCGCCAGCGGGGTGTGGATCGATCACTCCGGCTTCGACATCCTCGCCTTCGAGCAGCACACCGACCCGGGGCATCAACTGGTCATCCTGGGCCATGAGACCTGGCACATGTTCCAAGGCCACTGCTCCTCGCTCACCGCGCACGGCACGGTCGCCGCCCGCGCCCAGGACACCCCCCGCGCCGACGCCCTCACCACCCTCCTGGCCCGGCTCACGGCCACCGACACCGACACCGAGCCCGGTTCCGGCTCCGGCGAGCCCGCGCCGCCCCGGATGCACATCGCCATGCGCACCGGCTCCGGCGCCGATCAGCACGAGGAGGACGCCGAGTTCTTCGGGGTCCGCTTCGCGACCAGCGTGCAGGCGGCGGTAGCGGCCTCCCGCGCTGTCGCGGACACGGCGCAACTGGCGGGACGCATCGAGGTCTCCATGGCGCACCGCAGGCGACGCACATGACGGCGCACCGGCCCGCCACCCGGACCGCCCGGCACGCGGCGGACCGCACAAGGAGCCGCACCCGGTGAAGAGCGGACCCGACAACACCCTGTTCTACCTCTGCGGCGCCCTGCTGCTCGCGATCTGCCTGGCCAAGTTCCCCGCACTGTTCCGCAGACCGCAGGACATGCTGCTGCGGGCCGCCTGTCTGCTGCTCTTCACCGGCGCGATGATCTTCTTCTTCGCCGCGCCGGACTCCATCGCCGCACTGAACCGGTTCACCGGAGTGCCCAACTTCGCGGCCCCGGTGGCGTATTCGTCGATGATCGCGTTCTCCGGCGCGAGTCTGCTGCTCATCATCAACTGGCGTCCCGCCCCGCCCGAGCGGACCCGCCGGGCCTCCCGGATCTGTGTCGCCGTCTACAGCACCGTGATCGTCGCGATCGTCGTGCTGTTCTGGGCGGGCGAGACCCCGGTGGAACAGATCACCCTGTTCGACGCCTACTACGCCACCACCCCGTACATCCGGGAGATGATCGTCACCTATCTGGTGGCGCACTGCGCGGCCACGCTCGCGACCAGCGTCCTGTGCTGGCGCTGGTCCGCGCAGGTCGGCGGCTTCCTCCGTGCCGGACTGCTGTTCCTCGTGCCCACCTACATCCTCCATGTCTGCTACGACGTCACCAAACTCGTCGCCGTCGTCGCGCTCTGGCTGGGCCATGACTGGAGCTTCCTCATCGACAAGGTCGCCCCCCAGTTCGCCGCCCCCTCCGCCCTGTTCGGTGTCATCGGCTTCGCCCTGCCGCTGGCCGGGCCGCGCGTCGCCGAGAACCTCGCGTCCCTGCGCAAGCTGCGTGAACTGGACCCGCTGTGGCGGGAGTTGCGCCGGATCCCGACGCCGGGGGCGCTGCGGGTCTCGCTGCCCTGGTGGTCCCCGCCGGCCGTCCGGCTGACCTGGCGGCAGACCAGCATCTACGATGCGCTGCTGGCGCTGTCCCCCTACCTCGACGAGGCCGTGCGCGCCCAGGCGTACCGGGCCGCCGTCGACCTGGGGGACGACGAGGACCGGGCCGCCGTCACCGCCGACGTGGCCATGATCGTCGCCGCCGGTGCCGGGCGGCAGCGGGGTCTTCCCGAGCGGGCCAGGCCCGCCGCGGCGCAGGCCCCTTGGCGCCCGCACGATCTGATCCCGCTGTCCCGGGCGCTCACCTCCCCCGTCGTCGCCCCGTTCCGCACCCACCCCGGTGCTTCCGCAGAAAGCAGTACGACACATGACTGATCGGTCACCCAGCTCGCCCAGCCGGGCCGTCATCATCGGCGGCAGCCTGGCCGGCCTGCTCGCCGCGTCCGCCGTGAAGGACCATGTCGCCGAGGTCGAGATCGTGGACGCCCATGACATCCCCGCCGGGCCGGAGCCCCGCGCCGGTGTGCCCCAGGCGGCCCATCTGCACATCCTGGTGTCCGGTGGGGCCAGGGCGATCGAGGAACTGCTGCCGGGCGCGGTGGGCCAGTTGCTGGCCTCCGGCGCCCACCGGGTGCCGATGACCACCAACATGGTGATGTACGCGCCGGAGGGCTGGTACCGCCGCTGGCAGCGGGACACCCACTTCCTGATCTCCGGCAGCCGGGACCTGACCGACTTCGTGATCCGCCAGCACGTCCTGAAACACCCCCAGGTGACCCTCCGCCCGCACACCCGGGCCACCGCCCTGCTCGGCGACGCGGGCCGGGTCACCGGCGTACGGCTGCGCGGCCCCGACGGCGTGGAGCGGGACACCCCCGCCGACCTGGTGGTCGACGCCTCCGGCCGGTCCACCCGCACCCCGCGCTGGCTGACCGCGCTCGGCGTCACCGGTCTGACCGAGGACCAGATCGACGTGGGCTACGCCTACGCCAGCCGCCTCTACCGGGCGCCCGTCCCCACCGACAACTGGCCGGTCGTCAATGTGCAGGCCGCCCCGGCGCAGACCGGTCACGGCCGGGCCGGGGGCATCCTGCCGATCGAGGAGGGCCGCTGGCATGTCAGCCTGATGGGCACCACCGGCAGCCAGCCCACCCGCGACCCCGATGACTTCGAGGCGTTCGCCCGCACCCTGCGCCACCCCGTCGTCGCCGATCTCCTCGCCCACGCCGAACCCCTCACGGACGTCACCGTCACCCACAGCACCATCAGCCGCCGCTACTACTACGAGCGCCTGAGCCGGTGGCCCGAGGGACTGGTGGCGCTCGGGGACGCCGTCGCCGCGCTCAACCCCGTCTACGGCCACGGCATGTCCGTCGCCGCCCTGGGCGCCCTCGCGCTGCGCGACCAGCTCGCCGCCGACGGACTCGGCACCGGGCTCGCCCGGCGGGCCCAGCGGGCCGTGGCCCGCCCGGTGGACCTCGCCTGGAGCCTCGCCGCCGGGCAGGACGTCCACCACCCCACGGCCCGGGGCAGAACGGCCGGCCCGGCCGACCGTCTGCTGCACCGCTTCACCGGCCGGCTCTCCCGGACCGCCACGGGCTCGCATCTCGTGGCGACCGCCATGACCGAGGTGATGACCCTCCAGGCCCCGGGCACGGCCCTGCTCCGCCCCGCCGTCCTGACCGCCGCCCTGCTGGGCCCCCTGCGCCCCCAGCTCACCAGCCCGGCCTTCACCCGGGAAGAACGCCGGCTGATGCGGGAGGCGGGCATCGTCCTGTCCGCCCACCCGGCACCGGAGTGATCAGCCCCCCGGGCCCCGCTCCTCCCCGCCGTCCACCGCCCGCGCCCTCGCCCAGTGCCGCTCGAACTCCTCGCGGCCGATCTCCTGACCCGCCGCCACCGGGTCGTACAGATCCACCACCGGCGGGTTGAAGGCCCAGTCGTCGGGGGTGCCGCGGACCGCGCTGCCGTCCTCGGCCAGCTCGATCTGACGGGTCCGGCGGCCGTCGGAGTCCAGCTCCATGAGGTGGTCCACCCGCTCGTCGTCGTCCTCGTCCCAGGGCCGCCGCAGATGGACCACGTCCCGGCCGGCGAGCGCGCCGAACCCCGGGCGTCCCCGCTGGCCGTCCCGCTCGGCCCGCAGACCGTCCAGCCCCGGCGGCATCACCGGGGCGTCGATGTCGACCTCGTCCAGGTCGCCGTCCTGGAAACGGGCCACGACCGCCGGGTCCGTGATCACCTCGACCCAGGCGAAGGTCTCCAGGATCTCCCGCGCGGAGCGGGCCCGTATCCACCACCACAGACCGCCCATCCCGTAGTCGTGCAGGACGAGGTGGGGGACCTTGGGGGAGGGGTGCGTAGCGGTCATCGGGCGAGCCTAGCGAGTCAGTCAGGCCCGGTGGCGGCGAGTTCGTCACGGACCCGGGCCAGCAGTCCCACGGGGTCCGGCCGGGCCTGGAGGGCGCGCAGCAGGAGCAGCCACAGATCGTGCAGGCGCTGCTCGATACGGGCCCGGTCGTCCAGGGCGTCGGAGACGGTATGCAGTCCGAAGAAGGCGCTGACGACGCTGTGCGCGGCGCCGACCGGGTCGGTGCCCGGGGCGAGTTCGCCATCGGCTCCGGCCTCCTTGAGGAGCTCGGTGACCACCGCGATCCAGTTCAGGAAGGGCGTGGGCAGCGGGGCGGCGATGGCCTTGCGCTCCATCCACAGCCGGGAACCGGCCCGGACGACGACGTCGTCCCGGAAGGCGCGCGCGACGGTGAAGCTCAGCGCCACCAGCTTCTCCAACGCCGGACGTTCGGTGGTGCGGTGGCGCTCGATCATGCGGGGCCAGAACGCGAAGTGTTCCTCGACGACGGCGACCGCCAACTGTTCCTTGTTGGTGTAGTGGAAGTAGATGGCGCCACTGGTACGCCCGGAAAGAGCGCTGATGTCACTGATACTCGTTCCGGCATAACCGCGTTCGTCGAACAATTTCGCCGCAGCTTCCAGGAGTGTCTGCCGTGTCGATTTCCCCTGCATGTGTCACAACCTTTGCGGAGGTTTCACTTTGCTCTTCCGTCAGGCAATGTAGCGCCTGTGCCCGAGTGGGAGTCGGTCGGTGTGCGGGCCGTCTCGAACTGAGGTCTGCTGTGAGAATGAACCATCGAATGCGCGGAACCCGGGCCCCCGGAGAGCCGCCGTCGCGGCAGCCGCGACCAGCGCCGCGGCGCCGGCAGCAGCCGTTGAGCTGGTCGCGCACGGTGCCCCGGGAAATGGTCCATCGAACCTCGGTCGCTGAGGTTCTCCTCACGGATGTCCGGCGCATTGACGAGAACCGCTTCCTGGCCGCCGCGTGCTGGCCCCGATCGCATCCGACCTTTCCGCTGGACGGCCCTTCCACGCACCATCCGCTCATGGTTGCGGAAACGCTCCGGCAGCTCGGCATCTATATTCCGCTGCGCTACTTCGGCGTAGCCCCGGACGCCCGATTTCTCATCACCGATCTCTTCTTCACCATCGATCCCGCGCTGGCGCCGCGGGCGGTGCGCGGTGCCAGTCAGGTCAGTTGCCGGGTGTGGGCCGACGGGCTGCGGACCGAGCGCGACGGCACGGCCACCGGATTGCGGCTGCGGGTGGAATTCCTGGCGGGCCCAGTGGTGTTCGCGCGGGCGGGCGGCGGCGCCCGCTTTCTCTCCGCCCCCCGGTACGCCGCCCTGCGCGGGCCACTGGTCGCCGCCCGGCAGCCGCCGCCCACGGCCGGGCTCCTGCGGCCCGCCCCGGCCCGGCTCGGCGTGGCCCACCCGAGAGATGTCGTCGTAGGGCTCCTCGCCGCGCCGGACAGTGCCCTGCACGACACGCCCGGTCCCCTCGGGTCCATGACGCCGGGTCATGGACCGCGTCCCGTCCGGCAGGTGGTGACCGACGCGGCCGACCCCTGGCACCCGTTCTTCTACGACCACGCCACCGACCACGTCCCCGGCATGGTCCTGCTGGAGGCCGCCCGGCAGGCCGCCGCGCTGGCCAGCGACGGGGAGTTGGTCCGGCTCACCGGCGCCCGGCTCAAGGCGCTGCGCTTCACCGAGTTCGCCCCCCTCGCCCGGGTCGTCGCCGTGCCGCACCATCACACCTGCGTCTTCCGCATCGAACAGAACGGCGAGCGCCGTGCCGTCGGCGTGTTGCGCTTCGGCTCGCCCGACCGAGTGTAACCACCGGTGATTTCTTGACTGCACAGCGTGTCGATTCCTAGCGTAACGATCGTTATGTTCCTCGGTGGGGGGCGCTCGCCCGCACCCCACCGGCCCTCTTCACGGCCTGGCGTCCTGTCCGGCGCCCGTGCCGCACGGCCGCGTACGCGGGCGAACCGACGGCGCCCCTCGCCCCCGGGGCGAAGGCCCGCCGGGATCCCGGCCCGCAGTGTCCGCGGCCCACATCCGAACGGAAAGCACCCAGATGACGCTTCATCGCATCCTTTCCTGGACCCCGACCGCCATCGTCTTCGACTGCGACGGCACGCTGCTGGACACCCAACACCACTGGGCCGAAGCCCGTGAGC
The DNA here is from genome assembly GCF_040609715.1 of Streptomyces sp. NPDC004610. Taxonomy (NCBI): domain Bacteria; kingdom Bacillati; phylum Actinomycetota; class Actinomycetes; order Kitasatosporales; family Streptomycetaceae; genus Streptomyces; species Streptomyces sp. NPDC004610. Next base: position 305,087 of record NZ_JBEXLA010000002.1, on the reverse strand, counting down.
GTGTCCTGCGCGAGAGGGGACTCACCCCTCCGGCGGGCTTCGCCGAGCGCGCCAAGGGCCTGCACCACATCGAGTGCGGACGGCTCATGGCCGAGGTGACCAGGCGGCCCGACCTGGGCCGGGATCTCGCCGACGGACTGCTGCGCCACTTCCGCGCAACTGTCGGCGAACAACCGCTCACCATGCCCGGCGCCCGCGAGATGGTGGCCGCCGCGGCGAGCTTCGCCCCCCTCGCCGTCGCGAGCAACTGCCCCCGCGAGGTGGTGGAGTCATGCCTCGACGACACCGGACTGCTGGGCTACTTCCGCGCGGTGGTGGTCCCCGAGGACACCGTACGGGCCAAGCCGCACCCGGACACCCATCTCACCGCCGCCCGGATCTGCCGCGCCGCCCCGAGCGAGACGCTGGCCGTCGAGGGCACCCAGTGCGGGATCCTCGCGGCGGCCAGGGCCGGACTGCGCGTCCTCGGCGTCGGACCGTGGCCCGGCGCCGAGAACACGGCCCTGACCGACCTCTGGGTGGACACCCTCAAGGACCCCCGGCTGATCACCTGGGCCGCCGAGCGTGTCCAGGCCCACATCGCCTGGCCCCGGCCCGTACCGGCGCCCGCCCCGGTCCCGTCACCGGCGGTGGAGGGCCTGCGCGGCACCCTCCTGTGACCCGGCGCCGCCCGTCGGCCGCACCGGCTCGGCCCTGGCCCGGAGGATCTCGCCGATCGACTCCGCCCGCCAGCGCCTGAGCAGTGCGTGGAAGGCGGGCGCGCTGTGGGGATAGCCGTGGCCGTTGGGGCGGCCACGGCCCTCTCCGTTGTAGTAGCCGGGGGTGCACTCGGCGTGGAACCACTCATGGTCGGGGGACTCCCCGGCCAGCGTCGCCAGCCAGGCGTCCTCCGCCTCGCGGGACGGCTCCACGAGCGCGCCCCCGGCCTCCGCGGCCCCGATCAGCGCGGCGGCGTGCACCGCCTGCTCGTCCAGGATGTGGGTGAAGTTGACGCTGGCCGCGTTGTGCAGATAGCCCATCTGGACGAGGTTGGGGAAGCCGTTGCTGGTGAAGCCGTGCAGGGTGCGCGGCCCGCGCCGCCACGCCTCCCGCAGCGGCACCCCACCGCGGCCCCGCACGGGAAGCCGCCCGGACAGCAGCCCGGAGGTGTCGACCGAGAACCCGGTGGCGAAGATCAGACAGTCCAGGTCGTAGGCGGTACCGGCGACGACGGCCCCGTGCCCGGTGATCCGCTCGATGCCCTGGGTCGGCGCGGTGTCCACCAGGGTGACATTGTCCCGGTTGAACGCCGGGTAGTAGAGGTCGGAGAACGCCGGGCGCTTGCACCCGTACCGGTACCAGGGCTTGAGCCGCTCCGCCGTCTCCGGGTCGGTGACCGACGCCTCGACCCGGGCCCGCAACTCCGTCATCTTGGCCGCGTCGGCGGCCTCGTAGGCCCGCTCGAACGCCTCCGGGTCACCCGCGTCCGGCCCGTCGCGGCGGAAGCTGGGCAGCAGCTTCTCCAGCAGGGCGGCGCTGCGCGTCCAGCCGTCCGCGACGAGATCGGTGCCCCCGGTGTCCTCGCCCGACACCACCCGCAGGAAGTTCTCCCGCCGCTCACGCGCCCAGCCCGCCCGGTCGGCGTCGACATCCCGCGCGCCGGTGGGGCGGTTGCCGCGCACATCCACGCCGGAGGGCGTGCGCTGGAACACATACAGCCGCGCCGCGTACTCCGCCAGCAGCGGGATGGCCTGCACGGCGGTGGCGCCGGTGCCGACGATCCCCACCCGCTTGCCCGCGAGACCGGTCAGCCCGCCGTCCGGGGTGCCCCCGGTGTAGGCGTAGTCCCAGCGCGAGGTGTGGAACATGTGCCCCCGGAAGTCCTCGACACCGGGTATGCCGGGCAGCTTGGGATCGGACAGCGTGCCGGTCGCGGTGACGATGTACGTGGCCCGGAACACGTCCCCGCGATCGGTGGTCACCGTCCACCGCTCGGCGTCGTCGTCCCAGGCCAGCGAGGTCACCGTCGTGGCGAACAGCGCGTCCTCGTACAGCCCGAACTGCCCGGCGATCCGCATCGCGTGACGCCGGATCTCCTCACCCGGGGCGTACTTCCAGCGCGGTACATAACCCGTCTCGTCCAGCATCGGCAGATAGACATGTGCCTCGACATCGCAGTGCACCCCCGGGTAGCGGTTCCAGTACCAGGTGCCGCCGAAGTCACCGCCCTGGTCCAGGATCCGGATCCGCCCCACACCCTGCTGCCGCAGCCGCGCCCCGGCGAGGATCCCGCCGAACCCGCCGCCCACCACGGCCACATCGACCAAGTCCCGCAGGGGCTCCCGCTCCGGGACGGGCCCGCTGTAGGGATCGGCGGCGAAGGAGCCGAACTCGGCCTCGGCCCGCCGGTACTGACGATCCCCGTCCGGCCGCACCCGCCGCTCACGTTCCCGTCGGTAGCGCTCCCGGAGCGCGGCGATCTCATCGGCGGTGGGGAGGGGAGAGGTCATAGGTGTCCCGGGGTAGTGGGTCGGGGTGAACTGGACTACTGGCGTGGGTCGTTCACCCGCACAGTACCCCGCAACCGGACAAGTGCATCCGGTTGCGGCGACCGGATCGGCCGGATCGACCGGAAAGCGACGGAGGATGGCGACGGTCGGACGACGGGTGACCGGCCTGGCCGGTTCGGGCGCGTTCGCGGTCAGGCGTGAACTGGTACGCGGCTTCAACGGCCGGTGTCCGGGCGGCGAGCGGACCCTGTGCGAGATGCCTACCGTCCGTCAGGCCGCGCCTGGTGCTCGACGGCGGGCGACTCGTCCGTGCGCGCCATGTGCAGCGCCGGACCTGGCCTCCGCGACCAGATCGCCCCGCCCACGTTGGTCTGCATGTGACGGCGCCGGGTGACCGACCCGGGTGGGTGGGTAGCCTGTGCGGGATGCGTTGATTCTCCGGGCGGCGGCCCCGAACCGCCGCGGACGGCAAAGGCACCCCGGGAAGCGAAGGCGGGGCGGCCCCGGCAGACATACCCGTCGTCACCCCCCGCAGAGTCGGAGATCCACGCCATGACCGCTCAGCAGCCCCTCACCTACCCCGCGTTCCTCGCCCTCGCCACCGCCGATCCGGCCGTCGTCGGTCTCGTCCTCAAGGGCTCCCGGGCCCACCAGGGCATGACCACCCGGCACTCCGACCACGATCTGTACGTGGTCCTCGCCGACGGCACGCCCAGCGCACTCACCCGCCTCACGGGCCACCGAACCCCGGAACTCGACCTGATCGTCATCTCCCTCGCCGAGTTCCGCACGGTCGGCCTGCCCGGCTTCGAGCGCTACGCCCTCGCCCGCGCCCAGGTCGTGCTGGACCGCCTCGAAGGCGGTATCGCCGAGATCCTCGCCCAGAAGGCCCGGCTGGGCGGCGAGGAGGCGTTCCGGACGGCCGCCGCCCAGCTCGACGCCTACGCCAACTCCCTCTACCGCTCGCTCAAGAACCACCGCGACGGCGGGGCCCTCGCCGCCCGCCTGGACGCCACCGACAGCCTGGGGTTCCTCCTGGACCTCCTCTTCGCCCTCGACCACCGCCCCCGTCCCTACAACAAGTACCTGGAGTGGGAACTCACCCGACACCCCCTCCCCGGCTGGCCCACCGCCCGCCTGCTCCACGACCTGGACCGCATCTCCACCACCGCCGATCCCGCCCGCCAGCGCCACCTGTTCGCCCGGGTCGAGACGGCGGCGCGAGCGGCCGGGCACGGGGCGGTACTGGACGCCTGGGGCGCGGACCTCGACCTGATGCGACCGAGGCACTCCCGCCCTCGGTGACCCCTGCGCGGGCTGCCATGAGATCGTGGGCCCAGCCCAGCCCAGCCCAGCCACGACCGTCCCTGGTCTCTCCGCCCCGCCAACCCCCGCTCCGGAAGGACCGCGACCGCAGTGAACCCCGAACTCGTCGTGCAGCGCCTCTTCGAGGAACTGGAGGCGGAACACTTCGACTTCACGATCACCCTCGCCGACCGGGAGGACGAGCGGCGCTGGCTGCAACTGCGCGGCAACATGATCAACCTCGCCCACCCGTACACCGATCCACCCGAGGCGATCCTGCCGTCCGGTCTGTTCGGGACGGTGTCGTGGGATGTGGTGAGCTGGGAGCCGGGGAGCTACGCCACCATCGACTGGGGCACGGACAGCACCGGCCGGGACGAGCGACTCGCCCTCACCGAACTCCTCACCCGGCTCCTGGAGCACCACCTCGCACTGCCGGCGGACTCGGAGCGCTGGGTGGTCGAGGAGGGGTGAGCTGGGTGTGAGGACGGGGGTGTCCTCGGTGCGTCAGGAGCTGATGCTGCCTGGGAATCCCGGCATCCCGCATCCCGGAGGCACCGGAGACGCCGTCACCCCGCCTCGCTTCCCACCTTCCTGACCACCGTCTCCTCAGGTGACAGCCGCCGCCCGTCCGCCGACCTCACGTCCAGACCCCGCAGCGGCTGTCCCGCCCGGCGGTCGACCAGCTCCGAGTGCGGTTCCCCGGGGGCGAAGAAATGCCCCTCGCCCCACTGCCGCAGTGCCACGATGACCGGGAACAGGGCTTCGCCCTTCGGGGTCAGCACATACTCGTGATAGGCGCTGCCGTCCGAGGCCGGTACGCAGGTGAGGACCCCGCCGGCGACCAGCGCCCGCAGCCGGGCGGAGAGGATGTTCTTCGCCACGCCCAGACTGCGCTGGAACTCCCCGAACCGCCGACTTCCGTCGAAGGCGTCCCGCACGATCAGCAGGGACCACCAGTCGCCGATCGCGTCCACCGACCGGGCGACGGGGCACTCACTGTCGTCGAAGCGTGTCCGGGTGACCATCGGGCCCCTCGCTCTCCTGCTCACGGTATTGCTGGTTGCAACATGCTACCAGTCAGGCTAGCGTGCCCTCTCGTCCTAGTGGTAGCAAGATGAAACCGAGATGGGGAGAGGGTGGGTGGGGGAATGGGAATGCCCATGTCCGAGGGTCGTGACGCCCTGAGACCGGTCGCTGCGGGGGAGGGCGGTGGCGGGCCGAACCCGGTGCAGGCCATGTCCCGCGGCCTCGTCCTGCTGTTCGCCGTCGCCTGCGGGGCGGCCGTGGCCAATGTGTACTTCGCCCAGCCGCTCCTGGTGACCATGGGGCACGACCTCGCGATGAGCCCCGCGCTCGTCGGCGCGGTCGTCACCCTCACCCAGATCGGCTACGGCCTGGGTCTCCTCCTCCTCGTCCCGCTGGGCGACATCACCGACCGCCGCCGATTGGTAGTGACTCAACTAGTGTTGCTGGTAGGGGCGTTGGGCCTGGTCGCCGTCGCGCGGTCGGCGGCGATGCTGCTGGTGGGCATGGCCGCGATGGGCCTGCTCGCGGTCGTCACCCAGACCCTCGTCGCCTTCGCCGCGTCCCTGGCCCCGCCCGCCGGGCGCGGACGCGTCGTCGGCCTGGTCACCGGCGGTGTGGTCATCGGCATCCTGCTCGCCCGCACGGTGTCCGGCCTCCTGGCCGACCTCGCGGGCTGGCGCTCCGTCTACCTCGCCTCGGCGGCCCTCACCGCACTCCTCGCGCTGGTCCTGCACCGCGTACTGCCCCACCCCGGTGCCGCTGCCACCCTCGGCGGTGTGCCACGTCCATCCAGGCCGCGCTACGGTCACCTCCTGCGCTCCACCTTCACCCTCTTCGCCGAGGAACGCGTCCTGCGGCTCCGCGCCCTGTACGCCCTGCTGGTCTTCGCCTCCTTCAGCACCCTGTGGAGCAGTGTCGCGCTGCCGCTCAGCGAGGCCCCGTACACCCTGTCCCACAGCGCGATCGGGGCGTTCGGGCTGATCGGTGTCGTGGGCGCGCTGGCCGCGAGCGTGGCGGGACGCCTGGGCGACCGGGGGTTCGCGCACCGCACCACCGGCACCGCCCTGGCGCTGCTCGCCCTCTCCTGGCTGCCGCTGGCCCTCACCCGCAGTTCGCTGTGGGCGCTGGCCGCCGGAGTGATCCTGCTCGACCTCGCCGTCCAGGCCGTCCATGTCACCAACCAGACCGTCATCTACGAACTGCGCCCCGACGCGGGCAGCCGGGTGATCGGCGGCTACATGGTCTGCTACTCGATCGGCAGCGCGCTCGGCGCCCTCGGTGGTACGGCCCTCTACTCGGCGGCCGGGTGGGGAGCCGTCTGCGCGCTGGGCGCCGGGTTCAGCTGCCTGGGGCTGGCCGTCTGGGCGTGGACCGGACGGCGGGGGGCGTGACGGGCGGGGCGGCCGGGGTGCTCAGCTGTGGCTCCCGGTCCGGCCCAGTGTCTCCACGGGCGTGGCGCCGGGCCGCGTCCACTGGGGCACCGGGCGGCTGGTCGGACCCCAGGTCTGGTGGCCGTCCGCGTCCGAGCGCCAGTACCAGCACGCCTCGTGGCCCTCGGGCCAGCCCTCCGGAGTGTCCTGCCAGGCCTCGCCGCGTCCGTAGGGCGTCATGTCGAGCATGCTCAGCGCCACATTGAGCGGCTCGTTGCCGCGCCCGGTCGTGGAGTAGGTGAGGAACACGCGGTCGCCGTCCCGGAGGAAGGAGGTGAGGTAGCCCATGGGGGCGCCGACCGGACCCTCCACATCCCGGACCGAGTACCAGGGCTCGGTGTACCCCATGAACGCGACGAAGGGGGCCACCTCCTCCCAGCGGCCGGTGGTCAGCACGGCGAAGGAGACACCGCGCGCGTGGAGGTACGCCGCCTTCCCGAGGTGCCAGACCGCCGTGGTGCAGCCCTCGCACTGGCCCTGGTGCGGGGCGCCGTCGTGCCACATGTGCTTGTAGACCAGCAGTTCGTCACGGCCCTGGAACAGGTCCAGGAACGGGACCGGGCCGTCGGGTCCGACGACCTCGACCGTCCCGTCGAACTCCACCATCGGCAGCCGGCGCCGGGCCGCCGCGATGGCGTCGCCCTCGTGGGTGTGGGCCTTCTCGCGGACCAGCAACTCGTCCCGGGCGGTCTGCCAGGTGGCCAGGTCCACGATGGGCGGGCGACCGGGCAGTGCGGTGGGCGGGCCGTCCGGGGTGGTCGTCATGGTGTCCTCCGTGTGTGAGATGAGGTGTCGCGCCGCCGCGCGTATGCCTGTCTCCCGCTGCCGCGCGTGCAGCGATCCGCAGCGGTCGGTAGCGGTCCGCAGACATCCGCAGCGGTCGGTAGCGATCCGCAGTCATCCGCAGGCATCCGGAAGGAGAGACTCCCGAGGCCCTGGGAACTCATCGCGCACGGGCCTTTGCCCCTCCCCGTCCGGCCACCGCCCACACCGCGAGCGCCGCCACCACCGCCGCCGCCAGCCCGTACACCGGCAGCCACTGTGTCGTCGTGGCCGCCAGACAGTCGTTCACGGCGTGCTGGCGCTGGTCGCTCTGCGCGTACGACAGCGCGGTACCGGCCCGGTCCGCCAGGTCGCCCAGATCGGCCCGGGTCTGGAGCGCGGCGTGGTCGCCCAGCTGGGCGCAGTCGGCGCGGGTGCCGGGCATGGGGAAGAACCACGCCCAGCGCTGCATCGCGGGCGCCACCGCCAGCGCCACGCACAACCCGACGACCAGGGCGTAGACGGTCAGACCTCGGATGTACGCACCGCCCCCGCCCGGCGTCGGCACCGGTGGCCGGGTGAAGGCGAGGATCACCGCGAGCAGGGTGAGGCCGATATAGGTGGAGAACCATTGCCAGGACCCGGAGGACAGGGCGAAGGCCAGCACCCCGGCGAGCGCGGTACCGAGGACCCCGGCACGTCCACCGGCTCCCGGGTCGGTGCCGCCGGACGGCGTGCGGGACCGGGCGCCGCCCGGGTGGCCGCTGTCGTCGTCCATGCCCGGCTCCGCTCCCTCCCGCTCGGCCTCCGGCCGAGTACGGGTATCAGTCTTGGAGACGGTCCGTCGTCGGCTGGGAAACCATGCCGGTCCCGGGCGCACCGTCGCCCGGTTGGCGGGCGCGGGCAGGTGCGGGAGGCCGCCGGAGACGGAGGAGAATGGTCGCGTCGGGGGAGGGGACGAAGAAGCGCAGGGGATGCAGCGTCGCCGGGGACGAAGGGTCGCCGGGGATGAGGGAAGCAACCTTTCCCGGGCGCCCCGGGTCACCTTCACCGGCACACCGAAGGAGCGGTCATCCACCAGACAGGGCGGGCGGGTTGTCGGTACGGGCGGGTTCGGAGGCGGGCGGCGGTATGAGGCGGGAAGAACGGCGCGGCGGACTCACGGCGGCGCGCTGGCTGGCGCGGCTCGCGGTGCTGGCGGCGGCCGGAGTACTGGCGGTGCTGGTGGTGGCGCTGGGCTCGGGCGGACTGGTGATCGTGGTGTCCGGGCTGGTGGGACTGGCGGTCTGCGGGGTCGGGGTGTGGTGGTTCCTGGCGTACCGGGGCGTGATCCGCTTCGCGGGCGCCGCCGTCGCGGTCGCGGCGCCCCTGGCCGTCCTCTCCCTCTTCACCGCCGACGGACTCTGGCTGCTGGCGCTGCTGCTGGCGCTGTGCTGGGCGGTGACCCTGGCCTGCGCCAGGGCGGCGCTGCGCCGGGCCCGGCCGCCGCAGCGGTCCCGGCGGGCCCGCCGGGTGCCCGCCGTCTTCCGGCCCCGCCACCCGGTGCTCATCATGAACCCCAGGTCCGGCGGCGGAAAGGTGGGCCGCTTCGGACTGGTCGAACGGGCCGAGGCACTCGGCGCGCGGGTGATCCTCCTCGACCCGTCCGCCCCGGCCGATGTCGCCGCGCTGGCCCGGGAGGCCGTCGCCCAGGGCGCGGACCTGCTCGGGGTGGCGGGCGGCGACGGCACCCAGGCCCTCGTCGCCGCCGTCGCCGCCGAGCACGATGTGCCGTTCCTCGTCGTCTCCGCCGGGACCCGCAACCACTTCGCCCTCGACCTCGGACTCGACCGTGCCGACCCGGCGCGCTGCCTCGACGCCCTGACCGACGGCGAGGAACTCCGCGTGGACCTCGGGGTGGTGGCGGGCCGCGCCTTCGTCAACACGGTGTCGTTCGGGGTGTACGCCGATGTCGTCCAGCGCCCCGAGTACCGCGACGCCAAGGCGGGCACGGCCCTCGGCCTCCTGCCCGACCTGCTGATCGGCGACAGCGTCCGACGGCTCGACGGACACGCCGACGGCACCCTGCTCACCTCCCAGCAGGCACTGCTGGTCAGCAACAACCCCTACGCCTCGTCCGACGCCCTCGGCGCCACCGGCCGCCGCCCCCGCCTGGACTCCGGCACCCTCGGCGTCCTCGGCATCCGGGTGGAGAGCGCCGCCCAGGCCGCCGCCCTCGCCGTACGGGGCTCCCAGTCCGCGGGGCTGACCGTGCTCACCGCCCGGCGGGTGGAGGTGACCTCGGAACTGCCCGAGATCCCCGTCGCCGTCGACGGCGAGGCCCTGCGGATGCCCACCCCGGTCGTCTGCACCCTGCGCCCCCGTGCCCTCAGGGTCCTGCTGCCGCGCCACCGCACCCCGGCCACCCTCCCCGCCCCGCGCGTCGACTGGCGGGGCGTCCTCAGACTGGCCTTCGCCCGGACGCCGTGACCCCACCCCGGGCAGGCCGCCGCCGGGTCACTCCGTCAAGAAGTCCAGCAGCGCCGCGTTGACCTCGTCCGCGTGCGTCCACAGCAGCCCGTGCGGCGCGTCCGTGATCTCGATGTAGGTGGCGCGCGGCAGCAGCCGGTGCAGCGCCCGGCCCGTGGCGTCGATCGGCAGGAACCGGTCCCGGGTGCCCTGCACGATCAGCACGGGTACGTCGATCGCGGCGAGGTCGGCGATGTCCGCGCGGAAGTCGGTGATCCAGGTCGGGATCACCGCCACGCAGGCCCGCGCGGACGCCGCCGACGCGATGTCCAGGAAGAGACCGGCCCCGTCCGCCTCGGGGACGACCGGGTCGAGCAGGGCGTGGCGCAGTTCGGCCAGATAGGCGGGGCGGTCGCCGCGCGCCCTGGCGATCAGGGCGTCGAAGTGGGAGAGCCCGAACCCGTGCGGTGTGCCCTCGGTCCGCAGCAGGAACGGCGGCAGCGGCGCCAGGAACACCGCCCCCGCCACCCGCGCCGAGCCGTGCGCGCCGAGATAGCGGGCGATCTCGCCGGTCCCCGTGCCATGACCGATCAGGATCGCCCCGGTCAGATCGAGTGCGCCGAGGACCCGGTCCAGATCGGCCGCGAAGGTGTCGTAGTCGTAGCCGTCCGTCACCGGGGACGAACGGCCGAAGCCCCGGCGGTCGTAGGTGATCACCCGGTGCCCGGCGGCCAGCAGCGCGGGCACCTGCCGGTGCCAGCCACGGGCGTCGAGCGGATAACCGTGGATCAGGACCGTGGGACGCCCGGTGCCGTGGTCCTCGTAGTAGAGGTCGACCGCGGCACCGTGTTCGCGGCCGGTCGTGAGGTAGGGCATGGCGATCCCCCGGGAGAGCGCGGCTGGGACGGACGGGCGGTTGTGCGGACGTACGGGCCGGGCGGACGAGGCGACCCGGCGCCCAGCATGCCGCCGCCCGCCCCGCATCACCTCGGTCATCCGACTGCCGTACGGGACTGTCCTGCCGGCAGCCCCCCAGGCCGGGCGGCGCTCCCGCAGGCCGCGCTTCCCCTCCCTCCCCTGGCCAGGGTTCCCCACCTCCTGGCCAGGGACCGTCACGGGTGCGAACCCGGGCACGGGGCGCGCACGCTGGGCGGCACCGCGGTCGTGTCCGGCCGGTGCGGCGGGCAGCGCGGGGGCTCAGGGCCCCCGGCCCGGCTCCCCGGCCCGGACCTGCCGCGCCCCGTGCCGGGCGGGCCGGGGACGGACCTGAGGACGGGAACGGAACGGATGACCGGCAGCGGCCCATGGAGCCAGGACACACAGATCGTCGGCCGGATCGAGGACGTCCGGAGGGTGTGCGGGTACTTCACCGGCGCGGCCGGGCGCGGACTGCATGTGGTCGGTGACGCGGGCGTCGGCAAGACGACCCTGCTCGACGCGGTCGCCGGGGAACTGGACGGCGCGGGCACCCGGGTCCTGCGCGCGGACGGCGTCGAGTTCGAGGCCGACGTCCCCTTCGCGGGGCTGCACCAGATGCTGGTGCCGGTGCTGGACGAGGCCGAGCGGCTGCCCGCCGCGCACCGGGAGGCCCTGATGGTCGCCCTCGGCTTCGGGAGCGGCCCGGCGCCGGGGCAGTTGCTGCTGGTCAACGCCACGCTGGCGCTGCTGCGGAGGGTGGCGGCCGGGGCACCGCTGCTGCTCGTCGTGGACGATCTGCCCTGGCTGGACCGGGCCAGTGCCGTGGTCCTCGGCTTCGTGTCCCGGCGGCTGGCGGGCAGCGGGGTCTCCTTCCTCGCCGCCTCCCGCACCGGCCAGGAGAGCGTCTTCGACCACGGCGGCCTCGACGAACTCGAACTGGCCCCCCTGGACGACGACTCGGCGCAGCTCCTGCTCGCCGCCCGCCACCCCCGCATGGCCCCCCGGGTCCGCTCCCGGGTGGTCGCCGAGGCCCGCGGCAACCCCCTCGCCCTGCTGGAGCTGCCCGCCGAACTCACCGGCCCCCAGCGCGCCGCCGAAGTGGAACTCCCGACCGTGCTGCCGCTCGGCGAACGCCTGCGCGCCCTCTTCGTCGGCCGGGTCACCGCCCTGCCCGAGACCGGCCGCAGGCTGCTGCTGCCCGCCGCCCTCGACGGCACCGGCGACCTCGCCGTACTGCGCTCGGCCGCCGGCGCGGACGGCGCCGTACTGACCGCGCTGGCCGCCGCCGAACGGGAGCGGCTGGTCCGGGTCGACACCGTCACCCGGCGCCTCGCCTTCCGCCACCCCCTGATCCGCGCGGCGGTCGTGGAGGCGTCCACCCTCGCCGAGCGCCGCACCGCCCATCTCGCGCTCGCCGACGCCCTCGCCGACCGGCCCGAACGCCGGGCCTGGCATCTGGCCGAGGCCGCCATCGAACCCGACGAACAGGTGGCCCGGCTGCTCCAGGACGCCGGACACGCGGCACTGCGCCGCGGCGACGCCTCCGGCGCCGTACGCTCCCTGGTCCGGGCCGCCGAACTGAGCCCCGACCCCGCCGACCGCGCCCGGCGCCTCGCCGAAGCCGCCTACCTCGGCGCCGAGTCGACCGGCGATGTCGCCCGCGCCTCCGAACTGCTGCGGCGGGCCCGGAGCAGCGACCCCGACAGCGGCGGAGCCCTGTACGCGGCGGCTGCGGCCGTCTACATCCTCGTCAACTCCGAGGCGGACCTCGGTATCGCCCACCGGCTCCTCGCCGGGGCCGTCGAAGCCGCCGGACCCGACTACGACGCCGGCGACCCGGCCCTCGTGGACGCGCTGCACACCCTGCAACTGGTCTGCTGGTGGAGCGGGCGCGCGGAGCTGTGGGAGACATTCACGGACGTCGTCGGCAGACTCCGGCCCGGCCCGCCGCCGGTGCTGGCGCTCGCCGCGCGCACCTTTCCCGACCCGGCCCGCACCGCCGCCGACGCCCTCGCCGCACTGCCCGCGGTGCGCGAGGTGCTGCGGCACACCGACGACCCCACCGTCCTGGTCCGCGGCGCCACCGCCACGATCTATCTCGACCGGGTCGGCGAACTCAAGGACCGCCTCTGGGACCTGGTCCGCTCCGGCCGCGACGGCGACGGACCGGTCCGCCGCCACCTGGGCGCCCTGATGCATCTGTGCATGGAGGACTACCTCACCGGCGAATGGGACGAGGCCCGGCGCCTCGCCGACGAGGGCGTGGCCCTGTGCGAGGCCGGATACCCGTTCTTCGCCTGGTACTTCCAGTACAACCAGGTGCTGCTGCACGGCGCGCGCGGCGAGAGCCGGGCCGGTGCCGACCTCGCCGACCGGATGCTGGGCTGGGCGACCCGGCGCGGAGTCGGCGGCGCCGCCGCCTTCGCCCACCAGGCCCGCACCCTGGTCGCCCTCGGCGAGGGCGACCACGAGACCGCCTACCGGCACGCCACCGCCCTCACCCCCGCCGGACAGCTCGCCCCGTACGTGGCCCACGCGCTGTGGGGCGCCTACGACCTGGTCGAGGCCGCCGTGCGCACCGGCCGCGCCGACGAGGCCACCGCTCACGTCGCCATCCTGCGCGAGCGGGGGATCGCCCGGCTCTCCGACCGCTACGCCCTGCTGGTGGCGGGCGCGGCCGGGCTCGCCGCCCCGGACGACGACACGGCGGTGGCCGCGTTCCGGGAGGCGCTCGCCGTGCCGGACGCCGACCGCTGGGTCTTCGAGGCGGCCCGGGTCCGGCTGGCGTTCGGCGAACGGCTGCGGCGGGCCGGCACCAAGGGCGAGGCCCGCGCACCCCTCACCGCCGCCGCGGCGGCCTTCGAACGGCTGGGTGCCGTCCCCTGGGCCGAACGCGCCCGCAAGGAACTCCGGGCCACCGGACTGGCGACCGGCCCTGAGGCCGCCCGTTCCCTCCTCACGCCCCAGGAGTTGGAGATCGCCCACCTGGCCGCCTCGGGCCTCACCAACAAGCAGATCGGCGAACGGCTCTACCTCTCCCACCGCACGGTCGGCGCCCACCTCTACCAGGTGTATCCCAAGCTCGGCATCACCACCCGGGCGGCTCTGCGGGACGCGTTGCTGGCGTTGGGTGAGGAGGGGTGAGTGGGGTGAGTGGGGTGAGGGGCGGTGAGAGGTGGGGCGGTTGAGCGGCGAGGCCCCGCCCGCCACCTCGACGCCCCGCCGCCCCACCGCCCCCGGCGTCACGCTTCCCGCAGATACTCCGGCGCCTTCACGACCCCCTCCGAGACCTGGTCCAGCACGAAGTCCATGTACAGCGCGGACGCGCCACCGCGTCGGATCAGGACCGGCGTCACCGCGGTCCGCTCCGGCTCGGTGTAGTCCGGCGCCCACTCGGACACGACGGCCTGCCAGTTGATCGGCCGGGCACCGGCCATGGTCAGCCGCGTCTTGGCGTCCTCGTGCGCCTCCCGGGTGACACCGGCGGAGCAGTCCGGGACGAAGAACACCTCGTAGTCGTCCTTGAGCGCGCCCAGCACCGCCTGGGCGAGACAGACATCGGTGGACAGGCCCGCCATCACCAGCTTGCGCCGCCCGGTGGCCGCGACCGCCGCCCGCACCTCGGGGTTCGCCCAGGCGGCCGTGCTGGTCCGGTCGATCGGGGTGAGGTCCGGGAACGCGGCGCTGATCTCGTTGAACAGCGGGTCGACCAGCGGTCCGCCGGTCGCGCCGACGGTGGTGAGGACGGTCGGCACGTTCAGCGCCTTCGCGGCTTCGGCGAGCCCGGCCACGCTGTTGATGAGGTCGGCGTGCGAGGGCGGGGCGGTCATCAGGGCGACGCCCGGCTGATGGTCGATCAGGACGAGCGCGGAGTTGCGGGTGTTCAGCTCGGTGGGCTCGGTCGGGTCGTAGGACATGATGGTTCTTCCCTTCACTGGGACTGACGGGGTCGGTCGCTCTTCGGTAGGGGCCGCCACCCGGGCCCCGGAGGCGCTGCCCGGGGCCGTGGCGTGGTGGCCATGGGAACGAGTCTCGTCAGCCGGTCCGCCGGTCGCATCGGTCAGGCAACTGGCGATGCGCGGGCCGTCCCCGCCCAGTCATTTGACTGCGCGTCGGATGCCGGGGGAGGGACACGGGTCCCAGCGCCGGGAAGCGCGCTGGTCACCGGTACTGCGGCAGCCGTCCGCCCGGCCTAGGATGGCGGCGATGGCAGGCCGAGACGGTGCCGCCCCCTGGCGGGCGGCCGACACACCCCCCGGAGTACGTCCGGGGCGGCTCGCCCGGCGTGGGCGCCCGCTGGTCGACCGCGAGGCCGAGCGTGAGCGGCTGCTCGACGTGGTGGAGTCGGTCCGGGCGGGCGAGAGCCGGGTCCTGGTGCTGCGTGGCGAACCGGGCATCGGCAAGACCGCGCTGCTGGACGAACTGGCCGACCGGGCGGCACCCGGCGTCCGGGTGCTGCGGATCGCCGGGGTGCAGTCCGAGATGGAGCTGGCCTTCGCCGGGCTGCACCAGCTCAGCGCGCCCCTCCTGGACCGCCTGGAGTCACTGCCGGTGCCCCAGCGGGAGGCGCTGCGGGTCGCCTTCGGACTGAGCGAAGGGCCCCCGCCGGACCGCTTCCTGATCGGCCTCGCCGTCCTCGGACTCCTCTCGGAACCACCCGGCGACCAGGACGCGGGTGGTGGGGACCGGAGCGGTGGGGACCCGAGTGGTGGGGACCGGAGTGGTGGGGACCCGAGTGGTGCGGCCCGGAGCGGTAGCGACCCGAGTGATGGGGCCCGGAGCAGTAGGGACCCGAGTGATGGGGCCTCGTCCGCCGCCCCGGTACCGCTGCTGTGCGTGGTCGACGACCACCAGTGGCTGGACCGGGCGTCGGCCCAGGCCCTCGGGTTCGTGGCCCGGCGGCTCGCGGCGGACCCGGTCGGGATGGTGTTCGCCACCCGCACCCCGGCCCTCGAACTGGCCGGACTGCCCGAACTGCCCCTCGCCGGGCTGCCGGAGCGCGGCGCGCGGGCTCTGCTGGACTCGGTGCTGACCGGCCCGCTGGACGCCCGGGTGCGTGACCAGATCGTCGCCGAGACCGGCGGGAACCCCCTCGCGCTGCTGGAACTGGTCGAGGGACTCACCCGGGAGCAGCTCGCCGGCGGTTTCGGCCTCGCGGACGCGGTGCCGCTGCCGTACCGGATCGAGGACGGCTTCGTACGGCGGATCGAGGGGCTGCCGGACGACACCCGGCGGCTGTTGCTGCTGGCCGCGGCTGATCCGACCGGTGACACCTCGCTGGTGTGCCGGGCAGCCGGGCGGATGGGCGTCCCGTTGCAGGCGGCCGGACCGGCGGTGGAGGCGGGGCTGGCGCAGTTCTCGGCCCGGGTGTGGTTCCGGCATCCACTGCTGCGGTCGGCTGTCTACCGGTCGGCGGGGACGGCAGAGCGGCGGGCCGCGCATGCCGGGCTGGGGGAGGCGACCGAGGCACGGACGGACCCGGACCGGCGGGCCTGGCATCTGGCGCAGGCCGCGAGCGGCGAGGACGAGACGGTCGCCGCCGAACTGGAGCGTTCCGCAGGGCGGGCGCGGGCGCGCGGGGGACCGGCCGCCGCGGCGGCGATGCTGGAGAAGTCCATCCTGCTCACCGGCGACCCGGTGCGGCGCGGGAACCGTACGCTGGCCGCCGCCGGGGCCCACCTCCAGGCCGGTGCCTACGGCAAGTCCCTCGAACTCCTCGCCTTCGCCCAGGCCGAGCCCCTGGACGCGCTCCAGCTCGCCCGGCTCGACCTGCTGCGCGGCCAGGTCGCCTTCGCCTCCGAACCGGGCCGCCAGGCACCCCCGTTGCTGCTGCGGGCGGCCCGCCGACTGGAGGGCCTCGACCCCGCCCTCGCCCGGGAGACCTACCTGCTGGCCTGGATGGCGGCGATGTTCGCGGGCCCGGCCACCGGGGGGAGCCTCCCCGAAGTGTCCCTCGCCGCCCGCGCGCTCCCACCGTCCGCGCGCCCGGACCACGCGGAACTCCTCCTGGACGCGCTGTCGTTGATGGTCACGGCGGGGCCGGTGGCGGCGGCAGCGGCGTTGCGGCGGGCGGTGGACGCGATGACTGTGACGGGCGCCTTCGGCGCTGCGACCGGTGTCTCCGATGCCTCGACCGGTGTCTCCGACGCTGAGGCTGGTGTCTCCGACCCGGCGATTGGTGGGTCGGGTCCTGCTTCTCGCGGCCCCGCCCCCAGCCCCGCCACGCTCAGACCCACCCCCGGCACCCCCACCACCCCCCACCCCACCCCCGGCGGAGCCCCCTGGCGCTGGCTGGCGCATGCCGCCGCCGTGGCCCTCTGGGACATCGACTCCTGGCGTGCCCTGCTGGAGAGTGAGACCGCCGCGCTGCGCGCCGCAGGCGCCTTCGACATCCTGCCCGTCGCGCTGAAGACCCTGACCACCGTCGTCGCCTGGTCCGGCGACCTGGACGCCGCCGCCGAGCTGATCACCGAGACCGAGGCCGTCGCCGAGGCGACCGGCGCCGCCGCCGATCCTTACGGCCCCGCCCTGGTCGCCGCCCTGCGCGGAGACCAGGTCACCTCACTCGCCCTGATCGGGACGATGAGCGCCGGTACGGCCCCGCAGGACCGGCAGGGCGTCGCGACCTACGCCCAGTGGACGGCCGCCGTGCTCCACAACGGCCTCGGCCACTACGACGACGCCCTCAGCGCCGCCACCCGCGCGGCCGACGGCACGCCCGAGCGGTTCACGGCCCTCTGGGCCCTCCCGGAACTCATCGAGGCCGCCGTCCGCGCCGGGGCGCCCGAGCGGGCCACCGCCCCCATGGCCCGGCTCGCCGCGTCGACCCGGGCGGGTGGCACGGACGCCGGACTGGGCATCGAGGCCCGCTGCCGGGCCCTGCTCAGCGAGGGCGAGCAGGCCGAACGCCGCTACCAGGAGGCCGTCGACCGGCTCGCCCGTTCACCGCTGCGACCGGAACTGGGCCGGGCGCACCTCCTGTACGGCGAGTGGCTGCGCCGCACGGGCCGCCGTACGGACGCCCGCGCCCAGTTGCGGGCCGCGCACGACACCCTCACCGCGCTGGGCATGACCGCCTTCGCCGAGCGGGCCCGCCGCGAACTGGCGGCCACGGGGGAGACGGTCCGCAGGCGCACGGTCGAGACGGGCGGCGACCTCACTCCCCGGGAGGCACTCATCGCCCGTCTCGCCCGCGACGGCCGCACCAACCAGGAGATCGGCACGCTGCTCTTCATCAGCGCCCGCACGGTGGAGTGGCATCTGCGGAAGGTGTTCGGCAAGCTCGGTGTGACCTCCCGGCGGGAGCTGGGCGCGGCCCTGGCGGGACGGGCGGACCGACTGCCGCCGGGCTAGCGGCGCCTCCCCGCGCGAGCGCCGCGCGTCGGATGACTGCCCCCGCCCGGATCCCGGCCCCGCGGCCGGGGTCGGATGACTGATGCCGACGACACCGCGGTGTTCCAGGCTGGGACCGGTGTGGAAATGGATCCCGGCGTTCGTTCTCCCCGGGTCACCGCGTCGGCGTCTGTGCCCCGGAAGGGCGGTCATCATCATGCAGTTCGGAATCTTCACGGTCGGTGACATCGCGCCGGACCCGGTGTCCGGCCGTACCCAGAGCGAGGCGGAGCGGATTGCGAACATCGTCCGGATCGCCCGGCGCGCCGACGAGGTCGGCCTCGATGTCTTCGCCCTCGGCGAGCACCACAACCCGCCCTTCGTCCCCTCCTCACCCACCACCCTCCTCGCCCATGTCGCGGCACTCACCGAGCGGATCGTCCTCAGCACCTCGGTCACCCTGGTCACGACCAACGACCCGGTGAAACTGGCCGAGGACTACGCGATGCTCCAGCATGTGGCGCGGGGACGGCTGGATGTGATGGTGGGCCGCGGCAACACCGTTCCGGTCTACCCCTGGTTCGGCAAGGACATCCGCGAGGGCGTGGCCCTGGCCCTGGAGAACTACAACCTGCTGCACCGGCTGTGGCGCGAGGACGTGGTCGACTGGGAAGGCACCTACCGCACCCCCCTCCAGGGCTTCACCGCGACCCCCCGCCCCCTGGACGACGTACCGCCCTTCGTCTGGCACGGCTCGATCCGCACCCCCGAGATCGCCGAGCAGGCGGCCTACTACGGCAACGGCTACTTCGCCAACCACGTCCTGGCCCCGAATCTGCACTACAAGCCCCTGGTCGACTTCTACCGGACCCGTTTCGAGCACTACGGCCACGGCACCCGGGACCAGGCGATCGTGGGCCTGGGCGGGCAGGCGTTCCTCGCGAAGCGCTCCCAGGACGCGGTACGGGTCTTCCGCCCGTACTTCGAGGAGTACCCGCTCTTCCGGGGCAGTTCCCTGGACGACTACATGACCCGCACCCCGTTGAGCGTGGGCAGCCCGCAGGAGGTCATCGACAAGACCCTCACCTTCCGGGAGGGCTTCGGCGACTACCAGCGCCAGCTGTTCGCCCTGGACGGCCTCGGCCTGCCGGTCGAACTCGCCCTGGAACAGGTCGAACTACTGGGCACGGAGGTCGTCCCCGTACTCCGCAAGGAACTGGCGTCCCTGCGCGCCCCGGGCGTCCCGGAGGCCCCCACCCATGCCGCGCTGGTGAAGGCGAAGTACGGCGACGGCGAACCACGCCGGCCGCGTCCGCGCCCCAACCGCGGCGACAACCTCACCGGCACGTCCCCGTACCAGGGCAGCGACCCGTCGCTGAGCCCGGCGTACCCGACCCCCGAGTGACCGACTCCCCCCGGCCCCGGCCTGCACGGACCCCGACGAGACGACAAGGACCGACCACTCATGCCCATCCCACCGACCACCCGCACCCCTGACACCCCGCCCGTCACCCTCGTCGTGGTGAGCGCGGGGGTGAGCGAGCCGTCCTCCAGCAGGCTCCTGGCCGACCGGACCGCGCAGAAGACACTGGATCTGCTGCACGAGGTGGGCGACCGCGCGACCGCCGGGGTCATCGAACTCGGCCCGCTGGCCGTGGACATCGCCCAGGCTCTCGTCTCCGGCTTCCCCGGCGACCGGCTGCGCGCCGCCCTCGAACGGCTGGCGGCGGCGGACGCGGTGATCGTCAGTACGCCGGTCTACAAGGCGGGCATCAGCGGCGTACTGAAGTCGTTCCTGGACGTCCTCGACAACGATCTGCTGATCGCCAAGCCGGTGATCCTCGCGGCGACGGCGGGCACCGCCCGGCACGCGACCGTCGTGGACGACCATCTCCGCCCCCTCTTCGCCTTCCTCCGCGCCCTCCCGGTCCCCACCTCCCTGTTCGCGGCCCCGGAGGACTGGGCCGACCGCGCCCTGGGCCACCGCATCGAACGCGCCGCGACCGAACTGACCCTCCTCATCCACAGCGGCGTCGGCCCCGCCATCGCCGACGGGGCATGGACGCGCTACACCCACCACTTCGCGAGCACCGCGACCCGCGCGGAACACACGGCGGACGACGTGGACTTCACGACGGATCTGATGCGGTTGGCGGCGGGGGGAGAACGCTGAACCGTGGCCGACGATCCGTTCATCGGCGCAGCTGGGACAGAAGCTCTCCCCCGGCAGGGTAAGGGCGTTCCTGGGGCAGGAGTTCCCGCGCGGTGGCCAGGTCGCCGGTCCGTATGTGTGCGTGGACAGTGTGTGCGAGCGGGGTGACGTCGGTGAGGGAGACGATCCACTCGTCGGCGTAGAGACCCGCGGCTGCGCCGGACAGGCCGAGTTGGAGGGAGCGGTGGGGGAGCGGCTGGAGGTGGAGGTCGCGCTCGGGGTCCCACTGGACACGGGTCGGTGAGCGCTTCAACCGGCGTCGCCATGAGCCGTGGTCGGTGTGGAGGCCGGGTGCGTAGTGGGACAGACAGGCGTGGGTCAGTGCCCACTCGAAGCCCGCTCGGGTGATCTCGACGGCGAGGACGGTCTCCTGTCCTTCCTTGGTGGCCCACCCGCAGCGGTACATCATCCAGAGGAACGAGGGCTTGATCCAGGTCATGCGGTCCCGCTTCCAGGCTGCCGGAAACCGGCCGTCGCGCGCCGCGGGCAGCCCGATCTCCGGCGCGTACGCCTGGTAGACGGTGACCGTGGAGTCGGTGTGCCGGGCCCGGATCTGGTGGGTGGGTGTGGGTGCTGTCACGGGGACCAGCATGGGTGGACCCATGGGCTCGGGCCATCGAATTATGGGGGTGTCAGGACGTCGGTGGATGCCCCGCCGACCGGATCGCCTTCGTCATACCTCCGCCGACCCGTCCCCCTCCGCGGGGCCCCGGTGGGTACCCGCCCTCGCCGAGCCGTCTCCCTCCGTCAGAACCCGATGGGTAGTACCCGCCTCCGTCGACCCGTCCCCCTCCGTCGGTACCGGCCCCCGTCGACCCGTCGCCCGCCACACCATGTCCGTCAGGTGGCGGGGTGTCAGGCCGTATTTCTCGGTCAGGTACGTCGTGGTGCGGGCCGGTTCCGCGAAGGTGTCCCGGAGGCCGAAGCGGTGGAGAGGGGTCGCGGTGCCGGACTCGGCCAGCGTCTCCGCCACCGCCGAGCCCAGGCCGCCGATGACGGAGTGGTTCTCGGCGGTGATGACGGCGGGGGAGCGGGCGGCGATCTCGCGGACGGTCCCGGTGTCCAGGGGTTTGAGGGTGACCACCTCCACCACCGTGACGTGGACGCCCGCCGCGCGCAGTGTCGCCGCCGCGAGCAGGGCCGTCTCCACCATCGTGCCGGTGGCGAAGACCGTCGCGTCCGCGCCCTCTGTCAGGATCTGCGGGCCCGCCAGGGGGAGCGGGCGGGGTTCCTCGAAGAGGACGGGGAGGTCGGTGCGGGGGAGTCGGACGTAGACCGGGCCCGGCAGATTCACGATGGCTCGGGCCAGGGCCGCCGCCTCCGTCGCCTCGGCCACATCGACGACCGTCATGTGGGGCAGGGCGCGCATCAGGGCGATGTCGTCCACGGCCTGGTGGCCGGGGCCCTCGGACGTGGTCAGGCCGGGCGCGAAGCCGATGATGCGGACCGGGAGCGCCGGGTGGGCGATGGCGTTGGCGATCTGGTCGTAGGGCCTGCGGGTGGCGAAGGTGCCGTAGGTGTGGACGTACGGGATGTGGCCCGCGTGGGCGAGCGCGGCGGCCAGGCTCATCATGTGGGCCGTCGCGCCGCCGGTGCGGAGGTAGCGCTCGGGGAGCGCCTCCTGGACGGCGGGCAGGTCGAGGTGGCTGGTCAGGCAGATGACCTCGCGGCGTTCCCGGGCCAGTTCGACCAGTCCCGCCGGGTAGGGGTTGGGGCGGGTCGGGAAGGGTGGCTCACGCATGTCCATGTCCGGTTCCCCTCGCCGGCCGGGCCTCCCCGGTTCCGTCGTCCGCCGTCCCGTCGTCCCCGCGCCCCCGGCAGATCACCGCTGTCGGGCCGTCCGTCTCCCGCCGGGCCGTTTCCAGGGCCTCCCGCACGGCCGTCAGGTCATGTCCGTCGACCTCGGCCGCGCACCAGCCGAAGCCGGTCCAGCGGGCGGCGGCGGGCGGTGACTCACCGGCGGTGGTCGCGTCCAGGACGACGGTCAGGTTGGACAGACTGTGCCGCGCCGCGAACCGCGCCGCCTCCCACACCTGGCCCTCCTCCGTCTCCGCCTCGGACATCAGGGTGAAGGTGCGGGAGTCGCGGCCCTGGATGCGGTCCGCGAGGGCGTACCCGGCCGCCGCCGACAGGCCCTCACCGGGGGAGCCGCAGGTGTGGTCCACGACCGGGGAGCGCGCGGAGCCGACCGCGTCGACCGGTGAGCCGTCGGCGCCGTACTGCGTCAGCGCCGAGCGGTCCAGCAGGCCGACCGCCACGGCGGCGGCGTAGGGGCCGAGGACGTGGTGGGCGGGGGAGCAGACGAGGCGGTCCCGGCCGGGGCGGGCGGTCGCGAACACCGCCGCGAGCTGCTCCGCCGAGGACAGGGCCGCCTCAAGGCCGTCGGGGGCGTCCGCTCCCCGGGCCCGCGCCATGTGCCGGGCGTGGACGCGGATCTCGTCGGCCAGCGCCACCGGGTCCGTCACCGTCCACCGGCTTCCCCTGTCCGAGAACCGCCGCACCGTGGGCATCAGCATCGCGCGGATCCTCCCTGACCCATGAGCGAGTCGTTGTGGATGTGCGTCGGTGGGGTCGAGTACGCCACCTTTGGCATAGCCACATTAGAGAGTCATCGCTTGGTGGGTGTCAATGGGTGGTGATTCGGTGCGGTTCACCTGAATCCTGGGCTTGACTTATGCCGCCTTCTCTTCGCACACTCCGGTTATTGGCTATGCCAATTGTTCTCGCCCGGTCACCCCAGGAGGCACCCGTGTCGTTGCAGGACTTCATCGCCCCGCCGCAGTTCGAGGAGTACCGGGAGCGGTTCAAGGACTTCTTCGTCCTCGAACGCACCGACGGTGTGATCGTCGCCCGCGCGCACACCCTCGGCGGGCCGGTCCAGCTCAGCGTCGAGAACCACCGCGCCCTCGGTCAGATGCTCAAGGTCATCGGCGCCGACCCCGAGAACGAGGTCCTCGTCCTCACCGGCACCGGCGACGAGTTCATGATGGACGCCGACCCGGAGGGCTTCGCCCTGGAAGACGCGGACATGCCGTACTGGGCGTACGAGTACGCCTACAAGGACGGGCGGATCAATGTCAGTTCGCTCATCAACGACCTGGAGATACCGACCATCGGCATCATGAACGGCTCGGGGTTCCACTCCGAGATCGTGCTGATGTGCGACATCACCCTGTGCGCGGACGACGCCACCCTCTTCGACCTCCACTTCGACATCAGCTCCGTGCCCGGCGACGGCATCCACAGCTGCTTCCAGGAACTGCTGGGCGTCAAGCGGGCCGCCTACGCGCTGCTCACCGGCGAGGCCATCAGCGCCCGGCAGGCCCTGGAGTGGGGCATGGTCAACGAGGTGCTGCCGCGTGCGGAACTGCTCGACCGCGCCCGCACGATCGCCGCGCACATCATGAGCCGGCCGCGCGTCACCCGTCGGCTCACCACCCAGATCGTCCGCCGCCCCTGGCGCAAGCGGATCACCGACGACCTCGACGGCGGCTTCGGCATCCAGATGTTCGGCCATGTCGCCAAGCAGCGCTCGATCCACGGCCGCGGCCACATCGCCGACACCGTCGCCTATGTCCGCAAGGGCCGGAAGAACAACTTCGACTGAGACCGGGTCGCCGCACACGCCGCCACCGCACACGTCCGCCTTCCGGCCCGGGAGGCGGACGTACCGCTGCTCCGGCTCCCTCCGCCGCCCTCACCCGCCCCGCAGCAGATTCGCCCGCATCGCCTCATGGTGGTGCCGCACCGCGTACAGCGCCGACTCCACGTCCCGGCGGCGCACGGCGTCCAGGATCGGTTCGTGGATCGCGGTCAGCGCCGGGATACGGTCCGGGGCCAGCCAGTCCGGGACCGTGCCGTTGTCGATCCACGTCCGGTACTCATGGTTGATCAGCGTGGTGTGCACACTGTCGAACATCGACGCCAGATACGTGTTGTGCGCGGCGCTGACCAGCGTCGCGTGGAAGCGGGTGTCCGCGCTCATCCAGCTCGCCGTGTCCCCGCCGCTGTCGGCGAACGCCCGCAGCGCCTCCTCGGCCAGGGCGAGTTCCTCCGGCGTGGCCCGCTCGATCGCCCGTACCACCGCCGACGACTCCAGGGTGAGCCGTACCTCGGCGAGCTGGCCCACCGACTCCGGCTCGCGCTCCAGCATCAGCCCCATCGAGGCCGCGAGGGTGGCCTCGGGGCGCAGCCGCACATACGCCCCGGAGCCGCGCCGGGACTCCACCAGGCCCCTGACGACCAGGGTGCGGATGGCCTGACTGACCGTCGGGCGGCTGGTGGAGAGCAGCGCGGCGAGATCCCGCTCGGAGGGCAGCCGGGCGCCGTCCGGCAGATCGCGGCCGAGGATCAGCTCCTGCACCCGGTTCGCCACGGCCTCGGCCGTGCCCTCCCGCCGGCCCCGAGCGAAGTCCCGCAGGGCCTCCCACGGGCTGTCCGGCTCGAACTCCTTCGCGCCGCCTACCGCCACCGGTCCTCCTCCGCCCGCCGGGCCGACCGTCTCCGCGACCCCCTCGCCGGTGATCGTCCCCGCGAACCTACACCGCGTCCTGCCAGGCCGTCGCGATGTACTTGGCCTCCATGTACTCCAGCACCCCCTCATGCCCGCCCTCGCGGCCTATGCCGCTCTGCTTCACCCCGCCGAACGGGGCCGCCGGGTCGGAGACCAGCCCCCGGTTCAGGCCCACCATCCCCGACTCCAGCCGCCCCGCCACCGCCAGCCCCCGGCCCAGGTCCCGGGTGTAGAGGTACGACACCAGCCCGTACTCGGTGGCGTTGGCGAGGGCGACCGCCTCGGCCTCGTCCTCGAACCGCACCAGCGGCGCCACCGGACCGAAGATCTCCTCCGTCAGCAGCGCCGAGTCCGGCGCGACCCGGTCGAGCACGGTCGGCGTGTAGTAGTGGCCCACCCGCTCGGGCGCGTACCCGCCGGTCAGCACCCGCGCCCCTCGCTCCACGGCGTCCACCACCAGCTCGTCCACCTTGGCCACCGCCCCCGCGTTGACCAGCGGCCCCACCTCGGTGTCCGGGTCCAGCCCCGGGCCCACCCGCAGCGCCTCCATCGCGGCGGCGAGCCGGGCGCCGAACGCGTCGGCCAGCGACTCGTGGACGTAGAAGCGGTTGGCGGCCGTGCACGCCTCCCCGCCGTTGCGCATCTTGGCGAGCATCGCCCCCTCGACCGCCGCGTCCAGATCCGCGTCCGCCAGCACCAGGAAGGGCGCGTTGCCGCCCAGCTCCATGGAGGTGTTCAGCACCCGGTCGGCGGCGGCCCGCAGCAGCACCCGGCCCACCTCGGTGGAGCCGGTGAAGGACAGCTTGCGCACGGCGGGCTGGGCGAGCAGCGCGGAGACCACCGGCCCCGAGCGGTCCGCCGGGAGGACGTTCACCACGCCCGCGGGCACCCCCGCCTCCAGCAGCAGCGCGCCGACGGCCAGTGCGGTCAGCGGGGTGTCGCTCGCGGGCTTGAGCACCACCGCGCAGCCCGCCGCCAGGGCCGGGCCGATCTTCCGGGTGGCCATCGCCGCCGGGTAGTTCCAGGGGGTGACCAGCACCGCCACCCCGATCGGCACCCGGTCCACCAGGATGCGGTAGCCGCCCGCCGGGGCCCGGGTCACCGTCCCCTCCAGCCGTACCGCCTCCTCCGCGTACCAGCGCAGGAACTCGGCGGCGTAGGCCACCTCGGCGCGGGCGTCCGGCAGCGCCTTGCCGTTCTCGGCGCTGATCAGGGTGGCGAAGTACTCGGCCCGCTCGGTCATCAGCTCCCAGGCGCGGCGCAGCACGACGGACCGCTGCCGCGGGGGCGTCGCCGCCCAGCCGGACTGGGCGCGGGCCGCCGCCGCGACGGCTGCCACGGCGTCCTGCTCGGCGGCGGAGGCGACCTCGGCGAGCGGTTCGGTGGTGGCGGGGTCGTGGACGGTGAGGGTGCGGCCGTCGGCGGCGGGGCGCCGGACGCCGTCGATCAGCAGGCCGGTGGGGCAGCGGTCCAGGGCTTGGGTGAGGTTCATGCGTACTTCCTGATGCGCTGATGTCTTCTGATGGCTGGGGCGTGTCGGGCATGCGAAAGCCGCCGTGCGCGTCCCGGAGCGCAGGACAGGGCGCGGGCACGCGCACGGCGGTGTCGGTGGCGGAGCGGGACCTGACGGTGGGTCAGGCCGGGTCGGCCGCCCCGCGCAGGCCCGCCGCCGTGGCCTCCACCTCGTACAGAGCGGCGTAGTCCCGCTCGGCGAAGCCATGGCCGATGGCCGTCTGGATCAGCTGGTGCACCTGCGCGCTCACCGGCATCGGCACCTCCAGGGAGCGGGCCGCGCCCAGGCCCAGGTCGAAGTCCTTGCGGAGCATCTTGTTGTTGAAGGTGGGCGTGTAGTCCCGCTCGACCATCGCGCGGCCCTTGTGGCGGATGAAGGTCGAGCCGAGCACCGAGCCATTGATGAAGTCGATGAACGCCTCCGGGGTCACCCCGCCCTTCTCGGCCAGGGTGGTCACCTCGGCGAGGGCCTGGGTGATCATGCCGAGCAGCAGGTTGTGACAGATCTTCACCAGCCGGCTCTGCTCACCGGGCCCGGCGTGCACCACCGTCGGGGAGATGGTCCGCAGCCAGGGCGCGACCCGCTCGAACGTCGTGTCCGGGCCGGAGGCGACGATCGCGCTCCGGCCGTCGGCGACCATGTGCGGATTGCCGCTGATCGGGGCGGCGAGAAAGCCCACCCCGGCCGCCTCGCAGGCCGCCCGCACCTCGGCGGACGCCTCCGCCGAGACGGTCGAGCAGTCCACCACGACCTCGGGGCGCCGCGCACCGCTCAGCAGCCCCTCCTCGCCGGTGACCACGGACAGCAGATCGGCGCTGGTGGAGACCATCACGAACACGACGGACGCCTCGGTGAGTCCGGCGATCGAACCGGCCACCCGCGCGCCCTGCTCGGCCAGGGGCGCGGTCTTGGCCGTCGTACGGTTCCAGACCGTGACATCGGCGCCGCCCTTGAGCAGGGCCGCGGCCATCACCGCGCCCATGGCGCCGGTACCGAGCCAGCCGAGGCGCTCCACGGGGGTGTCGTTCATCGTCGTGCCTTTCGTCGGGGAGATGCGGGGGGGGCGAGGGTTGGTTCGGGTATGTCACGCGGACGCGGTGTGCCGGGCGCGCAACGCCCGCCGTTGGGCCGTTCGGGCCGCCTGCCGGGCCGGGTCGGCGACCAGCGTGGAGGCCAGCAGGGTGCGGGTGTAGGGGTGGGCGGGGGAGTCGTAGACCTGGGCCGCCGGGCCCTGCTCCACGAGTTCGCCCAGTTGCAGGACGCCGATCTCGTCGCTCATGTGCCGTACGACCTCCAGGTCGTGGGCGATGAAGAGATAGCTGACGCCCAGCTCGCGCTGGAGTTCCTGGAGCAGATTGATGACCTGGCTCTGGGTGGAGACGTCCAGCGCGGAGACCGGCTCGTCGCACACGATCAGCCGGGGGCGCGGGGCCAGGGCGCGGGCGATGGCGACGCGCTGGCGCTGCCCGCCGGAGAGTTCGTGGGGATAGCGGTCGGCGTGGTGCGGGGCGAGCCCCACCCGGTCCAGCGCCCCGGCCGTCTCCCGCTCCCGCTCGGCCCGGCCCAGGGGACGGTGCCGGGTGAGCGCCTGGCCCAGGGTGTCGGCCACCGTCTGCCGGGGGTTGAGGGACGACAGCGGGTCCTGGAAGACGACCTGCACGTCCCGGTGGAAGGCCAGCGGCGTCCGGCGGCCGAAGCCGTCGATGTCCTGACCGTCGAAGAGGATCCGCCCCTCGGAGATGGGCGCGAGCCGCAGCACGGCACGCCCGATGCTGCTCTTGCCGGAGCCGGACTCACCGACCAGACCGAGCGTGCGGCCCGCGCCGATGCGGAAACTGACGTCCCGTACGGCGGTGAAGGTCCGGGCCCGGCCGGACATGCCGCGGCCCAGCCGGTAGGTGACACTGAGGTGCTCGACGCTGAGCAGCGGGCCGTCCGGGGCCTGGGCGGCGCTCACCGGGCACCCGCCAGGTGGAGTTCCGCGGCCCGGACACAGCGCGCGCCGCCCTCGTCGAGGGCGACCGCGCCGGACGCGCAGGCATCGGTGGCGTACACACAGCGGGGGTGGAAGCGGCATCCCGCCGGCCAGTCCCAGGCGGGCGGCACCCGGCCCGGGATGGTCGGCAGCGGCTCCCCGTCGGCGGTGGCCCGGGGGACGGCCGCGAGGAGGGCCTCGGTGTACGGATGCCGGGGCCGGGCGAAGGCGTCCCCGACCGTGCGCTGCTCCACGATCTGACCGGCGTACATGACGGCGATCCGGTCGCAGCTGTCGGCGACGACCCCCAGGTCGTGGGTGATGATCAGCAGGGACATGGAGAGCCGCTCCCGCAGGGAGGCCAGCAGATCGAGGACCTGGGCCTGGATGGTCACATCGAGCGCGGTGGTCGGCTCGTCGGCGATGAGGAGCTCCGGGTCGCAGGCGAGGGCGCCCGCGATGACGACCCGCTGGGCCATGCCGCCGGAGAACTGGTGCGGATAGTCCCTCAGCCGCTCGCGGGGCCGGTCCACACCCACCAGGTCGAGCAGTTCGGCCGCCCGCTCGGTGGCCTCCCTCAGCGACACGTCCCGGTGGGCGCGGATGGCGTCGGTGAGCTGACGGCCCACGGTGTGCACGGGGGAGAGCGCCGAGATGGGGTCCTGGAACACCATGCCGACCCGCAGCCCGCGCACCCGGCGCAGTTCCTCGCCGCGCAGCCCGGTCAGTTCGGTGCCGTCGAGCCGGACCGAGCCCGAGGTCACCGTGACGCCCCGGGGCAGCAGCCCGAGGATCGCGGACGCGGTGATGGACTTGCCGCAGCCCGACTCGCCCACCAGACCGAAGGTCTCGCCGCGCCGGATGTGGAAGGAGACCCGGGACGCCAGTTCGGAGCCCTGGGAGTCGGAGACGGTCAGATCCGTCACGGTGAGGAGGGCGTCCGCGGGGGCGGGCGGGGTGTGGTCGGCGGGGGACGGCACCGCCGCCGTCGCGGTCTTCGCGCGGCGGGGCGCGGGGGCGGCGCCGCGCGGGGAGGCCGCGTCCCGCAGTCCGTCGCCCAGCAGATTGAAGACCAGCACGCTCAGGGTGAGCGCCGCGCCGGGCAGGATCGCCAGCAACGGCTGGTCCACCACATACTGACGGGACGCGTCCAGCATGGCACCCCAGCTGACCTGCGAGGAGTCGACGCCGACCCCGAGGAAGCTCAGGGTCGCCTCGATCAGCAGGGCGGTGCCCGCCGCGATGGACGCCTGCACGATCAGCGGCGCCGACACATTCGGCAGCACCTGCCGGAACATGATCGCCGAGCGGCGCAGCCCCAGCACCCGGGCGGCGTCCACATACAGCCGCTCCCGTTCCGCGAGGACCACCGCCCGGGTGATGCGCAGAAAGCTGACGGCGAAGACCAGGCCGACGGCGAGCATCGCGTTGCCCAGCCCGTTGCCGAGGACGGCGACCAGGGCGAGGGCCAGCAGCAGCGCCGGGATGGACTGGAGGACATCGGCGACCCGCATACCGATCCGGTCCCACCAGCCGCCCCGGTAGCCGACGTACAGCCCGGCGCAGACACCGAGGACCAGACCGAGGGCGACGCTCTGGGTGCTGGCGAGCAGCGCGGTGCGGGTGCCGTAGATCAGCCGGGACAGGGTGTCACGGCCGAGGTCGTCGGTGCCGAGCCAGTGGTCGCCGCTCGGCCCCTGGAGCTTGTCCGACACCTCGGGGTGGAGCGGATCGTAGGGCGCGAGCAGGGGCGCGGCGAGGGCGACGGCCGCCTGGAGGGCCAGCAGGGACAGACAGACCAGGGTGAGCCGTCTGCCCAGCACCCGGCGCAGGGTACGGCCGCGTCGCCGGGGCGCCGGTGGCCCGCCCGGGTCGGCGGCGAGGGCGGGGGCGCCGGTGACCGCGCCCGGGGATGTCTCGCTCACTGGGGTCTCACCTTCGGGTTGAGCACGCCGTACAGCAGGTCGGCCGCCAGATTGACCAGCAGCACGATCACCGCCACCAGGACGATGGAGCCCTGGAGCACCGGGTAGTCGGCGCGTACGACGCTGTCGATGAGGAGGGTCCCGAGGCCCGGGACCGCGAAGATCCGCTCGATGACGAAGCTGGCGGCCACCAGCACCGACATCTGGATGGCGATGACCGCGAGCACCGGCACCATCGCGTTCTTGACGGCGTAGCGCAGCACGATCCGCCGCCGCCGGATGCCGCGCGCCAGCAGGGTCTGCACGAACGGCGCGTCCAGGGCGTCGATCATGGCGCTGCGGGTCTGCCGGGCGATGACCGCCGCCGTATGGGAGCCGAGCGCCACCGCGGGCAGGATCATGCCGGTGAACCAGGCGCCCGGATCCTCGGTGAACGGCGTGTAGCCCACCACCGGCAGCCAGCCCAGCTGCACCGCGAACACCAGCACCAGCAGCAGCGCCAGCCAGAAACTGGGCACCGCGAGACCCAGCGCGACCAGGCCGGTCAGCAGCCGGTCGGCCGCCGAGTCGGGCCGCAGCGCGCCCAGGATGCCCAGCGGCACCCCCGCCAGCAGCGCCAGCGCCATACCGGCGACGGCCAGCGACAGGGTGATGCCGATGCCGGTGGACAGCGACTCGCCGACCGGGGTCCCGGTGTAGAGGGAGGAGCCGAGATCGGCGGTGACGGCGCCGCCCAGCCAGCTCGCGTACTGCTCGGCGACCGGCCGGTCCAGACCGAGCTGCGCGCTGAGGGCGGCCTTGTCGGCGGCCGGGGCCCCCTCGCCCAGGATCTGCGCCACCGGGTCGGTGGGCGTCAGATGGACGAGGGTGAACACGAACGCCGAGACCAGGAAGAGGGTCGGCAGCGCGGACAGCAGCCGCTGGACGACGAACTTGGTCATGGCCGGGCGCTTCCCCGCGCGAAGCCGTCGTCCAGCACCCGCGAGCGCACCCGCCGGTTCGCCTCCCCGGCCGCCGCCGGATCGAGGTCGGTGAGCCGCCCGCCGCGCTTGCGCACCGTGCCGCCGACGACGACCGTGTCGACATCGCCGGGGTGGGTCTGGAGCACCACATGGGCGGCCGGGTCCCCGAGCGCCCTCCCGTACGGGGCGGTGTCCACCAGGATCAGATCGGCGAGGCAGCCGGGCGCGAGCCGGCCCAGTTCGCCGCCGAGACCCAGCGAGCGGGCCGCGTTGACGGTGGCGTACTCCAGCATGTGCCGGGGCTCGATCAGCGGCACGCCCGGCCGGCGGACCAGCGGATAGCGGCCCGCCTCGCGCTCCTCGGCGGCGTCGACATTGCGCATCAGCAGATACGTCAGCCGCATCGCCGCGAACAGGTCGATGGCGACCCGGGCATGGGTGTCGATGCCGAGACTGGAGCAGACGCCCGCGCGGTGGGCGCGGTTGAGCACGGTCATGGACCGGCCGCCGCCGAACTCGCCCTCGGGGGTGAAGGAGATCCCGCCGCCGCAGGCCGCCAGCAGCTCCAGCTCCTCGTCGTCGGCCGCGTTGGCGTGCGCGGGCAGGATGTCCTCGCCGAGCAGGCCCGCGCGGTGCAGGGCGCGGATCTGCCCGGCCGGGTTCTGGTGGACCGTCATCCGCAGGCCCAGCTCACGGGCGAGCGCGACCTCGGCGGCGGTGCGGTCCAGATCGCCGTACTCCAGCGAGGACAGGGCGAGGCCCAGCCGCAGCAGGGAGCCGTCGCCGACGCGTCCGCTCAGCTCCCTGACGTGTTCCAGCCGCCAGACGTGGTCCTCGGGCGGGGCGTCGAAGCCGCCCAGCATGCCGTACGCCCACAGGACGCGCTGGCCGGTGGACGCGTGGGCGCGCAGGCCCGCCTCGGCGGCCTCGGGCGACATCACGTTGTGGCAGAAGTCGAGGACGCCGGTCACGCCGCTGTCGAGCATCTGCACGGAGCCCGCGAAGGTGGCGTCGTGGAGGTCCTCGGGGGTGAAGCTCTCGCGGAGCCGGAAGACCCGCGACTGGTAGTCGTCGAAGGTCCAGCCGTCCGCGTACAGGCCCTTCAGCGGGGTCTGCCAGGCGTGCATATGGGTGTCGATGAGGCCCGGCAGGGCGATCATGCCGCGCCCGTCGATGACCTCGGCGCCGTCCGGCGCGGCCAGGTCCGGGCCGACGGCGGTGATGCGGTCGCCGGTGATCAGGACATCGGCCCGGTCGAAGTCGCCGAGGGCGGCATCCATGGTCAGTACGGTCGCGTCCCGCACGAGCAGGACGGACGCGGTCGCGGGCTCAGGCACGGCTGACTCCCTGGGGGTCGAAGGAGGTGACGGGCAGATCGGCGAAGGGCGCGGCGGTGTGCACGACCCGCCCGCCGACCACGGTGAGAACGGACTCGATCTGCGGGATCAGCTCCTGATCGACCGTCAGATAGTCGTCGCTGAGCACGGCGAGATCGGCCAGCAGCCCCGGCTCCAGCCGCCCCCGCTCCTGCTCCTCGAAGCTGAACCAGGCACCGGAGGCGGTGTAGCCGCGCAGCGCCTCCTCGCGGCTGAGCAGATGGTGCCCGGCCAGTGTCGGGGTGCCCTGGACGGTCCGGCCGTCGAGGAACCAGGCGATGGTGGCCCAGGGGTTGAACGACGCCACCCGCATCGCGTCCGAGCCGAGACCCATCGGCACCCCCCGCTCCAGCAGGGTGCGCAGCGGCGGCGCCTCGGCGACGGTCTTCTCGCCCCAGATCGCGAGGGCCTCCTCGCCCTGGAAGCGGTACAGCCCCTGGGCGAGGACCCCGGCGCCGAGCGCGGCGACCCGCTCCACATCGGCCGGGGTGAGCGGCTCGGCGTGCACGAGGGCCCAGCGCAGCGGGGCGATGTCGTGCTCCGCGTGGGCCTCCTCCCAGGCGCTGAGCACCGCGTCGATCGTCTCGTGCTGATGGGCGTGGGTGTGCACGGTCCAGCGGTTGCGGGCGAGTTCCCCGAAGATCTCGCGGAACCGGGTCCGGATGTCGTCGTCGATCTCCACCGGGTGGGCGATCTTGTCGACGGTCGCGTACAGGATCACCTCGCCGACGCCGATCACCCTGAGCAGCCCGTCCCCGACGTCCAGCGGTGTGAAGCGCTGGTATCCGGCGAGGTCGGCGGCCTCGGTCCCGGCGCGCTCGGCGTGCACGGCGAGGCGGGTGCGCAGGGTGAGTTCACCGCGCCGCCAGGTCTCCCGGATCGCGGGGTAGGCGGCGGGGCCGCTGTTGAAACCGCCGCCGTCGATGGCGCCGGTGATACCGAGCCGGTTCAGCGCGCGGGACATCTCGGCCGTACCGGCGACCTGCTCCTCGAAGGTGGGGGCCGGCATCCGCCGGTAGAACCACTCCATCAGCGGGGTGCCGTTGACCTTGCCGGTCAGCTCGCCGTCCGGGCCCGTCTCGAAGGCGTCGGCCGCGAAGCCGTCGGCGGTCAGCTCGCGCACCAAGGTGTGATCGACGCCCAGCTCCCGCATCGCCGCGGTGTTCAGGACCGCCCAGTCGTACAGGAACTGCACATAGACGGGGTGGTCGGGCGCCGCGGCGTCCAGTTCGGCCCGGCTGGGCCCCCGGTTCTCCGGGAACTGCGCCGGGTGCCAGCCGCCGATGATCCTGATCCAGGTGCTCTCGGGGCGGTCGGCGGCGCGGGCGCCGAGGGCGGCGAGACCGCTGGCGAGGGACCGCTCGTCCTCCCAGCGGACCTCGTCCCGCCAGGTGCGCCCGGCCCGGACGACATGCACATGGGAGTCGATCAGCCCCGGCACCACCCGGCGCCCCTTGAGGTCGACCACGGTGGTGCCGGGACCGGCCAGCGACCGGATCTCCGCGCTGGAGCCGGTGGCGGTGATCCGCTCCCCGGTGACGGCCAGGGCCTGCACCTCCCCGGCGGCGCCGGGCGCGTCGGACATCGTGGTGATCCGTCCGTCGACCAGGACCAGATCGGGATGGGCGTGCGGGAAGGACGACGTACTGCTCATGGGTGGCTTTCTCCAGGGGTTACGGGAATCGAAGCCGTGGGGGGTGGGGCGGAGGAGGGCGGGGGCCGGGGGATCAGTCCCCGACGCGGGCCTCCTTGTAGCGGAAGACCGCCACCTCGTGCTGGGTGGAGACGATGTTGTCGACGTTCTTGGGGTTGTAGGCCCAGAAGCCGGAGTAGTCGAAGTAGCCGCAGTCCAGGGCCTCTTCGTCGACGACCGCGGACAGCTCCCGCCAGGCGGCCTCCTGCTGCTCGGCGGTCGTCGCGTCGAGACCGCCCCGCACCGCCGCCTCCAGCCGGGGGTAGGTGATCCGCTGCGGATTGCCCGAGGCGTCCGGCGCGAACTTGCGGACGTAGTAGTCGTACGGGCCGGAGCGGGCGCCGTCGGAGAGGATGGACGCCGGGTACTTGCCGCTCTGGTAGACGCTCAGGAACTGCGGGAAGTTGGGTGTCTCCAGCTCCACCTCGACCCCGATGGCGGCCATCTGACTGCGGAACAGCTCGGCGATGGTGCGCTGGGTGTCATAGCTGAGCAGGGTGAACCTGCGCTCACCGCCGCCGAGTTCACTCATCAGCCGCTTGGCCTTGTCCACGTCGTACGGGTAGCCCTTGAGCGCGGGGTCGTAGCCGGACTGGCCCTCGGTGAAGCGCTGCGCGGGCACCTCGCCCTTGCCGCCGAGCGCCGCGTCGACGTAGTCCTGCGGGTTCATGGCGTGGCAGACGGCCTGGCGGAACTTCTTGTCCTTGAAGACGCCCTTCATGTCGTACATCTGGAGGTGCCACAGCACGGACGGGAACCAGGTGGAGGCGAGCCCCTCCTTCTCGGCGCGGTCGGCCAGCGCCGGGGTGGTCCAGGCGACGTCGATCTGCCCGGCGCGCAGCGCGTTGTAGAGGCTGTCGGGGTCGTTGATCTGGGTGACTTCGACCCGGGAGGGGCCGACGGACTTCTTGTCGTAGTACCGGTCGAAGGCGGTGACGACCGTGCGCAGGCCCTTCACCGACGCCTTGGCGTCGTACTTCCAGGGGCCGGTGCCGACGCCCTTGGTCTTCCAGTCGCCGTCGGCGAGCGCCTTGGGGGAGACCATGTACATCCCGAGCCGGGCCAGGTTGTTCAGCAGGGCCGGCGCGGGCTCGGTGAGGTCGATACGGACATGGGTCGCGTCGACGGCGGTCGCCGACTTCATGGCCGAGAGCTGACTGCGGTACTGGCTCGGGGTGGTGCTGATCCGCTTCAGATTGGCGACGACGGCCTCGGCGTCGAAGGGGGTGCCGTCGTGGAAGAGGACACCGGAGCGGAGGGTGAGGTCGATCCGCTGCGGGGTCTGCTCCCAGGCGGTGGCGAGCTGGGGCCGCAGGGTGGTGCCGTCCTCGGCGAGACCGATCAGCGACTCGTAGACCAGCGAGGTGTAGGTCGCGTTCTGCTTGGTGACCGTCTCCCAGTCGTCGAACTGCTGGTTGGTGCCGAACCTGAGCGTGCCGCCGGAACCCTTGTCGGACGACCCGGTGTCACCGCCGCCGCCTCCGCCGCCGCAGGCAGCGAGGGTGACGGCGAGGGCGGTGGCGAGGACCGCCCCGCCCGCCGCGCGGTACCGGCGTCGGGGGAACCCAGCGGCTGACCGGCCCACGGGCCCGGGTCTGGCATTGACTGTCACGGCGAGGACCTCCACAGAACTGCGGGGCGAGGGCGTCGGAAGCGACGCGGTGTGCGTCATAGTGGACGCACTGTGCAGGATTATTGTCAAGGGTTGGACTTCTCTCTCTTGAAAAGACCCATTTCAGGGCCGCCAATGGGAGGGAAGGGGGAATTTCGCCCTCGATCTCTCCCGGCATCTGTTCACTATCCTGTGCACGGCTGTACAGTCCTGTGCAGTCCGCTACCGTTGTCCCGTGCGTGGACCCGACCCGTCCCACCGACCAGGAGGCGCGATGAAGACCGAGGGGGGCAGCCTCGAACTCGGGGTGAGGCTCAGAAAGGTCCGCGCCGAACGCGGCCTGTCCCTGCGCGAGTTGGGCAAGCTCGCCGGCTGCTCCGCCAGCCTCATCTCCCAGGTCGAACGCGGCCAGACGGCCCCGTCCGCCGGGGTGATCTACGGCCTGGCCAACGCGCTGGACATCCCCCTGGAGTACCTCTTCGGCACCGGCGGCGCCGACGACGTCCCCGAGGCGGGCGGCGGTGCGCGCGCCCGCGCGGTCAGCGGGGCCCGGGACACGAACGGGATCCGGGGCGCGGACCGGATCCGGGGCGCGGACGGGACCCGGGAGGCGAACGGGACCCGGGAGGCCAATGGCCACCCCGCCCCCTCCGGCCCCGCCCTGGCGCCCGCCCCCGGCACCATCGTCCAGCGCGCCGCCGACCGCCGCACCATCGACCTCGCCAGCGGTGTCCGCTGGGAGCGGCTCACCCCGCAGCAGGACGCCCGGGTGGACTTCCTGGAGGTCGTCTACGCCCCCTACGGCCGCTCCACCGACAGCCGCGCGCCCATCCGCCACGAGGGCCGCGAGTACCAGCTCGTCCTCACCGGCACCCTCCACGCCGACATCGGCTTCGAGACCTATGTCCTGGATGCGGGCGACTCCCTCGCCTTCGACTCGGCGACGCCCCACCAGTACCGGAACATGACCGACGGCGAGGTACGGGTGGTGTCGGTGGTGGTGCACGCGGAGTGAGGGTGGGGCGGGGTGGAGGCGGGGGCGGGGTCGGGGGGCTCGGCCGGGGAGGGTGGCCGGAGAGGGGGGCCGGGCAGGGCTGCCGGGGAGAGGGACCGGGAAGGGGAGGCCGACAGGGCCCGCCCGATAATCGCGAGCGTCATTGTATGAGCGCTGTTACGTTGGCGCGGTGACAGTGACACCGCATCCCGACCCCACCGCGCAGCCCGACCCCTGGCACTCCCTCCATGAACTCCTCGCCGCCCTCGACGCCGAGATCGAGCGGGTCTACCTCGACCGCGGCATCACCGGTGTACGGCCGAGGTTCGCGTACCCGCTGATCCGGCTGGCGCACACCGGCCCGCTGACCATTCGCGACCTCGCCGCCTCCCTGGACCGCTCGCACTCCGCGGTCAGCCAGACCGTCGCCGCCATGCGCAAGGAAGACCTCGTCACCTCCGAACCCGGCCCCGACGCCCGCACCCGGCGGATCGACCTCACCGAGCGCGGCCGGGCCCTGGTTCCCTTCCTGGAGGCCGAGTGGCGGGCCACCCACGCCTCGCTCACCGAACTCGACGCCGAGGTCCCCCACCCCCTGACCGGGGTGGTCGCGGAACTGCGGCGGGCCCTGGCGGAACGCCCCATGCGCGAGCGCATCCTCGACCACCTGGTCGAGCCGCCGCGATGAAGGCACGCGTCCGCTTCCTCGACACCCGCCCCCTGCGCACCAGCCGCGCCTTCCGCGACCTGTGGATCGGCAGCTCCGCCGCCGGAACCGGCGCCCAGATAGCCAACGTGGCGGTCCTCGCCCAGGTCTGGGAACTCACCGGCAGCCCCATCGGCACCGGTGCCATCGGACTCGCCACCGGCCTGCCCATGCTGCTCTTCGGACTCGTCGGCGGCACCCTCGCCGACACCCTCGACCGGCGCACGGTCGTCCGGGTCACCACCGTCGCCCAGTTCGTGGCCGCCGCCGCCCTCTGCGCCCAGGCCCTCGCCGGCAACCGCAGTGTGCTCCTGCTGCTCGCCCTGGTCGCCGCCGGATCCGCCGCCGCCGCGCTCGGCGCCCCGGCCCGCCGCACCTTCCCGGTCCGGCTGCTCCCCACCGACCAGGTCGCGGCCGGGCTCGCCCTGACCAATGTCTCCTTCCAGGCGTCGATGCTGGCCGGACCCGCGCTGGCCGGTCTGATCATCGCCCGCTGGGACCTCCCGGCGGCCTACGCCGTCCAGGCCGCGGCCGTCGCGGTCTCGATGCTCACGGTGATCCGCCTCCCCGCCATGCAGCCGGAGGGGACGGTGACGAAGGGCGACGGCCGCCGGTCACGGCCGGAACGCGGCGGCTGGAGCGTCATCCTGCGCCGCCCCACCCTGTGGGGTTCCCTGACCACCGACCTCGCCGCGACGCTGCTGGCCATGCCCGTCGCCCTCTTCCCGCTGGTCAACGAGGCCCGCTTCGACGGCAACCCGCAGACCCTCGGACTGTTCCTGTCGGCCGTCGCCGTCGGCGGCATCACGGCCGGGCTGCTCTCCGGCTCGGTGACCCGCTGGCGCCGGGGCGGCCTCGTCCAGCTGACCGCGGCGTCCGTCTGGGGCCTGGCTCTGGCCGGGTTCGGCCTCGCCGGGCCGCTGTGGCTGACCCTCGGCTGTCTCGCCGTGGCCGGTGCCGCCGACACCGTGTCCGTGGTCACCCGCAACGCCCTGGTCCAGATGGAGACACCCGACGCCTACCGGGGCCGGGTCTCCGCGGTGGAACATGTCATCGGCGTCGCGGGCCCCGAACTGGGCAACTTCCGCGGCGGCCTGGTCGCCTCCGCCACCTCCGCGTCCTTCTCCCTGGTCACCGGCGGCCTCTCCGCCGTTCTGGCCATAGCGGCGGTGGCCGCGGCCAACGGTCCCCTCCGGGCCTACCGCACTCCACCACCGTCCGCTGATCCGACGGCCACCGGACCAGTACCGTCCGAAGCGACGCCGACTGGTCCGACGCCGACTGGTCCGGCGCCCGCCGAACAGGCCCCCACCCATCCGACCCCCACCGATCCGACGCCCGCCGAACAGACGCCCACCGATCCGGCGACCGATCCGGCCCCCACCCCCGAGCGGCCGGAGCAGGCGAAGGCGGCGGGTCACTAGGGTGCCGACGCCCACCCCACCCCGGCATCACTTCCGGACATTCCCCCCGACCGCGCCCGCCGCACCCCCACCCCCCTGGCAGCATCCACTGACATGACCGCCTACCACGACCGGGCGACCGGCTTCCACCCCGGCCAGACCGCGCTCGTCGTCCATGTCCCCGAGGCCGAGCCCGCCGTCCGGTCCTGGAGGGCGCGGTACGACCCGGCCGCCCGAGCCGGAGTCCCCGCACATGTCACCGTCCTCTTCCCGTTCCTCGACGAGAGCCGCCTGGACGAACCGACCGTCGAGGCCCTCGCCGGGATCTTCGGAGCCCGCCCCGCGTTCGACGCGCGCTTCGAGGGCTGCGCCCGCTTCCCGGGCGTCCTCTATCTGGCGCCGGACCCGGCCGCCCCCTTCCGCAGGCTCACCGAGGACATCGTCGCCCGCTGGCCCGAAACCCCTCCCTACGGCGGAAAGTTCGCCGGGATCGTGCCGCATCTGACCGTCGCCGACGGCCACGAGGACCACGTCCTGGACGAGATCGAGGCCGGGCTGTCCGGTGAACTCCCCGTGGCGTCCCGGATCGGGTCGGTGGATCTGGTGGCGTACGACGGGACCGCGTGGCGGCGGCGACGGACCTTCGCGCTGGGCAGGCCCTGACCTCGCGGGGAGCCGCCCCCGACGGCTCCCACCCCGCCCGGACACCGTCTCTCCCCCCTGCCCTTAGGATCACTGGGCCGAAGCACCGGAGGCCCGACGTACAGTGCCCGGTGCCCTCGGCGTTGTGCCGCGAGGAACCGTTGCATCAGGGGAGGGGCCCAGCGTGGGCAAGGGCGGGGAGTCCATACCGGACGAGGAGTGGGAACGCTTTGCGCGGGACGCCGGGGGTGACGGCCAGGGCGTGCCCGAGGAGCCGTCGGCGCGGGCCCGGATGGTGACACGGCGTCTCCAGGAGGAGGGCGGCCGGCCGGAGCCATGGCGCGGTCACCAGCCGCCCCGCCGCCGAGGCGGCAAGGGCCGGTACGTGGTCGGACTGCTGGCCCTGGCCGCCGTACTGGTCGTGGCCCTGGACCCCGGACGGGTCACCGGCTGGTTCGGGGGTGAGAACCAGGGCGCCGACGGCCCGAGCGCCCCGCTCGCCGCCGAGTCGGAGCGCCCGGACGCGCCGCCGCCGACCGACCCGGCGGTCCAGGGGCCCACCGTGGAGGAGCCGTTCAGGGGCTCGCCCGCGGTGGAGTGGGCGGACGGCGCGGCCGGGATCGCTCTGCCCGAGGCGCGGGCCACCGGCTGGATGGACAAGGCGGAGGTCGCCCGGACGCTGGAGCTGACCCGTGACTTCCTCGTCGAGTCCAGCCTGGACAGCGGAGTCCTGAAGGGGGACCGGCCGAAGCAGGCCATCGAGCTGATGAACCCCCATCAGCAGGACGTCCAGGACTATCTGACGGCCGCGTTCCGCACCCCCAGCAAGGAGAACGACCCCCTGCTGCTGTTCAGCAGGTTCGAGGAATCCGAGTTCCGGCTGGTCGGCGATGTCATCAAGACCCGCGGACGCCTCACCTACGAGGAGGGCGACCGCGAGTCGGTCGAGGTGACCGCCGATGTCACCTATGTCTACCCGGTGGCCCGCGCCGACGGCAGCGATGAAGTCACCCGCACCATCGTGCGCCGCGAGACCGTGCTGAGCTGGGACGACCCGGTGAAGATCGTCACCGAGCCCGGCACCTTCACCCTGCTCTCCTACATGGTGGACACCACCAACGGCGGCTGCGGCACCTTCACCGGCTACCTCACCCCCCGGTTCGACTCCGAACTCGCCGGGTCATCCGAGGGCGACGGCCCGGTGACCGACCCGTACGACCGGAGCGACTCGATGGACTCACGGATGTCGGAGCCCGGCGACGCCGCGTGCGGGACCGCCACCCGGAACTGACCGGACGACGGGCTACGGCGGTGCCGGTGCCGTAGCCCGTCTGTCAGCTGCCCCCGGGGGCACTTCACTCGACGGCCGTTCCTTCCAGTTCCACCAACTGGCCGGGGACCGCCAGCCTGCTCACCCCGAGCATCGTGGTGGTCGGCGCCACCCCGGCCGCGCCCAGCCGTGACGCCAGCACGCCGTAGTGCCGGAGGAGGAGATCGACGTCGGTGGTGTAGACGGTGAGCCGGACCAGGTTCGTCAGTGACATACCGGCGTCGGCGAGCACGGCCGTCACATTGTCCAGGCTCAGTGCCAGCTGGGCCGCCATGTCACCGTCGTGCTGGGGCTCGCCGTCACCGTTCATCGCGGTCTGGCCGGAGAGGTACAGGGTGCGGGTCTGTCCGGAGACGACCTCCCCCTGAGGGAATCCCAGCTCCATGGACCACTTCACCGGGTTGACCGGCGTTCGCTGCAATGCCACTTCCGCTCCATTCTGATGGGTCCCACTGGGCGTTCCCCCGGGCGTTCCCGGGGCGTTCCGTTGGGCGCTCCCCGGGGTCTTCCCCTGGGTGACCTGTCGGTCCGGGGGGCGGGGCGCTCGATGGCCGTCGCCCGTCCCTTCGGACCTCGTGCGGAGAGCCTCTCAGCGAAACCGTGACATCCTGTGTCAGGTATTCGGGGGAGGGCGTCGGGGGAGGGACTTCGTATGCGTGCCGACCGTCTGGTCTCGCTGGTGCTGCTGCTGCGGCAGCGCGGACGGCTCTCCGCGACCGCGCTCGCCCGCGAACTGGAGGTGTCCACCCGGACCGTGCTGCGGGACATCGAGGCACTGTCCGCGGCCGGGGTCCCGGTCTACGCCGAGCGCGGGCGCAACGGCGGCTTCGCGCTGCTGCCCGGCTTCCAGACCGAGCTGACCGGACTCAACCACGACGAGGCACTCGCCCTGCTGGTCGCCGGATCACGCCGTGGCGCCCAGGTGTTCGGCCTCGGCTCGGCGCTCGCCTCCGCCATGCTCAAGGTGGTCGACGCCCTGCCCGAAGGACATCGGGACACCGCGGCCGGCGCGGCCCGGCGCCTGCTCATCGACCCGGAGACCGATCTCCTCGCCCGTCGCGTGCCCGTCGAGGAACTGCCCGACAGCGTGGCGGCCGAGGTCCGGCGCGCGGTGTTCGCCGGGCACAAGCTGCGGATCCACTACGCGTCCGCCGCCGACCGGACCCCCCGGTGGCGCACCGTGGATCCGATCGGCCTGGTCACCGTGCGCGGCCAGGGCTATCTGCTGGCCACCCGGTCCGGCGCGGACCGCACCTACCGGCTGGACCGGGTCCGGGCCGCCGAGGAACTCACCGAACCGGCGCAGCGCCCCGACCGGGTCGATCTGGACCTGGCCTGGCGCGAGCGCAGCACCCGCTTCCGGGCCGGCGGTGACCAGGTCGCCGCGGTGGTCCGGGTGAGACCGCGGCGGCGCGCGGAACTGGTGGGCACGGCGCTGGCCGTCCACGGCGAGGAGAGCGCCGAGGACGGCGACTGGCTGTGCCTGGAGGTGGCCTTCCAGGACGCCCGGCACGCCGAATGGGCGCTGTGGCAGCTGACGACGGACGCGGAGGCCCTCTCCCCGCCGTGGCTGCGCGCCGCGCTGCGCGACCGCGCCGCCGCGCTGGCCACCCGCTACGGGAAGTCACCCTGAGGGCCGGGTCCGACAGGGCTCAGGAGTACAGCAGTTCCGCCTCCCAGGTGTCGCGCGGCCGGTGGTGCAGATCGAGGTAGGCCGCGGCCAGGGTGCCGGAGGAGAAGCGGGGGTCGCCGCCGTCGATGTACCCCGCGATGGTGACGGTGGTGACCTGGACGTCCGTGCCCTCCTGCTGCCGGTGCAGGGCCTGCACATAGGCCCGCAGCGCCGCCTTGCCCACCGACAGCGAGGTGCGCTCCGGCGACGGGTGCAGTGCGTAGGCGCCGCCGGTGAACAGCAGACTCCCACGGCCCTCCGGCAGCAGCGGCAGCACGGTCCGGGCCGCGACCACGGCGCCGGTGACATTCACCGCGAGGGTGCGGGCGAAGTCCTCGGGGCCGAGTGAGGTGGGGGTGTCAGGAGCCAGTACGGCCGCGTTGTAGACCAGCAGCTCCGGCGCCCCCAGTTCGTCCGTGGCCCGGACGAGCGCGTCCCGCAGGCCCTCGTGGTCGGCGGCGTCCACGGGGTGGACGCCCGCGGTGTGCCCCTCGGCGACCAGGGCGTCCGCGTAGCCGCGCAGACGCCCGGCGTTCCGGCCGAACAGCGCCACCGGGTGGCCGTCCCCGGCGAAGACGCGGGCGAGGGCCAGACCGAGCCCGGGACCCACTCCGACGATGAGCGCGGTTCCTTTGCCCATGACTCTTCCTTCCGTTGTTCGATGCGATGCGATGGGCCGCTGCGATGCGATGTGATGCGCCGCTGCGGTGTGATGTGATGCGATGCGCCGCTGCGATGTGATGCGATGTCATGCGGTTGCTGCGACCGTGCCCCACCCCTGCCCGCGCGCCGTCCCGCCTCCCTCCCCGGAAGAACCCGACCCGAGGGCCGCACCAGCCGTCCACCATGCCTTGGTAGCGTCGGCATGTGCCGGACCGGCCGGACCGGCGCGCCGATCGACCGAGAGAGACCTGATGCCCCCGACGATCCGCAGGGCCGTGATTCCCGCCGCCGGACTCGGCTCCCGTCTGCTGCCCCTGACCAAGGCGATTCCCAAGGAGATGCTCCCGGTCGGCGACAAGCCGGTCATCGAGCACACCGTGCGGGAACTGGTGGACTCCGGGATCACCGACATCACCATCGTCGTGTCCGGCG
This sequence comes from Streptomyces sp. NPDC004610, assembly GCF_040609715.1. NCBI lineage: Bacteria > Bacillati > Actinomycetota > Actinomycetes > Kitasatosporales > Streptomycetaceae > Streptomyces > Streptomyces sp. NPDC004610. The sequence goes on along the minus strand of NZ_JBEXLA010000002.1, from coordinate 261,751 downwards.
GCAAGGGGCTGATCCAGGACCACTTCCGGCCCAACCCCGGTCTGGTCGGCCAACTGCGCGCCGACGGCAAGACGGCCTACGCCGACGCCGTGGCGGAGGTCGCCGAACTCGCCCGGCGCGGCCATGTCACCTACCTCGACCAGCGCGGCCCCTACGGCAACGGCACGCCTGTCCTCAACGCCGCCCGCAGCTTCGGCGACGAACCCGTCCTGGTGCTGTGGCCCGACGACGTCTTCGTCGCCGAGGTACCGCGCGCCCAGCAGCTCATCCGCGCCTATGAGCAGACCGGCTGCCCGGTGCTGGCCCTGCTGCCCATGAACCGCGACGAGTCGCAGCGCTACGGCGTGCCCAAGGTCAAGGAGGACCTGGGCGGCGGCCAACTGCGCATCACCGGCCTGGTGGAGAAGCCCAAGCCCGCCGACGCGCCCTCGGAGTACGCCGCGATCGGCGGCTATGTCATCACCCCGGGCATCGTGGAGGAACTGCGCGAGCAGACCCGCCGCTGGTACGAGGCCCAGGAGAAGGGCCTGCCGGTGGGCGAGGTCTATCTGACCGACGCGATCAACGCCTACGCCGCCGACCGCGCGGTCTACGGCCAGGTCATCCGGGGCACCTGGTACGACACCGGCAACCCGGCCGACTACCTGGTGGCCCAGATGGCCCACGCCCTGGCCCATCCCGAGTACGGCCGCGTCCTGCGCGACCTGGTCCAGCGGATCGACGGCGGGACCGCCGACACCCCCGCCCCCACCACCTGACCCCCACCACCTGACCCCCTCCCCGCTCACGGGCCGCCGCCCGCACCCCCCGGCGGCCCGTGAGGCCCTACCCTGTCGTGCACGGGGTCGGCAACTGGGGTTCACCGGGGGGTCTTTCGATGATCGTGGGCATCCATGGCATCCGCTGCTACCGCTATCTCACCAAGGCCGGTGATGTCCCGGGCGCGGCGCGGGCGCTGGCCGCCGAGTGGGGGGCCGCGCTGGGGGACGGCTACGACGGGGTGCCGTACGAGGACGGCGGGCTGGCGACCGCGTACTACGCCCATCTGCTGCACCTCGGGACGGCGCAGGGGGCCGGCGACGAGGACCCCGAACTCCTCGGCACGACCGGGCAGCGGATGCTCGCCGACTGGGCGACCGCCCTCGGCGCACCGGACGAGGTCCTGATGGGGCGGGCCGGGCTGCCGGTGCGGCAGATCGCCGAGTGGATCGCCACCTGGCACGGCGCCCTGGCCCGCCGCGCGGTGGTCCTGTTCTGCCGGGAGGCCGACACCTATCTCAACGACCCCGGCTCCGAGCGACGCGCCCAGGTCCGCGACGCCCTGAGCCAGGTCCTGGAGGAGCGCCGCCCGCGCGTCCTGCTGGCCCATTCGCTGGGCAGCGTCGTCGCCTACGAGACCCTCTGGCACCGGCCCGTCGCACTGGACACCCTCATCACCCTCGGCTCCCCCCTCGGCCTGCCCGGCGCCATCCGCGACCGGCTGTCCCTGGGCCCCGGCAACGAGGACCGCGTCGGACAGCGCCCTCCCGGGGTCCGGCGCTGGGTGAACATCTGCGACATCGGGGACGTCGTCGCCATCCCGCGCGATCTGCCCGCCGTCTTCCCCGGCATCGACCTCCACCACGAGGTGAGCCTCGGCCCGGTCGCCACCCACAAGGCGACCCGCTATCTGGCCGTGCCCGAGGTCGCCGCCGAACTCGCCCGCCTGCGCTGACCAGCCGGCGGCGCACGGCTCAGGAGGCGCGGCGCAGCACCACGATCTCCCACTCGCAGCCCAGGACCAGCCGGTCACCGCAGACCAGCAGCGACTGCACCGCGCCCGGCACACCCACCCCCGAGACCGTCTCCGTCCCCGCCCGCTCCCACACCCGGACCGCCCCGTCGTCCGCCGCGACGATCAGCGGATCCTCCGCGTCCCCGCCGCACGCCAGCGCGTTCACCCCGCCCACCACCGGCAGCGACGCCCCGTGCTGCCGCCCCCGCCCCGCCCCCGCCAGCTCCCACAGCCGCACCGAGCCGTCCTGACCCCCCGTCACGGCGACCGGGACGCCGTCCCGTTCGGCGTACGACAGCGCGGTGGCCCAGCCCTGGTGGGCGACGACCGGCGGCATCATCGGCAGCCCCGTCGACAGGTCCCACAGCCGCAGCGTCCCGTCGTCGCCGCACGACAGCACCGCCGCGCGCCCGTCGACCGTCGCACAGGCCAGCGCGTTGACCCCGCCGACATGCCCCGCCAGCGGCAGCCCCCGGCGGCGGCCGGTGTCCACGTCCCACAGGTGCAGCAGCCCGTCCGTGCCTCCCGACACCAGCACCGGACGGCCGTCCAGCTCCGTCGCTGCCAGCGCCTGCACCGGAGCGCCCGCGGGGTCGAACGCCGGTCCGTACGCGGTCCCCTCGCGCAGATCCCAGGCGCGCGGCCGTCCGTCACCGCCCGCCGTCACCACCAGCGGGCGGCGCCGCACCGTGACCAGGGCCAGGGCGTGCAGCGCGGCGGGCCGGGCCCCGGCCGCGCCGGTCACCGCGGTCGCCACCGGCGGCCCGTACGGTGTGCCTTCCTCCAGGTCCCAGCGGTGCAGCAGACCGTCCGCCCCCGCCGACACCAGCACCTCCCGGCCGTCCAGCGCGGCCCGGGTCAGCGCCGTGACCCAGGAGGTGTGGCCGGGCGCGGGCGCGCCGCGCGGACGGTCCGGCGGCACATGCCACACCCGCAGCGCCGGGTCCAGGCCCGCCGACACCAGCACGGGCGGCTGCGACGGCGGACGGGCCAGCGCCGTCACCGCGCCCATGTGCCTCGTCAGGCGCCCCTGTTCGGTGCCCTCCGCGGGATCCCAGATACGGATCGTGCCGTCGCCGCTCCCGCTCAGCAGCCGTAGCGCGGGCCCCGCCGCCCCGGGCGCGTCGACCTGCGCGAGCGCGTACACCGGCCCGCCGGGCGCGACCGCCGACGCCGCCAGCAACGTACGCGACACCGCGTCCCAGACCCGTACGCGGCCGTCCTCGCCGCCGGTCACCACGCACGGGCGGCCGTCGGTGACGGCGAGGGCCAGGGCCGTGACGCGGCACGGGTGCTGGAGGTCGGAGCCGTCGTCGTCGCCGAGCGGCGCGCACAGCCGGACCGTGCTCTCGTCGTCGGCCACCGCCACCAGCGGCCCGCCCGCGCCCGACAGACACGCCACGGCCGTGGACCGCCCCACCCCGGAGCGGAGTTCCTCGGCGGGCAGTCCGCCCTCCAGGTCCCACAGCATCAGCCGGCCGTCGGCGTGCGCCGTGACCGCCATCCGCCGCCCCACCACCTCCACACAGCCCAGCGCCCGCACCTCACGCGCACCCCCGAACAGCGCCTCCCCGCCCTGCCACGGCTCCAGACCGGGCAGCGCCCGCACCTGCGGCACCCCGTCCGCCGCCACCACGATCACCACCCGCTGCCCGGCGAGTTCCGTACAGGCCAGCGCCCTGATCTCGCCCCGCCCGGGGTCGGCGGCCCCGCGCACCCGCCCGTGCAGCGCGTCCCACACCCGCAGCCGCCCCCCTCGGGTACCGGTCACCACGTCCGCCACCCCGGTCTCGGGGGTCGCCAGCACCGTGACCCGGTCCTCGGGCAGCGGCAGCGTGAAGGCGTGCGCCGCGCTGATCAGGCTCGCCGTCGCCCACTGCGGCGGCCACCCCATCGGGTTGCCCTGTCCGGGCTCCGGCCGGGCCAGCCGGTCGGCGAGGGTGCGGGCGCCCTGCCGTACCGCGTCGATGGCCAGGATGTGCCGGCGGCCCTCGTCGGAGACGGCGCGGTGCACATGCGCGCTGGTGCGGTACACGGTCGCCGCGCTGCGCGCCGACTCCGAGACCGCGTGCCCCAGTTCCGGGTCCAGCCGGTCGGGATCGGCGTGCACCAGGAACCCCGGGTCGGCGCACAGGGCGTCGAACGCGTCCGCGTCCACCGCGTGCTGGGCGAGATGCCGGCGCAGATAGTCGTCCAGCCCCGCCCACCGCAGGACCCGCCGGGCGTCGGCGGCGTCGCGCAGGGTGTCCAGCAGCGCGGCGTACACCGCCTGCCCGGCTGTCGCCCCGGGCGCCGCACCTGGGCCGGGGACGGCCTGGCCGCGCAGCTCGTCGGCGATGCTCTGGTGCAGCAGCCGGTACAGGGCGGTGCCGCGGGCGTCCGGCACGGTCCGCAGAAATGCCCGGAGTTCGCCGAGCAGACGGGCGACCTCGGCGGTACGGGTGTTCTCGTCGGCGGTGGTGGGGGTGGCGTCCTCAGCGGCCGGAGTACCGAAGGCGTGGGTGACGGCGGCGACCAGCCCGACCGGCAGCCCGTCGCCCTGCGCGAAGGCCAGCGCCGTCAGCACCGGGCGCAGCAGATGGTGGGCGTGGTCCCCGGCGAACTGGAGCTCCAGCAGCCCCGGCAGATCCCGCGGCACCCTCTCACCCAGCTCCCGCGCCGCCCCGGACTCCTCCAACGCGGGGCGTACGGCGTCCTGGAGGGCGTACGAGGTGTAGAGCGCGGCGATGAGATGCGGACCGGTCGCGGCGGGGCGGCCGGGGTCCGCGAGGGCGTGGGCGGTGGCGGCGGCGAACTCTCGTGCGGGGAGGTCTTCTTCCGGGGGTTCCTGCGGTTCCGAGGCGTCCGGGGGTGCCGGGGGTGCTGGGGTTTCCTGCGGCTCCGGAGCGTCCGGGGGTGCCGGGTGGGGCTGTGGTCCGTCCGTCGCCTGGGAGTGGGTCGACCCGACCGGCCTGGGCCGGGTCTCCGTCCCCGCCCCCTCCTCCGCTCCCACCCCCACCCCCAACAACCGCAGCACATAGTCCCGCAGGTCCGTTTCCAGGGCCTCCGTGCCCACCGCGTCCAGGTCGACCAGGTCACCGTCGGTCCTCGCCCCGGCGATCAGCTCCACGCACGGTTCCTCGTCGCGGGCGGCCAGCAGGACCCGGCACAGGGGCTGCCCGTCGGGACGGTCCAGCGTGGTGAGCGGGTGGAACAGGTCCCTCAGCAGCTCCACCGGGTCCCGGGCCTCGTCGAGCGCGTCGGCGATCAGCACCGGAGGGGGCCCCGTGCGGCGGCTCAGCGCCTCGATCAGGCGGCGCGGATCGGTCTCGGGGCCCTGGGCCGTCCCGGTCCACTCGGGGCCGTGCGCGCCGAGCCGCCGGACCAGGGACCGCACCACCTCCGCCAGCGTCCGCTGCCGGGCGTGGACCGGCAGCGGCACCACCATCACCGGTACCTCCCGGCCCAGCGGCTCCCACAACGCCCGCGTCGGTGCGCGCAGTTCGGGATGGGCGGCGCACAGCAGCACCCCCAGCAGCGCGGACTTGCCCGCGCCGGGGCTGCCGGTGACGACCAGCAGCCGCCGGGCACCGGCGGTACCGTCCGCGAGCCACTCCGCCAGCCGTGCGACCTCGGCCGCCCGCCCGGTGAACAGGCCCGGCCGCGCGGCCCCGTCGGCGCGCCCGGCGGGGAACGCCGCCCCGCCCTGGGCATGGCGGCGGAAGTGGTCCGCGTCCGCCACCTCGTCCAGGGACGGCGGCGCGGCCCCCACCGGGGGCGCGGCGGGCAGCGCCGCCGTCCCGGCCGCCCGATAGCCCGGGTTGGGCAGGAACGGCAGCTCGGGGCCGAGGCCGTCGAGTGCGGTGACGGTGATGTTCTGGGGCCGTCCCCGGCGGGCCTCGACCTGTTTGCGCAGCTGGTTGCGTACCTCGTCGGCGAACCAGAGGAAGGGGACGTACCGGCTGCCGGGGTCGTACTGGAGCCGTTGTTCGGCGAGCGCGGTGAGGACCTCGGCCACGGCCTCGCTGAAGCGGCCGTCGATGGCCGCCTCGTGCTCGGCGGACGCGGCCATCACCCAGGCGCGGTGGGATCCGTCGAGGAGGCGGCGCAGCTGCCACTCCAGCCGTGCGGCGGCACCCGAGTGGCACAGGTCCAGGAGGAAGAGGACCAGGGGGCGGCCGGGATAGTCCTCCACCTCGGACAGCCAGCCCGCGATGGAGGTCCGCGCGCTGTGGACGCTGTCCGCGCCGAGGACGTAGAGGCCGGTGGGTCTGAGGACACCGTGGCTGACCACATGGACGATCAGGACCTCGCCGGGGCCGCCGCCCGACAGACGGCTGTGCACCAGGTCCCCGAGCCGCCCGGCGGACGGCCCGCCGTCGGCTTCGTCGGTCTCGTCGGCCCCGTCGTCTTCGTCGTCTGCGTCGTCTTCGTTCCGTGCCCCGGACACCAGCCGCTCGCAGCGGTAGCCGAAGCAGGGCAGTTCCAGGGCCGCGGTGACGGCGGCGACCCGCTCGGCCGCGAACCCCAGCGGGTCCGGGCCCTCGTCGTCGTCCCCGAACTCGGTGCCCGCCGCGAAGGAGGTCACCCCCACGCTCAGCGCCCGGCGCACCACCCCGTCCCCGGGTCCCTGAGCGGACGGGCCGGTCATGACCCCTGCGGTCTCTCGTCCCGTGCCGCCTCGTCTCGCGCGGCCTCGTCCCCTGCCGCCGCCTCCCCTGCCGCCTCGTCCTCCCGTGCCGTCTCGTTCAGCAGTCCGGCGAGTTCGGCGGTGCCGGGGCCGTCCTGGCCGGTGCGGGAGCGCAGCCGGTCCAGGGCCAGGGCGCCCCAGGCCGCCGCCCCCGCGCCGTCGCCGCAGGCGGCCAGCAGCCGCACCTGGTCGCGGACCGCCTCCCGCACGGCCGGGTCGTCGTCACCGAGCGCGCCCATCGGGTCCAGATGGCGGGTCAGGGCCGCCAGACCGTCCCCCGGGCCGGGGAAGCCGTCGCCGGGTACGGGCGCCCGCTCCGCCGCGTGCCAGGCGACGAACGCGGCACGGGCGAGCCGCCCGGCGACGGCGGTCCGCGCCGGGTCAGTCCGCTCCCGGCGCACCCGCCCCACCACGGCCGGCACGAACACCGTCCCGTCCACGACGGTCACCAGCGCGGCACCGGCCAGCGCGTCCAGGGCCGTACCGCAGGTCTCCGGGAGCGCCCGCGCCAGGAACTGCGCCGGTACCGGACCGTGCGCCAGCACCGCGCACAGGTCCAGCAGTTCCGCCGCCGCCGGGCAGCCCCCCACCGCCCGGTCCTGGGCGAGCGCGCACATCTCGGCCACCGGATCGTCCAGCGGCGCCGCGGGCGTGGCCCCCCACCCGGGGTCCGCGCCGAGCGCGCCGAGCAGTTCCTCCGGCGTCCGCCCGGCCAGCACCCCGGCCGCCATGGCGAGGGCCAGCGGTACGTCGTCCAGCCGGGCGGCGATCCGCAGCGCCGCCGGAGCCGTGAGGTCCGGCACCCGGTCGCGCAGGAAGCGGATGGCGGTGGCCCGCTTGAACGGGGGGACGTGGTGCGGCAGATGGTCCGGGGGCCAGGCCCCGCCGTTGTCGGCGGCGGTCAGCAGCAGCGTCCCGGGGCCGGGGGGCAGGTCCGGGGGGAGGCCGTCGCCGGGCCGGGCGCCGTCGACGACCAGCAGCCAGGTCACGGAGTCCCGCCCCTCGGCGGCGCGCAGCAGGGCGGGCAGTTCGGGCCCGGTGACGGGCCGCCCGGCCGGTATCCACGCCACCTGGTCGTAGGCGTGGCCGTACAGCGCCACATAGCGGGCGGCGGCGGTGGTGGCGCCGCCGCCCTCACGGGCCGTCAGCACCTGGGGGGTGCCGAACGCGCCCGCGTGGACCTCCGCGAGCAGGGTGGCGTCCTGGTCCGCCGACCCGGCCGCCGGGGGCACGGTTCCCGACACGGCGGGCGCCGCCGCCGGTTCGGGCCGCTGGTGCGCCGGGCCCGGCGGCCCGTCCGGCACCTGGTCGTCCGCCGGTGCCTCCAGACGCCGGGCGAGCGCCTCGTACTCCGCGCTGAGATGCCGCAGGGTCTGGGCGGTGACGGTGGCGAAGGGGCGGTCCCGGCGGGCCGCGGCGACGGCGTCCGGGTCGCCGCGCAGCAGGGCGGTGAAGTCGGCGGCGGGGCGGCCGGAACGCCGGTCCTCGTCGACGAGCCAGTCCGACACCTGCTGCATCGTCGCCAGGATCTGGGTGCGCCGCGCCGACTGGAGCAGGATCTCGCGCACCCCGGGCCGGAACTCGAAGAGCACGGCCCGCGCGCCGGGCCCGCTCCCGGCGTCGTCGGCCCGGGTGACCAGGCCCCGGAAGAGGACCTCGGTGAGCACCCAGGGCGGCGAGTCGCCGAGCACCGCCGCCTGCACCAGCCGCATCACCGGCAGGCTCAGCGGCACCGCCGCGAGATGCGCCGCCAGCCGCTGCGCCGCCGGGCTGGCACTCCCACGGAACGCGCGGACCAGTTCCTCCGGCGTCTCACCCCCGGGACCCGCCGTCCGGGGGCCGGGCACCTCCGCGGGGTCCGCCGACTCCGGGACCAGGGTGGCCACGGTGTCCCACACCGTCGTCTCCCCGCTCACCAGCGCCGCCCACGGCCCCAGCCAGCGCGGATCCAGCTCCAGCACCGGTACGGCCATGGTGCGCGGCGCGGGCCGGTGACCGCCGAGCGGCGTGACCGCGAGCCGCGCGTTGGCGGTGCCGGGCGTCTGCGAACCGAGACGTACGTCCTGGACGCTGAGCGCGCTCTGCCCCCACATCCGGCGCGGCAGCAACTGGACCAGGGCGACCGGTCCCGCCTGCCCCCAGGTGCGCAGCAGCCGCCCCAGCGTGCCGTCCGCCCAGGACGGGCTGACACAGTCGGAGGCGACCAGGACGACCCGCCGCCCGGTGGTGTCGAGGATCTCCAGCGGGCTGCGGTCGGCGCGGCCGTCGTCCTGCCCGGCGGTGGGCGGGCGCAGCACGACGCCCCGGGCGGGGATCTCCTCGGTCGGCAGCAGCCAGTGCTGCACCGACCGGAACGCCCCGACACTGCCGAGCACCGACAGGAACTCCCGCACGGTGTCCCGCCACACCATCATCGACACCGAGTCGTCCACCACCAGCACCAGATCGAGCCAGCGGCTCGGCGCCGGGCGCAGCACGGGGGACCACTGCGCGGTGTCGACGATGCGTTCCACCGTGGCCTCCTCGTCCACTTCCAGAGCGGCCACGCCCCCGGACGGGGCCCAGCGGGTGAGCGGTCGCAGCGCGCGGGCGAGCGCTCCGTGCCCCGGCAGCGCGGCGGGCGCCCGCACCCGCAGCGGCGTGCCCGGTCCGCCGGTGGGCGGGCCGGTGTCGTGGCCGGGCGGCGGCAGGTACAGGGCGGCCACCCCGGGCGCCGGGCCGGTGGCGGTTAGGGACCGCGGGGGCTGTGTGCCGGGGCCTGCCGGAGCCGTCGTCGCCGGGGCGCCGTCCCGCACCGCCGGGGCCGGGCCCGCGTCCGCGACCGGGCCGGTCAGGGCGGACGGGCCCACCATCTCCGCCAGCCACAGCGCGTCCGCGACCTGCTCGGGCTCGGGGGCGCCGGCCGCCCCGAGCAGCCGCAGCAGCTCGGCCACGTCCCCCCTCATGTGCCCGGCCCGAGGGGCCTGAGCAGCAGCCGTACCAATTCCTCGCGTCCTTCCGGGGTGCCGTTGCCGGTGGCGAGATAGATGGCGTTGAGGAGTTGGTCGGTGGAGACCAGGCCCTCGGCCCGGTTGCGCAGAAAGATCTCGATGATCTCCCGGCCGCGCTCGGCGCCGTCCCGGCCGAGATGGGCCTCGACGATACGGGCGAGCTTGTCCATGTCCGGTTCGGGCAGCCGCAGACTCACACAGCGGCGCAGGAACGCGGCCGGGAACTCGCGTTCGCCGTTGCTGGTGAGGATGACCAGCGGAAAGACCGTGCACTGCACCCGCCCCTCGGTGATGGGGGCCGTGCGGCCGTCGGAGGTGAGGACATCGATGGTGGGCTCCCTGGTCAGCCGGACCAGTTCGGGGATCTCGAAATCCCCGTCCTCGAAGACATGGAGCAGGTCGTTGGGCAGGTCCAGGTCGCTCTTGTCCACCTCGTCGATGAGCAGCACCCGGGGCCGCTGGGCCGGGAGCAGCGCGGTGCCGAGCGGGCCGAGCCGCAGATACGACCCGATGTCCGAGCGCTCCTCACCGGGCGGGGGCGGCGCGCCGTCCCGGCGGGCGCTGAGGGCGGCGGCCCGGCGGCTCGCCTCCTGGAGCCGCCCGATGGCGTCGTAGATGTACAGCCCGTCCTTGAGGGTGGAGCGGCTGGTGATGGCCCACCGCAGCACCGGGCCGAGCCCCAGCTCATGGGCCACCTGATGGGCCAGGGTGGACTTCCCCGTGCCGGGGCGGCCGGTGACCAGCAGCGGACGGCGCAGCAGCAGCGCCGCGTTGACCGCGTCGACGGTCCCCGGGTCCGACTGGTAGACGGCGGCCCGGTACCGGTACCGGTCGTCCTCGACGGAACCGGATCCGGGGCCCGTGCCCTGGCGGGACATGGCCCGCCAGGGCGGCGGGGCGGGCAGCCGGTCGATGCCGTCGTGGCGGTGCCCGTGGCCTTGGTAGATGTGCCAGTCACTCATGTCGTCCAGCCCTTCCGGCCCGCCGTCCGGCCGTACCGCCTGTCTGCGGCGCGATGTCCGCGCCGGTGTCCGTGTCCGTCGTGCGGGGCCCGCGTCCCTACGGCCACCGCAGTGCGCCCCCCGCTCCGACGGTACGGGTCGGATCGTCCCAGAGAAGTGCGAGCCGCCGCCCCCATTCGCCCTCCCCCGACTCCAGGGTCTGCGCCCGCAACGACCGCAGCCGCTCCGGCAGTTGCTCGAAGGTGCCCCCGTGCATCAGCTGCCACGCGGTCCGCCGCACCGTACCGGGCGACGGGGCGGGCCCGTACCGCTCCTCGCCCGCGCGGTCCCACAGCACGACCGGCACACCCGCGTCCAGGAGCGCGTCGAGGGCATCGGCGGTGGAGACGGCGGGGGAGGGGGAGCGGCGGGGACCGCCGCCGGGCGGGTCGACGACCACCGCGCAGAGGGTGTCCCCGGCGGCCCGCAGCGCGTGGCGGCGCTCCTCGCCGGACCCCGGGTCCAGCCACAGGACGTCCCGTTCCGCGAGCGCGGTCCGCCGGGCGAGCGCCTCCCACCGCCGGGCCCAGCGCCGGTGCTCGGGCGCCTCCCCGGCCCGCTCCAGATTGCGTACGACGACCGGGCAGCGCAGACCGAGCGGGGCGGCGTGCCGGGCCGCCGGGTCCCCGGCGCCGGTCACCCACTGGTCCACGGGCAGATCCAGCAGCGCCCGCGGCAGCACGAACTCGACCCGCTGCGGCGGACGCCCGCCCGCGTAGTCCCGGACGACGTCCAGGAATCCGTCCATCAGGGGCGGGATCTGGTCCAGGGTGCGGGGCTCGTCCTCCTGGGCCAGGGTGAGGAGGCCGTCCGTGCCGTACTCCAGCCAGGCCGACACCAGGAAGGAGCCGCCGCGGGGGAGATAGGGCTGGAGGCTCAGCACGAGGAGCACCTTGCCGTCGGTGGGGTCGGCGGGCCGGAGTTCGGGGCGGGGCGGGGTGTACCGCACGCCCAGCCGGTCGGCGAGCCGGACCGTCCACCCGGTCACCTCGTGGCGCAGCCGGTCCGGGGCCGTACGGCTCTCGGCGAGGGCCATGGTGAAGCGCAGCACCCGGGGGAACTCACCGGCGCGGACCGGCAGATCCTCCAGCACGGCCAGGGCCTCCGCCGGATCCTCGGGGGGCGGCCCCGCCGCCGGGCCCGCCACCTCCAGATAGGCGGCCAGCCACGGCCGTCCGGCCGGTTCCCGGCGCAGGAGCCAGAGCAAGTGCTCCCGTTCCTCCTCGTGCAGCACCGACCCGGCCCAGCTCCGGGTGAGCAGCGCGGCCAGCTGCCGGAAGCGCTCCAGCTGGGGGCCCGGACCATGGAACTCCGCCAGCACCCCGGCCAGCGCGTCCAGCCCGCCGGGCACCCGCAGACAGGCCCGGACGATCTCGACGGCCTCGTGCCGCGTCGACGGGTACCGGGGCATGCGGACCTGGATGCCGGGGTCCAGCTCGCCGATGAGGACCTCGCGGGTGGGCGGGTCGCGGAAGGCGTCCATACCGGCCAGCAGTTCGGTGAGCTGGTCGAGCGCCTCCCGCGCGTCCGGTTCCCGCATCAGCGGCGCGGGCCGCGGGCCGGGGTCGTGCCGACAGCCGCCATGCCACGCCTCCGGAAGATCGGGTCGCCTGCTCAGGGACCAGGCCAATTGTAAGGAGGGAGGTCAACTGGGGGGCGTGTTCGCGGGATTCACTGTCAGACGGGTGTTCGTACGCGGTACGGGTCTGGCGCGGGCCGGTCCTCCAGGACCCGGTGCGGGCGGATCGGCAGGATCGGCTGGTGGCGCCCGGCGGCGCCCGGTGGCGCTTGATGGCGTGCCGCCCCGCGTCGGCGACGGTGTCCGGGCCGGAGACACCAGAGCTGGGCCCGGTGTCCCGGACCCAGCTCCCCTACCACTGACTCACCCCTGCCTGAATGGTGCGAGCAGGAATTTCAGGGGGAGACGAACGTCTTGATCACTGCCCGGTAGCGTTCCACCGCCGCGCGGTCGCGGACGAATTCACGGAATCCATTCAGCCGGCTGTTGTACTGGTTGATGGGATTCCAGCCACTCGTCAGCGAAACATCGCGGCGGGTCGGCCACTGCAAACCGCTGCTCTGCCGTGCCACCGTCAGCTGCCACGCGATGTAGAGCTTCGCCGCCGCGGGGTTGCGGGCCTTACGGAAAATGGCCACCGTCTGCGGCCAGCTCATGAATTCATCCGTACGCGGCACAACATACCGCTGGGGATTTCCCGGAATGGGTGCCAGGGACGCGATGTGCGCGAGCGTCGCGGTACGCTGACCACTGACCAGTGCCGCGCTGGTCGCTCCCGCGTTCGCGACGATCTGCGGACGCTGCTCCATGAACTGTTCCATGTAGCGCAGACCGTATTTCTGCGTCACCAGATAGAACGCGTGCAGGATCGCGTCTTCGAGGGTGGGGTCCGGAACCACGATCTTGTCGCGGAACTCGGGCGCCAGGAAGTCGCTGGCGTCCCTCGGCGCCTCGGCGTCGGTCAGCAGCGTGCTGTTGCTGACCCGGCCGAAGGAACGGACCATGATGCCGATGAAGGCGTAGTCCGGGTCCCGGTACTGCGGGAACACCGCCTGCGCGCCCGGCGGACGGAACGGCAGGAGGGCGTTCTGCGACTTCCAGTGGTCGAAGTCGTACAGGCTCTGGATCTGGGCGATGTCCGGCTCCAGGCCGCCGAGGGCCAGTTGCCGGTTGATGATGCCGGCCTGCACGGGGCTGTAGCGGACATTGAAGACCGCGTTCATCCCGGGAAATGCGGCATTGAACGCGTCACGCGTCGCGTTCTCCTGATTCGGATTGCTGCCGCCCGCCCAGACAACGAGATTGCCGCCCTCGTCGAGCGCGTTCTGATACAGCTGCTCGATATAGGCCGCCGAATCGCTGTCGGCCGCGTTCGTCGCCGCGAAGGCGCTATTCTGAGTGAATGCAGAGGCGGCCACGCCTATCGCACCGGCGGCAGCGGTGTACTTGAGGATGGTGCGTCGATCCATGCCGGGCGTCACCGGGTCAGAACTGTTCAATGCGCTCTCCGTCGGCTCTTGCTGTGCAGCCACATGTGAGTGGGGGCGTCATTCGTTGACATGATTACTTTGCCACAGCATTGCCGACCGACGAGCCGTCGACAGGTTCTTGATAAACAACCGACACGGGCTTCCCGTTCGCCTTCCGAGAGCGATTTTCCGCGCCCCGGCACCTCGGTTTCCCGCCCCCGCCGGGACGGTACGAGCAGCGGGACGCACGGCGCCCGCCCACCCGCCGACCGCGCCGCCGACACCTGCCCCCACCACTCCCGCGGATACCACCGCGCACGATGAACCCGCAGGTCATCGCCCATTTACCGGGACTCCGACCGGCCTCCCCGACCGCCCTGTCCGGAGCGGGCCACGGCCCCCGCGCCGACCGCGTTCCCGGCATCCCCGGCACGCGCACCGGAACGGGCGTTTTCGGCCGCCCGACCGAACGGACCAGGACTCCGACGGCACACCTCGAAGGGGACTTCGGGTACGGACGGGCAGCGCGCCGTTCACCGAAGGGCAGCCACCGCGCATCCCGGGTCCAGGGGACCCGGTTCTCACTTCCGCAACGCTGTTGCCGAAGTGAAATCCGCCTCTGACCTCCCCCTCCGAGAACCGCTTCCCGGCTTTTGGTGCAGAGCATTGACAACCGCCGACAGGCGCCCATAGCGTTCGGGCCCACTACCCGGTCGAAGGGCAACACGCCGATCGGGGAGAGCGCCGAGGCGCTCAAGGGAGACCAGTTGCATGCCGACCAGGCGTGCGACGAACTGGCCGGCGACCCAAGTCCCACAGCCAGTGGAGGTCTCGCGCGTGAAGGTCGTACTCCATCGAACGCACGGCGGTCTGGAAGTGCTCCAGGTTGCCGACGTCCCCCTGCCCGAGCCGGGTCCGGACGAGGTCCTCGTCCGGGTCGCGGCCTGCGGCCTCAACCATCTCGATGTGCTCCAGCGGCGCGGGCCGGCACTCATCCCCGGCTTCAAGCTGCCCCACATCGCCGGCATGGACGTCGCGGGCACCGTCGCCGCGGTCGGCCCGGCCGGTTCCGGGCCCGCCGGTGACGCCACCGTGCTCACCGAGGGCGCCCGGGTCGTCGTGAATCCGGCCGTGCCCTGTGATCGCTGCGAGAGCTGCGCCGCCGGAGCCGACGGCAGATGCCCCAACGCCGCCGTCATCGGCGCCACCCTGGACGGCGGCTACGCCGAGTACGTCCTCGTCCCGGCCGCCAATGTGCACCACGTACCCGACGACGTCGACCTGGCCGACGCGGCCGTCGTCCCGACGATCTGGATGACGGCCTGGCACGCGCTGATCGAGATCGGCAAGGTCCGCCTCGGCGAGACGGCGCTGATCCACGCCGCCGGGAGCGGGGTCAGCACCGCCCTGATCCAGCTCGCCAAGGCCAGCGGCGCCCGCGTGGTCACCACCGTCAGCTCCGACGAGAAGGCCGAGTACGCCCGCGGCCTGGGCGCCGATGTCGTGGTCAACTCGACGACCGGCGACGTCGTCGGCGCCGTCCGTGAGTTCACCGGCGGGCGGGGCGCGGACCTCGTCCTCGACCATGTCGGGCCCGCCACCTGGAACACCGGTGTCTACAGCCTCGCGCCGCGCGGACGGCTGGTGTTCTTCGGCAACACGACCGGCAACCGCGCCGAGTTCGACCTCGTGTACGCCTACCACTTCGGACTGCAACTGCTCGGCTCGGACCCGTACGACCGCCGGGAGTTCGCCACCATGCTCGACGCCTACTGGGGCTCGTCGTTCCGCACGCCCATCGACAGCGAGTTCCCGCTGATCGAGGCCGCGGCGGCGCAGGAGCGGATGGAGTCCCGGCGGGCGACCGGCAAGATCGTGCTGCGGCCGTGACCACCGGGCCCGTCACCCCCGCGAGCCCCGCGCCCGTGTGGGACGTGATCAACGGCTTCGCGTCCTACTGGGCGCTCTCGGCCGCGCTCGACCTCGGTCTGTTCGACGCCCTCGCGGCGGACGCCGGGGGACTGGACGCAGGGCGGCTCGCGAAAGCGGTCGGCGCGGCCGGGCCTGGCACGGTGACCGTACTGGCCGAGACCCTCGTCGCGCTGGACATGCTCAGCGCCGAGGAGGACCGCTTCCGGCTCACGCCCGCCGCCGAGCGCTATCTGGTGTCGGCGTCACCGGCCTCCATGACCGCCCTGGTCAGATACTCCCCAGGGCCCCCGGCGGCCTGGCCGGGGCTGGCCGAAACCGTTCGCACCGGGGCACCCGACCCGGCGGTCACGGCCGACCTGGCCGAGCTGTACCCGGCACTGGTGCGGGCGACCGGCCCGACCCAGACCGGGGTGGCGACGGGGGTCGCCGCCGAGCTGGAACGGCGCGGGCTGTGGCCGGAGCGGCCGGTGATCGTCGACCTCGGCTGCGGCTCGGGGGCCTGGCTGACCGCGCTGCTGCGCACCCGGCCGCAGGGCACGGCCGTCGCCGTCGACCTGCCGAACGTACTGCCGATCGCCGAGCGGGCCCTCGCGGACGCCGGGCTGGGGGAGCGGGTGACGGCCGTCGCAGGGGACTACCTCGCCGCCGAGCTGCCGGTCGCCGCGGCCGATGTCGTCGTCCTGGCCCATGTCCTGCGGGCCGAACCGCCCGAGCGGGCCCGGCGGCTGCTCGCCCGCGCGGTCGAGCTGGCCGGCGCGGACGGGGTGGTCGTGGTCGTCGACTACTGGCGTCCCGACCCCGCCACCCCCGCGACCGGCGAGGACCGCGGCGCGATCTGCGCCGCAGCCCGCCATGAACTGCTGCTGTCCCTGACGATGCTGGCCTCCACCGCGGGGCTCGGCGTCAGCGTCGCGGACCTGCACACCTGGGCCGAGGCGGTCGGCGCCGAGCCGGACGGCTCGTTCGAACCGGTGCCCCGCCAGCACGTCCGTCTGATCCGTTCCGGAAACCGTTCCCGTACCCCGGAGGCCACCTCGTGAACTCCCCCAGCACCACGGCACCCGCCGACACCCTCATCGTCAACACCCTCATCGTGACGATGGACGACTCCCGCCGGGTGATCACCGACGGAGCCATCGCCCTGAGGGACGACAAGATCGTGGCCGTCGGCAAGACCGACGATGTGACCGCCCGATGGCACAGTGACAACGTCATCGCCGGAGAGCGGTTCGTCGTCACCCCCGGGCTGATCAACACCCATGTCCACATCACCGGTGAACCCCTCACCCGCGGCTTCGTCCCGGACGACACCCCGTTCCTGGAGAACGTCTTCGAGTGGCTCACCCCGATCCACACCCACTACACCGAGGAGGACGAGCACATCTCCGCGCAACTCGCGGCGCTGGAGATGCTGAAGAGCGGCACGACCGCCTTCCTGGAGGCCGGCACCATCCGGTTCATCGACCCGGTGGTGGAGGCCCTCAGCGAGATCGGCATCCGTGCCCGGGTCGGCCCCTGGGCCTGGGACCTCGTCCCGGAGCCCGAGATACTGCGGATGACCACCGCGCAGGCCGTCGCCCGGCTGACCGACACCATGGCCAAGTACGCCTCGGTGGCCGATGGCCGGGTCCAGGCATGGCCGATCATCATCGGCCACACCTGTTGCAGCGACGAGCTGTGGCAGGCGGCCAAGGCCCTGTCCCTGGAGTACGGCACCGGCTTCAGCGCCCATATGTCCCCGGCGGCGATGGACCCCGAGGGGTTCCTCGCGGCCTTCGGGCAGCGCCCGATGGTGCACCTGGACGAACTCGGCGTCCTGGACCGCAATGTGGTCCTGACCCACGCCGTCCATGTCGACGACGACGAGGTGGCCCGGCTCGCCCGGACCGGGACGAGCATCTCGCACTGCCCGACCACGGCACTCAAGGTGTCCTACGGCGTGACCCAGATCGGCAAGTTCCCCGAGATGGTGGCCGCCGGGGTGAACGTGGCGATCGGCACCGACGGCAACAACGCCTCCAACTACCACGACCTGATGCGCGCCACCTATCTGGTCGCCGGGCTGTTCAAGGACGCCCGCCGCGACGCCACGATCTTCCCGGCCGAGGACGCCTTCGCCATGGCCACCCGGGGCGGCGCCCGCGCCCTCCAGGCCGAACAGGAGATCGGCTCGATCGAGACCGGCAAGAAGGCCGACCTCGTCCTGCACGACACCCACCGTCCGGAGTGGCGTCCCCTGCACAACGTGGCCAACCAGCTCGTCTGGTCCGCCGACGGCCGGGGCGTGCACAGCGTGTTCGTCGACGGCCGTCGGGTCGTGGACGACTACCGCTGCACGACCATCGACGAGGACGACCTGCTGCGCCGCGCCCAGACCGCCGGCGAGGGCATCGTGGCCCGCTCCGGGCTGCCCGACCGGGCCAAGTGGCCCACCGTCTGAGCCCCACCGGGCCCACCGGACCACCGCACGACAGCACCGCACGACAGCACCGCACGACATCACTGCACGACATCACTGCACAAGGAGAACGGAACCATGGCTGAACTGACCGAACCCCGCTGGACCCATGTCGCCCTCCCGGTGAGCGACCTGGACCGGTCGATCGAGTTCTACGAGCGCATCACCCCGCTGGTGCTGGTCACCAAGAACGTGGACAGCAACGGACGCGGCGCCTGGCTGTCGAACAAGGGCCAGGTCGACTCGCCGCTGGTCCTCGTCCTGGCCGAGTTCATCCCGGAGGTCGGGGCGCGCTTCGGCATCGAGCCGGGCAAGCAGGTCACCACGCTCGCCCCGTTCGCGCACATCGGCATCGAACTGCCCAACCGCGAGGATGTCGACACGGTCGCCGCCAAGGCCCGTGAGACCGGCAATCTGCGGTGGGAGCCGATGGAGATGGCCGCCCACATCGGCTACATCTGCGCGGTCAACGACCCCGACGGCAACACCATCGAGTTCTCGCACAACCAGAAGGTGTTCTCCACCATCCAGGAGCTGTGGGGCTGACCCCGGAGCACCGCCCGCCCGTCGGCCGGGCCCCCCCCGCCCCGCGGGGGGGGCCCGCGCGGCGCCGGGGCGGCCCCCCCCGGGGGGGGGGGGGGGCCGTTGGGGTGGGGGGGGGGGGGGGGGGGGGGCGCCCCCGGCCCCCCCCCCCCCCCCCCCCCGCCCCTCCCCACTCCCACCCCAACCCATCCCAACCCATCCCACGCCCCCGCACGGGTGGGTTCGGGTGGGAAAAGGGCGCTTGACGCCGGCGCCCCCGCAGGGACGCGGCCGGCGCCGAGGGGGCGGGACCTCGGTCACGGACCCGCACGGGCGGGTGGGTGGGCAATCAACCCCCCACAACCCCCCGCACCAACTCATCCGCCGCCCCATAAGGATCCAGCTCCCCTGCCACGATCCGCTCCGCCAGCACCCCCAGCCGCCGATCACCGCGCAGATCCGCGATCCGCTCCCGCAGCGCCGTGACGGCGATCGTCTCGACCTCCCCCGCCGCCCGCGCCCGGCGCCGCGCGGCCAGTACCCCCCGCTCCGCCATCCACGCCCGGTGCTTCTCCAGCGCCTCGACGACCTCCTCGACGCCCTCCCCCCGCGCGGCGACCGTCTTGACGATCGGGGGGCGCCAGTCGCCCGGTCCGCGGGCCTCGCCGAGGCCGAGCATGTGGTTGAGTTCACGGGCGGTGGCGTCCGCCCCGTCCCGGTCGGCCTTGTTCACCACGTACACATCGCCGATCTCCAGGATCCCGGCCTTCGCCGCCTGGACCCCGTCGCCCATCCCGGGCGCGAGCAGCACCACCGAGGTGTCGGCCTGCGCGGCGATCTCCACCTCGGACTGGCCGACCCCGACCGTCTCGACCAGGATCACCTCGCAGCCCGCCGCGTCCAGCACCCGGATCGCCTGCGGGGCCGACCACGCGAGCCCGCCGAGGTGGCCCCGGGTGGCCATGGAGCGGATGTAGACGCCGCGGTCACAGGCGTGGTCGGACATCCGGATGCGGTCGCCGAGCAACGCTCCGCCGGAGAAGGGCGAGGAGGGGTCGACGGCGAGGACCCCGACCCGTTTGCCCTGTTTGCGATAGACGGTCACGAGCGCGGACGTGGAGGTCGACTTCCCGACGCCCGGCGATCCGGTGATCCCGACGACGTACGCCCCGCCGGTGAGCGGGGCGAGCGCCGCCATGACCTCGCGGAGCTGCGGGGACGCCCCCTCCACCAGGGAGATCAGCCGGGCGACGGCCCGGGGGCGGCCTTCCCGGGCCTGGGCCACCAGGGTGGGGACGTCCTGCATCTCAGCTCCGTTCACCAGCTACACGTACCACCGCTCACCGCGGGTGGCCCATCTGTCAGGGCTTCGCCACGCGCACGATCAGCGCGTCCCCCTGCCCCCCGCCACCGCACAGCGCCGCCGCCCCGATGCCGCCGCCCCGCCGCTTCAGCTCCAGGGCGAGGTGCAGCACCAGCCGGGCGCCGGACATGCCGATCGGGTGGCCGAGGGCGATGGCGCCACCGTTCACATTCACCTTTTCCGAGGACACGCCGAGGTCCTTCATTGACTGGAGGGCGACAGCGGCGAACGCCTCGTTGATCTCGATGAGGTCGAGGTCCTCGACGCCGATGCCCTCCTTCTTCAGGGCGTGGGCGATGGCGTTGGACGGCTGGGACTGGAGGGAGTTGTCGGGTCCGGCCACATTGCCGTGGGCGCCGATCTCGGCGATCCACTCCAGGCCCAGTTCCAGCGCCTTGGCCTTGCTCATGACCACGACCGCCGCCGCGCCGTCGGAGATCTGCGAGGCGGTGCCCGCGGTGATCGTGCCGTCCTTGGTGAAGGCGGGGCGCAGCTTGGCGAGGGTCTCGACGGTGGTGTCGGCGCGGATGCCCTCGTCCGTGCTGAAGAGCACGGGGTCGCCCTTGCGCTGCGGGATCTCGACCGGGGTGATCTCGGCCTCGAAGACACCGTTCTTCTGGGCGGCGGCGGCCCGCTGGTGGCTGAGGGCGGCGATCTCGTCCTGCTCGGCGCGGCCGAGGCCGAGGCGGGCGTTGTGCTTCTCGGTGGACTGGCCCATGGGGATGTTCTCCCAGGGGTCGGTGAGGCCGTCGTGGGCCATGGCGTCGAGCATCTCGATGGCGCCGTACTTGTGGCCCTCGCGGGACTTGGGGAGCAGATGCGGGGCGTTGGTCATGGACTCCTGGCCGCCCGCGACGATCACCTCGAACTCACCCGAGCGGATCAGCTGGTCGGCGAGGGCGATGGCGTCGAGGCCGGAGAGACAGACCTTGTTGATGGTGAGCGCGGGCACGTTCATCGGGATGCCGGCCTTGACGGCGGCCTGGCGGGCCGGGATCTGCCCGGCGCCCCCGGTGAGCACCTGGCCCATGATCACGTACTGCACCTGGTCGCCACCGATCCCCGCACGGTCGAGGGCGGCCTTGATCGCGAAGCCGCCGAGATCGGCTCCGGAGAAGGACTTCAGCGAGCCCAGCAGCCGTCCCATGGGCGTGCGCGCGCCCGCGACGATCACCGAGCCGGTCGTACCGGAATTTCCAGAAGACATGAGCTGCGATCCCCTTTACCGGCCTGAACGGCCTGAGGAGTGAACGAGGGTTTACTTCGAGCGTACTGAGCGGTACTCCATGACGTCATCGGGCCGTCGGTGTGATCGCGCGCACGTTGCGTAACCGCCGGGGCTTCGCTCCACTGAAACCATGCTGACGCGCATCGACCACATCGGAATCGCCTGTCATGACCTCGACGCAACGGTCGAGTTCTACCGGGCCACCTACGGCTTCGAGGTGTTCCACACCGAGGTCAACGAGGAGCAGGGCGTCCGCGAGGCCATGCTCAAGATCAACGAGACCTCGGACGGCGGCGCCTCCTACCTCCAGCTCCTGGAGCCGATCCGCGAGGACTCCCCCGTCGGGAAGTGGCTCGCGAAGAACGGCGAGGGCGTGCACCACATCGCCTTCGGCACCGCGGACGTCGACGCGGACTCCGCCGCCATCCGCGAGAAGGGCGTCCGGGTCCTGTACGAAGAGCCCCGGCGCGGCTCCATGGGGTCACGGATCACATTCCTGCATCCCAAGGATTGCCATGGCGTACTGACAGAACTGGTGACTTCGGCGCCTGTTGAGTCACCTGAGCACTGACCCTCGTACATAGGGGCCGGTAGGGTTGGGTGCGGTCGCCGGCGTTTGATGGGCGATCCGAGTCCTGCCGCCCGCCTGGGACGGCGGGATTCGTGCCGGGGTCCGGGTTTCGGGGGTCGAGCGCCGGGGCAGCAGCCCATGCTCCGCCGTTGATCTGACACCATTCCCCGGGGGCCCCGTCCGCAGGTCGGACGGAGCCCGTACGGAGTACTTGCGACCAGGGGACGGATGGGACCGCGCAGTGCGGGGCTACGAGAGCCAGGAGCGAGAGCCGGCGGCTGACGTCGACCACCTCTCTCGGTTCGAGGCCGAGATGAAGCGGCTGAAGACCGAGCGGGAAAAGGCGATCCAGCACGCCGAGGACCTCGGCTACCAGGTCGAGGTGCTGCGCGCCAAGCTGCACGAGGCGCGGCGCACCATCATGTCCCGGCCGGCCTATGACGGGGCCGATCTCGGCTACCAGGCCGAGCAGATGCTGCGCAACGCGCAGCTTCAGGCCGACCAGTTGCGCGCGGACGCCGAGCGCGAGCTGAGCCAGGCGCGGGCGCAGACCCAGCGGATCCTCCAGGAGCACGCCGAGCAGGCGGCCCGGCTCCAGGCGGAGCTGCACCAGGAGGCGGTGACCCGGCGCCAGCAGCTCGACCAGGAACTGGCCGAGCGCCGGCAGAACGTCGAGTCGCACGTCAATGAGAACGTGGCGTGGGCCGAGCAGCTCAGGGCCCGCAGCGAGGCGCAGGCCCGCCGGCTGATGGACGAGTCCCGCGCGGAGGCCGACAAGGCGATGGCTTCGGCCCGCGCCGAGGCCGAGCGGCTGACCGGCGAGGCCCGCCACCGGCTGCGCGAGGACGCGGAGGCGACCCGCTCCGAGGCGGAGCAGTTGCTGCGCCGGGCCCGCGCGGACGCGGAGCGGCTGCTGAACGCGGCCTCGGCCCAGGCCCAGGAGGCCACCGACCGCGCCGAGCAGCTCCGCTCGTCCACGGCCACCGAGTCCGATGCCGCCCGGCGCCAGGCGCAGGAGCTGAGCCGGACCGCCGAGCAGCGGATCACGGAGGCGGACGAGGCGCTGCGCAAGGCGCGCTCCGAGGCGGAGAAGGTGCTCGGCGAGGCCAAGGAGGCCGCCGCCAAGGCGCTGTCCGGCGCCGAGTCGGCCAATGAGCAGCGCACCCGCACGGCCAAGGAGCAGGTCGCCCGGCTGGTCAGCGAGGCCACCAAGGAGGCCGAGGCGGTCCGCGCGGAGGCCGAGCAGTCGGTCGAGGACGCCCGGGGGCAGGCCGAGAAGATCGTCGCGGAGGCGTCCGAGAAGGCCCGGACGATCACCGCCGAGGAGAGCGCGACCCAGCTGTCCAAGGCGGCCAAGACCGCCGAGGACGTGCTGAACAAGGCGTCCGAGGAGGCCAAGCGGACCACCCTGGCCGCTGTCGAGGAGGCCGAGCGGATCCGCGGCGAGGCGGAGGCCGAGTCCGACCGGCTGCGCGCCGAGGCGCACGATCTGGCCGAGCAGCTCAAGGGCGCCGCCAAGGACGACACCGAGGAGTACCGGGCCAAGACGGTCGAGCTCCAGGAGGAGGCGCGGCGGCTGCGCGGCGAGGCCGAGCAGCTGCGGGCGGACGCGGTCGCCGAGGGCGAGCGGATCCGATCGGAGGCGCGGCGCGAGGCCGTGGCCCAGATCGAGGAAGCGGCCCGTACGGCCGAGGAGTTGCTGGCCAAGGCCAGGGCGGACGCGGACGAGCTGCGCCAGAGCGCGACGGCGGACAGCGAGAAGGTCCGTACCGAGGCGATCGAGCGGGCCACCACCCTGCGCCGGCAGGCCGAGGAGACGCTGGAGCGCACCCGCAACGAGGCCGAGCGGCACCGCGCGGAGGTCGTCGAGCAGTCCGAGGGCATCAAGGCGGACGCCGAGCGCGCGGCCCGCGAGCTGCAGGAGGAGACCGAGCGGGCGATAGAGACCCGCCGCACCCAGGCCGCCGAGGAGCTGTCCCGGCTGCACGCGGAGTCGGAGAGCCGGCTCGCGGCGGCCGAGCAGGCGCTGACCGAGGCCCGCGCGGAGGCGTCGCGGATCCGCCGGGAGGCGGCCGAGGAGTCGGAGCGGCTGCGCGCGGAGGCGGCGGAGCGGATCCGTACCCTCCAGCAGCAGGCCGAGACCGAGGCGGGCCGGCTGCGGGACGAGGCATCGGCGGACGCGGCGGCGTCCCGGGCCGAGGGCGAGACGGTCGCCGTACGGCTGCGGTCGGAGGCGGCGGCCGAGGCGGAGCGGCTGAAGGCGGAGGCGCAGGACACCTCGGACCGGGTGCGGGCGGAGGCGCAGGCCGCCGCCGAGCGGCTCGGTGCGGAGGCGTCGGAGACGCTGGCCGCCGCGCAGGAGGAGGCCGCCCGGCGCCGCCGCGAGGCCGATGAGCATCTCGGCGCGGCCCGCCAGGACGCGGACCAGGAGCGGGAGCGGGCCCGGGAGCAGAGCGAGGAACTGCTCGCGTCGGCGCGTACCCGGGTCGAGGAGGCGCAGACCGAGGCGGTCCGGCTGGTCGAGGAGACGGACCGGCGGGCCACCGAGATGGTGTCGGCCGCCGATCAGCACGCCCAGCAGGTCCGGGACTCGGTCGCGGGGCTGCACGAGCAGGCGCAGGAGGAGATCGCCGGGCTGCGCTCGGCCGCCGAGCACGCGGCGGACCGTACCCGCCGGGAGGCGGGCGAGGAGTCCGACCGGGTCCGCGCGGACGCCTACGCGGAGCGCGACCGGGCCTCCGAGGACGCGACCCGGGTGCGCCGGGAGGCGGGCGAGGCGTCGGAGGCCGCCAAGGCACTCGCGGAGCGTATGGTCACGGACGCCATCGCGGAGGCGGAGCGGCTGCGTTCGGAGACCGCCGAGCACGCCCAGCGGGTGCGGACCCAGGCGTCGGACACCATCGCGCAGGCCGACCAGGACGCCTCCCGGACCCGGGCGGACGCCCGGGACGACGCGAACCGGATCCGTTCGGACGCGGCGACGCAGGCGGACACCCTGGTCACCGAGGCCCGCAAGGAGGCCGAGCGGCTCACCACTCAGACCGCGGCCGACACCGACCGGGTGCGCGCGGAGACGAACCGGGCGGCGGACCAGCTGCTGTCGGACGCCTCCGGGGAGGCCGAGCGGCTGCGCGCCGAGGCCGCCGACACGGTGGGTTCCGCGCAGCAGCACGCCGAGCGGATCCGGACCGAGGCGGAGCGGGTCAAGGCACAGGCCGCCGCGGAGGCGGAGCGGCTGACCTCGGCGGCGCGCGAGGAGGCGGACCGTACGCTGGACGGCGCCCGCAAGGACGCCAACAAGCGGCGTTCCGAGGCCGCCGAGCAGGTGGACACCCTCATCACGGAGACCGCGGCCGAGGCGGACAAGCTGCTGACGGAGGCTCAGCAGCAGGCGCAGAAGACCACCGCCGACGCGGAGGCGCAGGCGGACACGATGGTCGGCGCGGCCCGCACCGAGGCCGATCGGCTGGTCGCGGAGGCCACGGTCGAGGGCAACCAGACGGTGGAGAAGGCCCGTACGGACGCGGACGAGCTGCTGGTCGGAGCGCGCCGGGACGCGACCGCGATCAGGGAGCGGTCGGAGGAGCTGCGGAACCGGATCACCTCGGAGATCGAGGAGTTGCACGAGCGGGCCCGCCGGGAGGCGGCCGAGACGATGAAGTCGACCGGCGACCGCTGTGACGCGCTGATCAAGGCGTCGGAGGAGCAGCTCGGCAAGGCCCAGGCCAAGGCCAAGGAGCTGGTCACGGAGGCCAATTCGGAGGCCGGCAAGGTCCGGATCGCCGCGGTGAAGAAGGCGGAGGGCCTGCTGAAGGAGGCCGAGGCCAAGAAGGCCGCGCTGGTCAAGGAGGCCGAGGAGCTGAAGGCCGAGGCGATCCGGGAGGCCCGGCGGACGGTCGAGGAGGGCCGGCGCGAGCTGGAGGTGCTGGTGCGCCGCCGCGAGGACATCAACGCGGAGATCTCCCGGGTGCAGGATGTGCTGGAGGCGCTGGAGTCGTTCGAGGCGCCGGGGGCGGGCAAGGATTCCGTCAAGGCGGGGGCGACGGTCGGCGCACCCCGATCGAGTGGCAAGTCCTCGGACGGGTAGGGTCGGCGGCCGGGCGGGGCGGCCCGGTGACCATGATCCAGCGGTGGGTGATCGACGCAGGTGAGTGGGGGCGGTGACGCGCCCCCACGGCGGGCATGGGAGAGTGTCGGCGACGGTGCGTGGTCCGGCCGGCAGTCCGCTGACCGTCACATCGGCACTTGCGCGGGACACCGATTTCCGTGTCTGCTGGGGCCTTTGACCGTGTCTTAGGCAAGTTGTCTGACGGTCAGCCACCCAAAAGGGGTGTCATTCTCCAGATCAAACGCGCATCCGCTCGATGACACACCGCTTCGGCCCCTAGGATTCCCCCTATCACCTCACCGGTCTCATTCGACAGGAACCCCATGAGCGACACTTCCCCCTACGGCTTCGAGCTTGTGCGGCGTGGATACGACCGCGCTCAGGTGGACGAACGTATCTCCAAGCTCGTCTCCGACCGAGACAGCGCTCTCGCCCGCATCACCGCTCTGGAAAAGCGCATCGAGGAACTCCACCTCGAGACGCAGAACGCCCAGGCCCAGGTCAGCGACGCGGAGCCGTCGTACGCCGGGCTCGGCGCCCGCGTCGAGAAGATCCTCCGCCTGGCCGAGGAGGAGGCCAAGGACCTGCGTGAGGAGGCCCGGCGCGCGGCGGAGCAGCACCGCGAGCTGGCCGAGTCCGCCGCCCAGCAGGTGCGCAACGACGCCGAGTCGTTCTCCGCCGAGCGCAAGGCGAAGGCCGAGGACGAGGGCGTCCGGATCGTCGAGAAGGCCAAGAGCGACGCCTCTCAGCTGCGCGCCGAGGCGCAGAAGGACGCGCAGTCCAAGCGGGAGGAGGCCGACGCGCTCTTCGAGGAGACCCGCGCCAAGGCCGCCCAGGCCGCCGCGGACTTCGAGACCAACCTCGCCAAGCGCCGCGAGCAGTCCGAGCGGGACCTGGCGTCCCGTCAGCAGAAGGCCGAGAAGCGTCTCGCGGAGATCGAGCACCGCGCGGAGCAGCTGCGGCTGGAGGCCGAGAAGCTGCGTACCGACGCCGAGCGCCGCGCCCGCCAGACGGTGGAGACCGCGCAGCGCCAGGCCGAGGACATCGTGGCCGACGCCAACGCCAAGGCCGACCGGATCCGTTCGGAATCCGAGCGCGAGCTGGCCGCCCTCACCAACCGGCGTGACTCCATCAACGCGCAGCTCACCAATGTGCGTGAGATGCTGGCGACGCTCACCGGCGCCGCGGTGGCCGCGGCCGGCAGCCCGGCCGAGGACGAGCCGATCTCCCGCGGTGTCCCGGCCCAGCAGTCCCGCTGACGCCGGGGTCGGATAACGGCCCGGATACAACAGCTGAATAAGTGCAAAGCCCTCTGTCGCCCGGGTGGCAGAGGGCTTTGTCACGGTCTAGCGTTGCCGCATGATCGAGCTAGAGGGGCTGACGAAACGGTACGGCGAGAAGGTCGCGGTCAATGACCTCACCTTCCAGGTGCGACCGGGCATCGTCACGGGGTTCCTCGGTCCGAACGGTGCCGGCAAGTCGACGACGATGCGGATGATGCTCGGCCTGGACCGTCCCACGGCGGGCGATGTACGGATCGACGGAGAGCACTACGACCGGCTGAAGGATCCGCTGAAGGCGATCGGCGCGCTGCTGGACGCCAAGGCGATGCACGGCGGGCGCAGCGCCTTCAACCATCTGCTGTGCCTGGCGCAGAGCAACGGCATCCCGCGCTCCCGGGTGAGCGAGGTGCTGGACACCGTGGGGCTGACGGCGGTGGCGAAGAAGAAGGCCAAGGGGTTCTCGCTGGGCATGGGCCAGCGGCTCGGCATCGCGGGCGCGCTGCTCGGCGATCCACGGATCCTGATGTTCGACGAGCCGGTCAACGGGCTGGACCCGGAGGGCATCCACTGGATCCGCAATCTGATGAAGTCCCTCGCCGCGCAGGGCCGTACGGTCTTTGTCTCCTCGCATCTGATGAGCGAGATGGCGCTGACCGCCGATCATCTGGTGGTGATCGGCCAGGGCCGGCTGCTGGCGGACACCTCGATGGCGGACTTCATCGCGCAGAACTCGCGCTCCTACGTCCGGATCCGCTCCCCGCACCGCGAGCGGCTGCTCGATGCACTGCACCGCGCGGGGATCACGGTGGTGGAGACGGGCGGCGGGGTGCTGGAGGTCGAGGGCGGCAAGGCGGAGCAGATCGGTGAGCTGGCCGCGCAGCACCAGATCGTGCTGCATGAGCTGAGCCCGCAGCGGGCGTCCCTGGAAGAAGCGTTCATGCAGCTGACCGCGGAGTCGGTCGAGTACCACGCCCACGACGGTACGGCGGTGACCGGCCCCGTCCCCGTTCCGCAGCAGCAACAGCAGCAGTGGGGCGAGGGCTGGAACGGCGGTCGCGGCGGCGGCGAGGGGGGTGCCTGATCATGGCGGCGACACAGGTCATCCGGTCCGAGTGGACCAAGATCCGGTCGGTGGCGTCCACGGTGTGGACGCTGTCCCTGGCCGTGGTGGTCACCATCGGCCTCGGCATGCTGATCTCCGCGCTCTCCAGGAGCGAGTTCGACAAGCTCAGCCCGCAGGACCAGCTCTCCTTCGACCCGACCTACATCAGCTTCGCCGGGATGAGCCTGGGCCAGCTGGCGATGATCGTGTTCGGGGTGCTGGTGGTCTCCAACGAGTACTCCACCGGCATGATCCGCACCTCGCTGGCCGCGGTGCCGCAGCGCGGGACCCTGCTGTTCAGCAAGGTCGCCGTGGCCACCGCGCTGGCCCTGGCGGTCGGGATGGCGACCAGCTTCATCACCTTCTTCCTCGGTCAGGCGCTGCTCGGCGACCTCAAGGCGTCCATCGGCGACCCGGGGGTGCTGCGGGCGGTGCTCGGCGGCGGCCTCTATATGACGCTGATCGCGATGTTCTCCATGGGGATCGCCGCGATGCTGCGCTCCCCGATGCTCTCGCTGGGCATCCTGATGCCGTTCTTCTTCCTGGTCTCCAACATCCTGGGCGCGGTCAGCGCGACCAAGACGGTCGGCCAGTACCTCCCCGACCAGGCCGGCAGCAAGATCATGCAGGTGGTCACACCGGTGAACGACGACACTCCCTACGGCCCCTGGGGCGGGCTCGCGATCATGGTGGCGTGGGTGGTGGCGGCGCTGCTGGGCGGTTACCTCCTGCTCAAGCGTCGGGACGCGTGACGGGGCACCCGACGGCGAGGCAGGGCGGGGGCCGACGGCGGGATCCGGGGGAAGGTTCCCTTGATCGTGGACCGACACCGAGCCGTAATGTTACGCATCGGCTTGGCCGGAACCGTCAGCACCTCGATATCCTCCTAACCCTTACGGGGGCGTCTGCCCTGCTGTCCTGATCCTTTCGATGGGTGCGGAGCATGATCGAAGCAGTCGGCCTGACCAAGCGCTACGGCGACAAGACCGCTGTGTACAACTTGTCCTTCCAGGTCCGTCCGGGCGTGGTCACCGGATTCCTCGGGCCCAACGGCTCCGGCAAGTCCACGACCATGCGCATGATCCTCGGCCTGGACAACCCCACCGCGGGCCAGGTCACCATCGGCGGCCACCCCTACCGCAGGCTGCCCAACGCGCCCCGGCAGGTCGGCGCCCTGCTGGACGCCAAGGCGGTGCACGGCGGCCGATCGGCCCGCAACCATCTGCTGAGCCTCGCCCAGCTCTCCGGCATCCCGGCCCGCCGGGTCGACGAGGTGCTCGGCGTGGTCGGCCTCCAGGACGTGGCCCGGCGGCGTTCCAAGGGCTTCTCCCTCGGCATGGGCCAGCGCCTCGGCATCGCCGCCGCCCTGCTCGGCGACCCCCAGGTGCTGCTCTTCGACGAGCCGGTCAACGGCCTCGACCCCGAGGGCATCCTCTGGGTCCGCAATCTGATGAAGTCGCTCGCCGCCGAGGGCCGTACCGTCTTCGTCTCCTCGCATCTGATGAGCGAGATGGCGCTGACCGCCGAGCACCTCATCGTGATCGGGCGCGGTCAGCTGCTCGCCGATATGGGCGTGCGGGACTTCATCGCCGCGAACTCGGCCGGCTTCGCCCGGGTCCGCACCCCCGACACCGACCCCGCGCTGCGCGAGAAGCTGGCCTCCGCGCTGGCCGAGGCGGGCGGCCAGGTGCTGCCGGAGCAGGACGGGGGGCTGCGGGTGATGGGGCTGCCGCTGCCGCGGATCAGTGATATCGCTCACGACAGCGACGTCCGGCTGTGGGAGCTGTCCCCGCACCAGGCGTCGCTGGAGGAGGCGTACATGCGGATGACGGCCAACGCCGTCGACTACCGCTCCACCACCGACCAGAAGTCCGGGCTCCAGCAGCCGCTGCCGCCGGGCGCCCAGCCGCCGGCCCCGGTCCCGGGCCAGGGCCAGACGGGCTGGTACGCGCCGCCACCGCCGCAGCAGGGCGGCGGCCAGCCGTTCACCATGCAGCAGCAGCCTCCGCAGGGCGCCCCGGCCGCCGCCAACCCGTACCTCCAGCCGGGAACCGCCACCCCGGGCCCGTACGCCGCCCAGGCCCCGCAGCCGCCCGCCGCGGCCCAGCCCCCGGCGGCGCCCACCGCGCCCCCGGCACCCGCCGCCGCCCCCGCCGCCGACTCCACGAAGCCCGAGGACGCCCGATGAGCACGCCCCAGCCCTCCCCGCCGCAGGCCGCGCCGCCCCAGTGGCAGGCGGCGGCGCCCGGATCCGCGTACCCGGGTTACACCTCGCCGATCCCGGTGGTGCGGACGCATCTCGGGCATGCGCTCGCCTCGGAGTGGACGAAGATCAAGTCGGTCCGCTCCACGATGTGGACGCTCGGCGTCTTCGTGCTGCTGGTCGTCGGCATCGGCCTGCTGGTCGGCCTCCTGGTCAGCGCCAACGCCAATCCCGGCGACATGGGCTCCGAGAGCGCGCTGACCCTCGGCTTCTTCGGGCTGCTGCTCGGCTCGATGTGCCTGATCACCCTGGGCGTGCTGACCACGGCCTCCGAGTACGGCACCGGAATGGTCCGCACGACGATGACCGCGTGCCCCTCCCGGGGGCGGGTGCTGGCGGCGAAGTCGATCGTGTTCTTCACGCTCGCCTTCACGGTGACGCTGATCTCGTCCGGTTTCGTGGCCGTCGTCCAGACCGCGCTGCTGCCGGACGCCCGTGAGCCCTCGGGCGGGGAGTGGCTGAAGGCGACCGTCGGCATCTCGCTCTATCTGGCGCTGCTCGGACTGCTGTCGCTGGTCATCGGCTCGATCATCCGGCACTCGGCGGGCGCCATCACCATCATGATCGCGGCCGTGCTGGCGCCGCTGGTGATCGCGCTGTTCATGTTCGCCTCGTCGCTCCAGGCGGTGCGGGACGCGCTGTTCGAGTACTCGATCCCCAACCAGATGTCGATCTTCTACGCCGCCTCGCTCAGCGAGACCGGTCCGTCCGGCTGGGACCCGCTGTGGATCATCCTCGGCGTCACGGCTGCCGCCTACGCCGGGGCGGTCGCGCTGCTGCACAAGCGGGACGTGTGAACCGACCCCCTGGGGGAGACCGTCAGAACTTCGGCGCGTTACGGGACCGCTGCACCCGCGAGGTGCGGCGGTCCCGCGCGTTCCAGCACGCCTTGTGCCAGTGGCGGCGCTCGTCCACCCCCGAGTGCTGCGGCCACGCCACCACATGCGGGACCCCGTCGGGGATCGACTGGTCGCACCCCGGGCAGCGATACGCCTTGCCCTGGGCGCTCGCCCCGGCCACATGCCGTACGTTCCACTCCTCGCCCTGCCAGTCGGCCGACGACTGCCAGCCCCCGTAGCGTCCGGGGCCGTCGTCCTCGGGGCTGTGGCCGGCGGAGTCGGCCCCCATCGGGCCCTTGGGACGGTTGCGACGCGGGGACACGGAACACCTCTCGGGTCTATACAGGAAGCAAGGTCCGCTTCCAGCGTACGCGGCGCGGACCCGGGTACGCGGAGCCCAAGGACCCGCAAGTCCCCCGCCGGACCCGCGAATCCCTCACTGAACCCGCGAATCCCCCGCCGGACCCGCGAATCCCTCACTGAACCCGCGAATCCCCCGCCGGATCCGCGCATTCTCCCGACTATCCGCAAATCTCTTCGCCGGGCCGTGACCTCGGCACGTGTCAGACGGTTATGCCGGGTGGGGGAGCTCCGTGTCGGAGCCGAGGAAGCAGGAAGACAATGCGCGTTGGAACATTCGTGTTGGCGGCCCAGTTCCCGGGCCAGGGCCAGGGGGAGGCGCTGCACCGCGCGGTCCGCTCGGCCGAGGTCGCCGAGGAGGCCGGTCTCGACTCCGTCTGGCTCGCCGAACACCACTTCGTGCCGTACGGCGTCTGCCCGTCGGCGATCACCCTGGCCGCCCTGCTGCTCGGCCGCACTGAGCGCATCCGGGTGGGCACAGCGGTCAGTGTGCTGCCCACCACCCACCCCGTCGCCCTCGGCGAGCAGGCCGCGCTGCTGCATCTGACGAGCGGCGGCCGGTTCTCCCTGGGCGTCGGACGCGGCGGCCCCTGGGTCGATCTGGAGGTCTTCGGCGGCGGCATCGAGGCGTACGAGCAGGGGTACCCGGAATCACTCGATCTGCTGGCCCGCTGGCTGCGCGAGCCCTCCGTGGGCGCGACCGGCGGGCGGTACGGCTTCCGTGAGGTGCCCGTGGTGCCCAGACCGTCCGAGGCGCTGTCGGGCCTGCCGGGGCCGGAGCTGCTGGTGGCGTGCACCTCGCCGGGGAGTGTGCGGATGGCGGCGGAGCGGGGCCTGCCGATGCTGCTCGGCAT
The DNA here is from genome assembly GCF_040609715.1 of Streptomyces sp. NPDC004610. NCBI lineage: Bacteria > Bacillati > Actinomycetota > Actinomycetes > Kitasatosporales > Streptomycetaceae > Streptomyces > Streptomyces sp. NPDC004610. The sequence goes on along the minus strand of NZ_JBEXLA010000002.1, from coordinate 229,446 downwards.
GCACATCGGGGACGAGGAGAAGGCCGAGATGGTGACCCACTGGCGCAGTTGCGCACGGGCCGCCGGGCACGGCGAGCGCGAGGTCCTGGACGCCGGTCATGTCTCCGCGGGCGTCTGCCAGATCGCCGACCGGCGCACGGCCGCCGAGGAGGCCCTGCTGAAGGCGATGCCGGGCTGGCTGAAGCAGGGGCTGGACGCCCATATGACGGTGGACGGGCGGCAGCGCCGGATGCGCGACCCCCTGGCGTACACCGAACTGCTCTGCGGGCTGCATCCGGTGGGCACCCCGAGGCTGTGCGCCGACCGCCTCGCCGCGACCGGGGAGCGCACGGGCATCTCCCGCTTCGCCCTGCTGGTCGAGGGCTCGGGAGACCTTGCGGCCACCGAGGAGAACGTACGGCGGCTGGGTACGGAGGTGCTGGCTCAGCTGCGCTGAGCGGGCACCGGGTGGGGCCGGGCCGCTCCGTGCGGTGGGGGCTTGCCGCTCCGTTACGTATCGCACCTCCCGCGTACGGAGCGGCAAGCTGAGCGGCAGGCCGCCTCAGCAGTCCCGGAGTTGCGGGGACTGGTTCAGCAGCTGACCACGGATCGAAGTGAAACGGGCGAGCCTCTCGTCCGCCGAGGCGTCCAGCGGGAACACCGCCACCCGGTGGCAGTTCTGGAAGGCAAGCCGCACCCCGAAGTGCCGCTGGAGCGCACCACGGATCGCGTCACTCGCGAGCGCACGCAGCAGCTGGCCGCGTGCCTGCTCGTCCGGCGGGGGCGTCTGGTTGTCGGCGAAGGGACCGCCGTCCACCTTCAGCTGGGCCACCAGGGAGCTGATCATCTCCCATGCGTAGGGCAGGGAGGTCCGGACGCAGTCGACGAAGGCTGCTTCGTCGACCTCGCCTCGCTCGGCCTGTTCGAGTAGGGCCGGTGAGACGTCGAGCGACATGGGTTCTCCTCTCGCACCCCCGAACAACAGGGGTTGCCGGACAGAAAAGGGAGTGCGCGGCTTCGAACACGGTGCGTACACGGATCGCGACCTCCCGTTCATACGGTAGGCAACTGTTGGAGACCGCACCAGGAGAACAGGCACACCTGGTGGACGCTTTACGCGCACAATCGGCCACGGACGAACAGGAGTGATCTGACAGAACTCGGGCAGCGTCCCGGGTGGTCCGGGACGGAAGAGACGGGTGCGCCCCGGGCGAATCGCGCGGACCCGTGCGGGTCGAGTAGCGTTGCCGACCATGCGTCTCGTCATCGCCCGCTGCTCGGTCGACTACGCCGGTCGGCTCACCGCCCATCTGCCCACCGCCCCCCGTCTGATCCTGGTGAAGGCGGACGGCAGCGTCTCCATCCACGCGGACGACCGGGCCTACAAGCCGCTCAACTGGATGTCGCCGCCGTGCACGCTCAAGGAGGGCACCGGCGAGGAGAACGGCGTCTGGACGGTCGTCAACAAGGCGGGCGAGAAGCTGATCATCACCATGGAGGAGGTCCTCCATGACTCGTCGCACGAACTCGGTGTCGACCCGGGCCTGATCAAGGATGGCGTAGAAGCACACCTCCAGGAACTGCTCGCCGACCGGATCGAGACCCTCGGCGACGGTTACACGTTGATCCGGCGTGAATACATGACCGCGATCGGCCCGGTCGACATCCTGTGCCGGGACGCCGACGGGCAGACGGTCGCCGTGGAGATCAAGCGGCGCGGCGAGATCGACGGTGTCGAGCAGCTGACCCGCTATCTCGAACTCCTCAACCGCGACCCCCATCTCGCCCCGGTCCGTGGCATCTTCGCCGCCCAGGAGATCAAGCCGCAGGCGCGTGTCCTCGCGACCGACCGCGGCATCGGCTGCCAGGTCCTGGACTACAACGCCCTGCGGGGCATCGAGGACGACAAGCTGCGGTTGTTCTAGGCGGTCCCGGCCTCCCCCTCGCACCACCGGCGCCCCTTCTCTCCCGTACGGAGACAAGGGGCGCCGGTGTGCCGTGGGACCGCTCAGATGCCGGAGAGCGAGGAGGCGTCGGGGGTGTCCGAGGCGTCCGGGGTGGTGCCGGGTTCGCCGCTCGCCGTCGAGGAGGCGCTCGGCGCCGGGCCGCTCGCCGAGGCCGAACCGCTGTTGGTGGCGGTCGGGGTGGGCGTGGCCGTCGGCGGCTCGGAGCTGTCCGTGGGGCTCGGCGACCCGGTGCCGGTGCCCGTGTCGGTGGGCGTCGGGGTCGGCGAGGTGGACGTGGAGGGCTTCGAGGTCGACGGCTTCGGCGTGGTCCGGGTCGGCGTCGGCGACGCGCCGCCGCTCCCCTGCGTGCCGCTCGGCCGGTCCGAGGGCTCGCCCGTGCCACCGGTGCCGGTGGCCGTCGGGGCGGGGTCGTCCGCGGTGCCCGGGGTGCCGTCGGGGCCGGGGTCGGTGGGGCGGGTGGTGCCGGGGTCGTCATCCCCCGCGTCGTCGGCGCCCAGGCTGTCGTCGCCGATGCCCTGGCTCGCCGACGGGTTGACGCCCACCTGGTCGGCCGGGGGCTCGCCCTCGCTGCTGGAGGTGGCGCCCAGGGTGACGACCGTACCGAGCACGGCCGCCAGCAGGGCGCCCGCGCCGGCCGCGACCAGATTGCGGCGGGCGAAGCCGCGCAGACCGCCGCGCGCCTTGCGGGAGGGTGCCGCCGGGCCGATCCGATGGGTCACCAGCGTGCCGTCGTCCAGCCGCTGGAGCGGCGGGAACTCGGCGAGCGAGCCCTGCACCCCGACGGGCGGCGGCGCGGGCTCCTCGGAGCGGGCGTCCGGCCCCTCCTCGGCGGCGGTGGCGGCCCCCAGCGCCGGGAAGCCGGTCCCCGGTGTGGTGCCCGCCCGGTCGTCGACGAGGGCCAGCGCCCGGCGTCCGGCGACCGTGCCCCGCTTGTCGGCGAGGGCCGCGCGCAGCCCGATGGAGGTCTCCAGCTCGGTGCGGGCCCGCTCCAGCCGGGCACGGCACAGCGCCAGCACCCCCAACTCATGGTGGAAGTACGCCTGTTCCGCGACCTCGCCGGAGAGCCGGGCCGCCTCGCCGCCGGCCCGCAGCGCCCGCTCCCAGGCGCTCCAGTGCAGTCCGGCCGCGAACGCGGGGGCCGCGGTGCGGGCCAGCTGGACCGCCGGGCTCTCCTCGCCCTCGGCGGGCGGCACGGTGTCCGGCACCAGTACGGCCAGCGCGGCGAGCACCGCCTCGGCCTCGGCGCAGACCCGCTCCGGGGTCACCGAGGGGTGTCCGGCCCACCAGGCGTAGTGCTGGGCGGCGAGTTGGGCGCTGCCGTCGAGGTCGTCGGCGTACCCGGCGGCCTCCAGCTGGGTCAGCACCCCGGCCGCGAGGCGGTAGCGGGAGCCCGCCGGGGAGACCAGCGCGCCGCCGAGCAGCTCACCGAGGGCGGCGTCGGCATGGGTGTCGCCGACCAGGGCCGGCAGATGCGCCTGGTGCGGCACCTCGCCGCCGAGCGCCACGGCGAACCGCAGGGTGGCGCGGGCCGAGGGGCTCAGCCGGGAGGCGAGCAGCGCGGCCGGGGCGGCGCCCTCGGCGAGGGAGGGCAGAGGTATGTCGTCGTGGACCGGGTCGCCGGGGAGCGCGCCGAAGGGCGCGTCGACGGGGAGTTCGGACAGCTCGGGCAGTTCCTGGAAGACGCCGACCTCGTCGAGGGCCTCGGCGCCGGCCCGCAGCCGGTCGCGCTGCCGCAGCAGCGCCCCGGCCTGCACGAACCGCAGCGGCAGCCCCTCCGACTCGAACCACAGGTCCCCGGCCCAGTTGACCTCGTCGTCGGTGAGCCCCCGCCCGGCGGCGCGGGCCAGCAGGTCCAGCCCCTGGGCCCGGTCGAGCCCGCCGAGCACGACCTCCTCGACGGCGGAGTCGGCGCCGGGCACGGGGGTGTCCGGGGTGGCGGCGAGCACGAAGGCGCACTCGGGGGTGGCGTCGAGGAGTTCGTCGAGCGCGGCGCCGCCGAACTCGATGTCGTCGACGACCACCACCGCGCCCACCTCGGCGAGCAGCGCGCGCAGTTCCTCGCCCTCGGGGCGGTACCGGGGCACCGCGTGGACGGCGTAGAAGAGGTCGTGGAGCAGATCGGCGGGGCCCCGGCCGATGCCGCTGAGCCGGACCACGCCGTCGGGGGCGAGATCGGCGCAGTCCTCGGCGACCAGGTCGAGCAGCCGGGTGCGGCCGGAGCCGCCTGGTCCGGTGAGCCGTACCGAACGGCCGCGGGCGAGCAGCCGGACCAGCCGCTCGCGCTCCTCCTGACGGCCCAGCAGCGGCAGCGGCTGCGGGGCCGGGCCGGGCGGCACGGGCGGTGCGGCGGCGCGGGCCGCCTCGGCGCGGGCGGCCGGGCCCTGCTTCACGGGCCGGACCGGGCGCTCGCCCGGCGGGCAGATCTCGATCTCGCTGCCGTCGACGGGATTGACGGTGAGCAGCAGATCGCCGGTGACGACCTGCACGGTCCGGGCCGGCGCGGGTGTGTGCTGGCCGAAGTCCTGGGTGAGGGAGTCCCGGGGCGGACGCGGGCGCGGCGCTTCGCCGTCGCCCTCGTGGCCGTACTCCTCGGGTCCCCGGTTGATCGGGTCCATCGGTTTCAAGCCCCCCAAAAGCGTCGTGTGGCGTGGGCCCCTCCCGGCCTGTTGCACACTGCGCTGTCGCTTCTGGTCCGGTGCCCGCTTCAGGGTGTCGGACGGCGGGCAACCGAACCGTAAACCTTGGCACAGTATCTACGACAGCCCGGGGTGCCGGGCCGTCCGACAGGTCACGGTCTCGTGAGAATTGGGCGCGTCGGGCCGAATTCCACAGCTCACGCACACCCCGTCCGGACCCCGTTCACGCCCTCCCCGGCCCGCCGCCCCGGGTCACACCCGGGGCAGTGACTCCACGCCGATGCCGCCCTCGATGGCCAGGATCCGGTGCAGCCGGGTGGCGACCAGCAGGCGCTGCATCTGCGGCGGTACCCCGCGCAGCACCAGCCGCCGGCCACAGCGTCCGGCCCGCCGGTGCGCCCCCATGATCACCCCGAGTCCGGTGGCGTCCCAGGAGTCCAGCTCGGACAGGTCCAGGACCAGATCGCCGACGCCGTCGTCGACCGCCGTATGCAGGGCCGTACGGGCGTCCGCCGCGCTGCGGACGTCGAGGCGGCCCCCGACGACCAGCTCGACGTGGTCGCCCCTGATGTGCATATGCGCTCCCCGTGCTGCGTGTGTGATGCTCCGCGGTGGTGATGTCCGTCGACGCAACCTCTGACTGCGCCGAGCGCCCCCGGGTTGCCGTCTGTAAGCGAACCGATACCGAATTCACCCCGAGGTGTGATGCCCACGGGGTTTGTGCGGCCGATCGGCCGTCATACGGGCTCAGTGGCTGTAGAAGCCCTGCCCGCTCCCGCGCCCGATGTCACCGGTGTCCACCATCCGGCGCATCGGCACCGCGAGGTTGCGTGCCACTGTGCGACTCCCCTGATACGCGCTGTCGTTGTGTCCCTGGCCGGACCTTAGCGGCCCGGGGCCCGTGTGTGACCGCTAAGTAACGCGCGTCACGTCTCACATGACGGACATCACACCGAGGGGAGTAACTACGCTGGACCCATGGTCAATCTGACGCGTATCTATACGAGGACCGGCGACAAGGGCACCACCAATCTGGGGGATATGAGCCGCGTCCCGAAGACCGATCTGCGGATCGCCGCGTACGCGGACGCCAACGAGGCGAACGCGGCGATCGGTACGGCGCTCGCGCTCGGCGGGCTGGACGAGGCGACCTCGGCGGTCCTCACCCGCGTCCAGAACGACCTGTTCGACGTGGGCGCGGATCTGTCGACGCCGGTGGTGGAGAAGCCGGAGTTCCCGCCGCTGCGGGTCGAACAGTTCTATGTCGACCGGCTGGAGGCCGACTGCGACCGTTTCAATGAGCAGTTGGAGAAGTTGCGCTCGTTCATCCTGCCGGGCGGTACGGCGGGCGCGGCGCTGCTGCATCAGGCGTGCACGGTGGTACGGCGGGCCGAGCGGTCCACGTGGGCGGCGCTGGAGCGGCACGGGGAGACGATGAATCCGCTCACCGCGACGTATCTCAACCGGTTGTCGGATCTGCTTTTCATCTTGGCGCGGGTGGCGAACGGGGAGCGGGGGGATGTGTTGTGGGTGCCGGGGGGTGAGCGGTAGCGCGTCAGGGGGTGCCGGGTCCTGCCGGGTGGCGGGTGCGGGGTTGTGGGTGGCTGGTCGCGCAGTTCCTCGCGCCCCCTAACGGCGATGCTCCAGCTGTTTCTCTTCTGTCTCGGGGGCCTTCGAGGGCCAGATGGCGTAGGTGAGGGCGATGAGGCCGTGGATGCCGACCACTCTCAGGGCCGCCCACTGGAAGGCCCGCAGGGATGAGGTGTCGCCGTCCCCCACGTACCAGATCGCGGCCTGGAGCAGGGCGCAGGCGACGGCCGCCGCCAGGACCGTGCGGAGCCACAGGCGGCCCTCGTGGGCGGCGCGGGCCCTGCCGTGGCGCGGGGGCTTGGGCGGGGGCGGTGCGCCGCCGAAGCGGTGGGCGGCATGGCCGTCGAGCCAGGTGATCGTGTAGTGGCCGTACGCGACCGTGAAGCCGATGTAGAGGGCGGCGAGGCCGTGTGTCCAGCTCGGCTCGGCGCCGTTGCGCAGATCGATCGCCGTCACGACGAACAGCACGACCTCCAGCAGCGGCTCGCACAGCAGCAGGACCACACTGGTCCGCTGCCACTTCAGCAGATAGCGGGCGGCCAGCCCCAGGACCAGCAGGACCCAGAACCCGACCTCGCAGACGATGATCAGGGCGACGATCATGGGGTGCTCCCTTCCTCTCCGTCACTCCCAAGGCTCCCGGCTGGCCGGGGCCGACGCGTCGTCGCCGGTGAGGAAGTGGCGGTACATCGAAAGATGCAGTCGGGGACCCTTCCCCGGGATCAGGCGTCCGGGCGTCCGGCCGTGTTGGATGGGGGTATGGCCGCCCGTCCGTCCCGTCTGCCCCGCCCGCACCCGTTCGACGTCCGTATCGCGCTCGGCGGGCTGATCGGCGGCGCCGCGCTGGCGGCGATCGGGCTCGGGGTGCGCCCCAGGGGCGGCGTCGGGGTGCTGTTCGACGGGCCGTGGCCGCTGCTGGTGCCGCTGGCCGTGATGGCGGGCTGCGAGCTGCTGCGCCGGACCGCGCCCGCCGTGGCGCTGCCGGTCGCGACCGTGGCGCTGGTGCTGGACCAGATCACCCAGGGCAGCCTGGTCACCATCCTGATGTTCACGGATGTGATGTACGCGGCCGTGCTGTACGGGACGCCCACCGCGGCCCGGCGCATCCCCTGGATCACCGGCATGCTGTCGGTGCTGGCCACCGTCGTGCCGTTCGCCCTGTGGCGGACACCGGAGACCCTGCTGATCGGCGTCGCCACCGGCATCGTCGCCTTCGCGCCCGCGTCCACCGGGCTGATCGTGCGCAACCATCGCGAGGCCGCCGACACCGCCCGGCTGCGGGCGGAGCAGACCGCGCTGCTGGCCGAGATGGACCGGACGCAGGCGGTGATCGCCGAGCGCGCCCGGATGGCCAGGGAGCTGCACGACATGGTCGCCAACCATCTCTCCGCCATCGCCATCCACTCCAGTGCCGCCCTCTCCCTGAACGACGACCAGACCTCCCGGGACGCCCTCGCGGTGATCCGGGAGAACAGCGTGGAGGGCCTCGCCGAGATGCGGCGGCTGATCGGCATCCTGCGCGACGACAGCGGTGACCGGGAACCGGCGGCGGCGCCCACCCTCGACGGGCTCGACGCGCTGGTGGAAACCGCCCGCGCCAACGGCCTGGAGGTGACGCTGGACGCCCGGTGCGGCGAGGGGCTGCCGGCGCCGGTCGGGATGGCCGCGTACCGGATCGTCCAGGAGTCGCTGACCAACGCGCTCAAGCACGCGGGGCCGGGGACGGTCACCGTGGCGCTGGCCCGGCGCAGCGACTCCCTGACGGTCACCGTGAGCAGTCCCCACGGCGACCGGGACGGGCCGCGCGCACCCGGCTCCGGGGCCGGGCTGGTGGGGATGCGGGAGCGGGCCACGCTGCTGCACGGCACCTTCGAGGCCGGGCCGGAGGAGTCCGCGGACCCGGCCCACCGCACGATCTGGACCGTCCGGGCGTCGCTGCCCGTGGCCGAGGGAGAATCGGAATGACCCAGTCCGCAGCCGGGGAGGGTGCCGGGGTGATCCGGGTGCTGGTCGCCGAGGACCAGTCCGCCGTACGGGCCGGGCTGGTGCTGATTCTGCGCAGCGCGCCCGATATCGAGGTGGTCGGTGAGGCGGCGGACGGCGAGCGGGCCGTGGCGCTGGCCCGGGAGCTGCGGCCCGATCTGGTGCTGATGGACATTCAGATGCCCCGGCTGGACGGGGTGTCGGCGACCCGGACGGTGGTCGCGGAGGGCCTCGCGGATGTCCTGGTGCTGACCACCTTCGATCTGGACGAGTATGTCTTCGGGGCGCTGCGGGCGGGCGCCTCGGGGTTTCTGCTGAAGAACACCGAGGCCCGGGATCTGCTGGCGGCGGTCCGTACGGTGGCGCGGGGCGAGGGACTGATCGCGCCGGCGGTGACCCGGCGGCTGATCGCCGAGTTCGCGGCGAAGCCGGTGAAGCGGCCGGGTACCGATCCGGCCGTTCTGGAGGCGCTCACCCGGCGGGAGCGCGAGGTGCTGTCGTGCCTCGGCGAGGGGCTGTCCAACGCGGCTGTCGCGGCCCGCCTGGACATGGCGGAGGCAACGGTGAAGACGCACGTCAGCCGCCTGCTGGGCAAGCTGGAGCTGCGCAGCCGGGTGCAAGCGGCGGTGCTCGCGCAGGAGTTGGGGATCTAGCCGGCGAGGGCGCCCCGGCGGCCGTGCCGCATTGAACAACCTCCTTGGGCAATGGTCCAGACCTATTGACCGGTGGTCCAGACCTTTCTATTCTCGCGTCACTACGCCATGCCCATGGCAAGGCGTCACACCCCTGACAACTCCCAAGGAGGCGCTTCGCAATGCGCTTCAGACACAAAGCGGTCGCGGCGCTCACCACGCTGCTCCTCCCGCTCGCGGGGCTGGTCGGACTCGCCACGCCCGCCCAGGCCGCCACCTCGGCGACCGCCACCTTCACCAAGCCCCAGGACTGGGGCACCGGCTTCACCGGCCAGTGGACCGTCAAGAACACCGGCACCACCACCATCAGCTCCTGGACGGTGGAGTGGGACTACCCCACCGGTACCCGGGTCGGCTCCGGCTGGGACGCCACCATCACCAGCACCGGTGACCACTGGACCGCCAAGAACCTGGGCTGGAACGGCACCCTCGCCCCCGGCGCCTCGGTCACCTTCGGCTACAACGGCACCGGCTCCGGCGCGCCCGCCAACTGTAAGCTCAACGGCGGCAACTGCGACGGCACCACGGTCCCCGGCGACAACCCCCCGTCCGCGCCGGGCACCCCCACCGCCTCCGCGATCACCAACACCTCGGTGAAGCTGGACTGGACCGCCGCCACCGACGACACCGGCGTCAAGAACTACGACGTCCTGCGCGGCTCCACGGTGGTCGCCACGGTGACCGGCACGACCTACACCAACACCGGTCTCACCGCGGGCACGGACTACTCGTACTCGATCCAGGCCCGGGACACCGCCGACCAGACCGGCCCGGTCAGCGGCTCGGTCGCCGTCCGCACCACCGGCGGTGACCCGCCCCCGCCGCCCGGCAAGACCAACCTCGGGTACTTCGCGGAGTGGGGCGTCTACGCCCGCAACTACCACGCCAAGAACCTGGACACCTCGGGCTCCGCGGCCAAGATGACGCACATCAACTACTCCTTCGGCAATGTCCAGGGTGGTAAGTGCACGATGGGCGACTCCTACGCCGCCATCGAGAAGTCGTACACGGCCGACCAGTCCGTCTCCGGTGTCGCCGACACCTGGGACCAGCCGCTGCGGGGCAACTTCAACCAGCTCCGCCAGCTGAAGGCCAAGTACCCGCACCTGAAGATCCTGTGGTCGTTCGGCGGCTGGACCTGGTCCGGTGGCTTCACCCAGGCCGTGCAGAACCCGACCGCGTTCGCCGAGTCCTGCTACGCGCTGGTCGAGGACCCGCGCTGGGCCGATGTCTTCGACGGCATCGACCTGGACTGGGAGTACCCGAACGCCTGCGGCCTGACCTGTGACACCTCCGGCCCCGCGGCCTTCAAGAACATGATGACGGCCATGCGCGCCAAGTTCGGTGCCAACAACCTGGTCACCGCCGCGATCACCGCCGACGCCTCCCCTGGCGGCAAGATCGAGAAGACCGACTACGCCGGCGCGGCCTCGTCCTACGACTGGCTCAACGTCATGACGTACGACTTCTTCGGTTCCTGGGCGGCGCAGGGCCCGACGGCCCCGCACTCCCCGCTGCACCCCTACCCGGGCATCCCGCAGCAGGGCTTCTCCTCCTCGGAGGCGATCGCCAAACTGAAGGCACAGGGCGTCCCGGCGAACAAGCTGCTGCTGGGCATCGGCTTCTACGGCAGAGGCTGGACCGGGGTCACCCAGTCGACACCCGGCGGCACCGCCACCGGACCCGCGACCGGCATCGAACCCGGCAACCAGGACTACAAGATCCTCAAGACCACCTGCCCGGCCACCGGCACCATCGGCGGCACCGCCTACGCCCACTGCGGCAACAACTGGTGGTCCTACGACACCCCGGCCACCATCGCGGGCAAGATGACCTGGGCCAAGAGCCAGGGCCTGGGCGGCGCGTTCTTCTGGGAGCTGAGCGGCGACACCGCCGACGGCGAACTGGTGACCGCGATCAGCAACGGTCTGAAGTAACACCCCACAACTGAACAGCTAGCTAAGCGACATTGACGCGCTGACCGGGCGGGGCTGCTTCCAGCCACGCGAGAAATCCGGTCAGCGCGTCTTCGCTCATGGCGAGTTCCAGGCGGACACCCTGATGGAGACAGGTCAGGATCACCGCGTCGGACAGCAGCGCCAGTTCCTCCTCGCCCTCGGGCAGCCGGCGCCCGGCCACCTCGATCGACGCGCGCTCCAGGACCCGGCGCGGACGGGGAGCGTAGGAGAAGACCCTGAACCACTCGATCCGGTCACCGTTGTAGCGGGCGATGCCGTACGCCCAGCCCTTGCCGCTGGTGTCGCCGGACTCCGGGACCCCCCAGCGCAGCGAACAGTCGAAGGTGCCGCCGGAGCGCTGGATCAGTCTGCGCCGCAGCCCGAAGACGAACAGGCCGATCACCACAAGGGCGACGACGATTCCGCACACAGTCAGAGCGAGGACCATCGACACCGACCTCCTCGTCTCCTAGGTACCCGCTACAGGTAACGGAACGGAAAAAACTTCCATATCTGCCACAGCCGCGACCGGCACCGGATCGCTCCGGTTCCAGCCGCGGCTGAGTGACGTCATGATACGGGCGCTCTCCCAGATCTTAGTCGGCCTGAGAGGTGCCCCGGTCAGCGCGTGGTGGCCGCCTGAAGACGGACCTCGGCACGACGGCCGGCGGACGAGTCGTCCCCCGACTTCGCGCGCTCCAGCGCCCGCTCGGCCCGCTGGACATCGATCTCGTCCGACAGCTCGGCGATCTCGGCCAGCAGCGACAGCTTGTTGTCCGCGAAGGAGATGAAACCGCCGTGCACCGCGGCGACGACCGTTCCCCCCTCACTCGTACGGATGGTCACCGGGCCCGACTCCAGCACGCCCAGCAGCGGCTGGTGACCGGGCATGACGCCGATGTCACCGGACGTGGTGCGCGCGACGACCAGGGTGGCTTCGCCGGACCAGACCTCTCGGTCGGCCGCGACCAGCGCGACATGCAGCTCAGCCAAGGGGGGCTCCTCGGGTCACCACCCGGCGTTCGTGCCGGGTGTTAGGTCACATTCTAGGGGGGCGTGAAAAGAGGGGCCGGGCGTACCCCGCCCCTCTTGAGTCACGCGGGTTCACGAGTGAACCGGGGTCAGGAGACGCCCAGTTCCTTCGCCTTGCTCTTCAGGTCCTCGACGCCACCGCACATGAAGAACGCCTGCTCGGGGAAGTGGTCGTACTCGCCGTCGCAGATCGCGTTGAAGGCCGCGATCGACTCGTCCAGCGGGACGTCCGACCCGTCGACGCCGGTGAACTGCTTGGCGGCGTGGGTGTTCTGGGACAGGAAGCGCTCCACCCGGCGGGCCCGGTGGACAACGAGCTTGTCCTCCTCGCCCAGCTCGTCGATACCGAGGATCGCGATGATGTCCTGGAGGTCCTTGTACTTCTGCAGGATGTTCTTGACGCGCATGGCGGCGTCGTAGTGGTCCTGCGCGATGTAGCGGGGGTCCAGGATCCGGGACGTGGAGTCCAGCGGGTCCACGGCCGGGTAGATGCCCTTCTCGGAGATCGGACGGGAGAGCACCGTCGTCGCGTCGAGGTGGGCGAAGGTGGTGGCCGGGGCCGGGTCGGTCAGGTCGTCCGCGGGGACGTAGATCGCCTGCATCGAGGTGATCGAGTGACCGCGGGTCGAGGTGATGCGCTCCTGGAGCTGACCCATCTCATCGGCCAGGTTCGGCTGGTAACCCACCGCGGACGGCATCCGGCCGAGCAGGGTGGAGACCTCGGAACCGGCCTGGGTGAAGCGGAAGATGTTGTCGATGAAGAACAGCACGTCCTGCTTCTGCACATCGCGGAAGTACTCCGCCATGGTCAGACCGGCCAGGGCGACGCGCAGACGGGTGCCCGGCGGCTCGTCCATCTGGCCGAAGACCAGGGCGGTCTTGTCCAGCACGCCGGACTCTTCCATCTCCGCGATGAGGTCGTTGCCCTCACGGGTGCGCTCACCGACGCCCGCGAAGACGGAGACGCCCTCGTGGAGGTTGGCGACACGCATGATCATTTCCTGGATCAGCACGGTCTTGCCGACACCGGCACCACCGAACAGACCGATCTTGCCACCGCGGACGTACGGGGTCAGCAGGTCGACGACCTTCAGGCCCGTCTCGAACATCTCGGTCTTGGATTCGAGCTGGTCGAAGGCGGGGGCCTTGCGGTGGATGGACCAGCGCTCACCCTCGTAGGCGTCCTCGGAGTTCAGCACCTCGCCGAGGGTGTTGAACACCTTGCCCTTGGTGAAGTCACCGACGGGGACGCTGATGCCCGTGCCCGTGTCGGTCACCGGGGCCTGGCGGACCAGACCGTCGGTGGGCTGCATCGAGATGGTGCGGACCAGGCCGTCACCCAGGTGCTGGGCGACCTCCAGGGTCAGCGTCTTCTTCTCGCCGGCGTTGGCCGGGTCGGCCACCTCGACGTGAAGGGCGTTGTAGATCTCCGGCATCACGTCGACGGGGAACTCCACGTCGACGACCGGGCCGATGACCCGGGCGACGCGGCCCGTGGCAACGGCCGATTCAACTGTCGTCGTCATTACTTGTCACTCCCCGCGGTCGCGTCGGCCAGGGCTGCGGTGCCACCGACGATCTCGCTGATTTCCTGGGTGATTTCGGCCTGTCGGGCCGCGTTGGCAAGTCGGGAGAGCGAGGTGATGAGGTCTCCCGCGTTGTCGGTGGCCGACTTCATCGCGCGCCGCGTGGCGGCGTGCTTGGAGGCGGCCGACTGGAGCAGCGCGTTGTAGATACGGCTCTCCACATAGCGCGGCAGCAGGGCGTCGAGAACGTCCTCCGCCGACGGCTCGAAGTCGTACAGCGGAAGGATCTCGCCCTTGGTGGACGACTCCTCGGCCACCTCGTCGAGGCTGAGGGGCAGCAGGCGGGAGCCGGCCGCCGTCTGCGTCATCATCGAGATGAACTCGGTGTAGACGATGTGGAGCTCGTCCACCCCGCCGTCGGCCGTGTCCCGCTCGATGGCCTCGATCAGCGGAACGGCGACCTTCTTCGCGTCCGCGTACGTCGGGTCGTCGGTGAAGCCCGACCACGACTCCGCGACGTTGCGCTCACGGAAGTTGTAGTGGGCCAGCCCACGCCGGCCGACGATGTACGTGTCGACCTGCCGGCCCTCGCGCTCCAGGCGCTCGGTCAGCTGCTCCGCCGCCTTGATGGCGTTGGAGTTGAAGGCACCGGCCAGACCGCGGTCGCTGGTCAGCAGCAGCACCGCGGCCCGGGTGACCGTCTCGGCCTGGGTGGTCAGCGGGTGCTTGGTGTTCGACCCGGTGCCGACCGCCGTGACCGCACGCGTCAGTTCCTGCGCGTACGGGGTGGAGGCCGCCACCTTGCGCTGCGCCTTGACGACGCGCGAGGCGGCGATCATCTCCATCGCCTTGGTGATCTTCTTGGTCGCGGTGACGGAACGGATGCGACGCTTGTAGACCCGGAGCTGGGCTCCCATGAGTCAGGTCCCTTCCTTACGTCACTTGGCGGCGGACGGGGCGTCCTCGCCGAGCAGCTTGCCGTCCGAGGTCTCGAACTGCTTCTTGAACTCGGCAACGGCGTCGTCGATCGCCTGGATGGTGTCGTCCGACATCTTGGCGCCCTCCTTGATGGAGGTCATCAGGCCCTGCTCCTTGCGGTGCAGGTACTCCAGCAGCTCCTTCTCGAAGCGGCGGATGTCGGCGACCGGTACCTCGTCCATCCGGCCGTTGGTGCCGGCCCAGACGGAGACGACCTGGTCCTCGGTGGCCATCGGCTGGTACTGGGGCTGCTTGAGCAGCTCGACCATCCGCTGCCCCCGCTCCAGCTGCGCCTTGGACGCGGCGTCCAGGTCGGAACCGAAGGCGGCGAACGCCTCCAGCTCACGGAACTGGGCGAGGTCCACGCGCAGTCGGCCGGAGACCTGGCGCATCGCCTTGTGCTGGGCGGATCCACCGACTCGGGAGACGGAGATACCCACGTTCAGCGCGGGGCGCTGACCGGCGTTGAACAGGTCCGACTCCAGGAAGCACTGGCCGTCGGTGATGGAGATGACGTTGGTCGGGATGAACGCCGAGACGTCGTTGGCCTTGGTCTCGACGATCGGCAGACCGGTCATCGAGCCGGCGCCCATCTCGTCGGAGAGCTTGGCGCAGCGCTCCAGGAGCCGGGAGTGCAGGTAGAAGACGTCACCCGGGTACGCCTCACGGCCCGGCGGGCGGCGCAGCAGCAGGGAAACGGCGCGGTAGGCGTCGGCCTGCTTGGAGAGGTCGTCGAAGATGATCAGGACGTGCTTGCCCTCGTACATCCACTGCTGGCCGATGGCCGAGCCGGTGTAGGGCGCCAGGTACTTGAAGCCGGCCGGGTCGGACGCCGGGGCGGCGACGATCGTGGTGTACTCCAGCGCGCCGGCGTCCTCCAGGGCGCCACGCACGGAGGCGATGGTCGAGCCCTTCTGGCCGATGGCGACGTAGACGCAGCGGACCTGCTTCTTCGGGTCGCCGGAGCGCCAGTTGTCCCGCTGGTTGATGATCGTGTCGACGGCCAGGGCGGTCTTGCCGGTCTGGCGGTCACCGATGATCAGCTGGCGCTGGCCGCGGCCGATCGGGGTCATCGCGTCGACGGCCTTGTAGCCGGTCTCCATCGGCTCGTGCACCGACTTGCGCTGCATGACCGTGGGGGCCTGCAGTTCAAGGGCGCGGCGGCCGGACGTCTCGATCTCGCCGAGGCCGTCGATCGGGTTGCCGAGCGGGTCGACAACGCGGCCGAGGTAGCCCTCGCCGACGGCGACGGACAGCACCTCACCGGTGCGCTGCACCGGCTGGCCCTCCTCGATGCCGCTGAACTCACCGAGGACGATGGCACCGATCTCGCGCTCTTCGAGGTTGAGCGCGAGGCCGAGGGTGCCGTCCTCGAACTTCAGCAGTTCGTTGGCCATGGCCGAGGGAAGCCCCTCGACCTTCGCGATGCCGTCGCCGGCAAGGGTGACCGTACCGACCTCCTCGCGCGAGGCCGCGTCCGGCTGGTACGACTGGACGAAGGTCTCCAGTGCGTCCCGGATCTCCTCCGGCCGGATCGTGAGCTCCGCCATCTGGGTTCCCTGCTCTCCTTGTTGGGCCCGAAGTTTCACTTGGGGGGATGGGGACTCCCCCCTGAAAGAGGTGAATCCTCTGCACGGCCCAACATGGGCCGTCATTACTGCTCCGGTACTACTCAGGTACTGCTCTGCTTGTTCAGTTGCGGCGGGGGTTCAGCCCGCCAGGCGCCGCGCCGCGTCCTCGATACGGTCCGCGATGGAGCCGTTGATGACGTCGTCACCGATCTGCACCCGGATCCCGCCGACGACCTCGGGGTCGACATCGAGGTTCAGATGCATCTGGTGGCCGTAGAGCGCCGCCAGGGCCTGGCCCAGACGCTGCTTCTGCTGGTCGCTCAGCGGAACCGCCGAGGTGACCACCGCGACCATCCGGCTGCGGCGGTCGGCGGCGAGCTTGGACAGGGAGTCGAGCCCTGCTTCCAGGCTACGTCCACGCGGCACGGTGACCAGACGGGTGACGAGCCGCTCGGTGACGGCGTCGGCCCGGCCGCCCAGCAGCGTGCCCAGCAGCTCGCTCTTGGCGGTGGCGGTGGCCTTGCGGTCGGTGAGCGCGGCGCGCAGCCCGGTGCTGGAGGCGATGATCCGGCCGAACCGGAACAGCTCGTCCTCGACGGCGTCGAGCGTGCCGCGCCGCTGGGCGGCGGTGAGGTCGGCGGTGTTCGCCAGCTCCTCCACCGCGTCCACCAGATCGCGGGTCTGCGACCAGCGGGCGCGGACCATGCCGGACACCAGGTCCGCGGTCTCGCCGCCGACCTGGCTGCCGAGCAGCCGCTGGACCAGGTCGGCCTTGGCCTCGCCGGACTGCGCCGGGTCGGTCAGGACCCGACGCAGCGAGACCTCGCGGTCGAGCAGCGCGGTGACGGCCGCCAGCTCCTCGCCGAGCCGGGCGGCATCCACCGACGTGGAGTCCGTCAGCGCGTCGAGTCGCTCGCGTGCGGCGGCCAGGGCGTCGCGGCTCGCGCCGTTCATCGAGCCGCCTCGGCCTTCTCCTCGAGCTCATCGAGGAAGCGGTCGATCACACGGCTCTGCCGGGCGTGGTCCTCAAGGGACTCGCCGACGAGCTTGCCGGCCAGGTCGGTGGCGAGCTTGCCGACGTCCTGGCGCAGCGCGGACGCGGCGGCCTTGCGGTCGGCCTCGATCTGGGTGTGACCGGCGGCGACGATCTCCTCGCGCTGCCGCTGGCCCTCCGCCCGCATCTCGGCGATGAGGGTGGCACCCTGCTCCTGCGCCTCCTGACGCAGTCGCGCGGCCTCGTGCCGGGCCTCGGCGAGCTGGGCCTTGTACTGCTCCAGCACGCTCTGGGCCTCGGTCTGGGCGGCCTCGGCCTTCTCGATACCGCCCTCGATGGCCTCGCGGCGCTCTTCCAGAACCTTGTTGATGTTCGGGAGGAGCTTCTTGGCGAGGAAGCCGAAGACGATGACGAAGGCGAGCAGGCCGACGACAAGCTCGGGAACGGGCGGGATGAGAGGACTCTGCGTCTCCCCCTCGGCCGCCAGAATGAGCAGCTGGCTCATGTCATTGCCTTTCGTCTAGTGGGCTGGTCGTTGCCGGAACGATCAGATGCCGTAGACGAACGGCATGACCAGGCCGATGAGGGCGAGCGCCTCACAGAAGGCGAAGCCGAGGATCTGGTTGGCGCGGATCAGACCGGCCGCCTCGGGCTGCCGGGCCAGGGCCTGGGTGCCGTTACCGAAGATGATGCCGACGCCGACGCCGGGACCGATCGCGGCGAGGCCGTAGCCGATGGAGCCGAGCGAGCCGGAAACAGCGGCAAGAGTCTGGGACATGCCAGTTCTTCCTTCTTCTTTTACGGACCGGTGGGGGTTGGCCACCGGACGCCTCGGGGGGTTTCTAGGGGGTGGGGCCGGGCTGCGCGCTCAGTGGTGCTCGGCGAGCGCGCCCTGAATGAAGGTGCAGGTCAGGAGGACGAACACATACGCCTGAAGGGCCTGGACGAACAGCTCGAAGACCGTCATCACCAGGACCATGAGGAAGGAGACACTCGCGTAGGCGATGCCGATGCCGTTGAACAGGTACCAGCTCGCGATGGTGAAGAGCAGCAGCAGGGTGTGTCCGGCGAACATGTTCGCGAAGAGCCGGACCGCGTGGGTGAACGGGCGGACCAGCAGGTTCGAGAAGAACTCGATGAGCATGGCCAGCGGCAGCACGGCGCCGAGGTCCTTGTTGTAGCCCGTGAAGTTCTTGAAGGCCCCGACGAAGCCGTGGCGCTTGAAGGTCAGGGAGACCCACAGCACGTAGACGATCAGTGCCAGCGCCGCGGGGTAGGCGATGATCGAGGTCACCGGGAACTGGGCGACCGGGACGATGGCCCAGATGTTCATGATCCAGATGAAGAAGAAGAGCGAGACGATCAGCGGAACGTACTTCTCGCCCTCCTTCTTGCCGATGGTCTCGTAGACCACGCCGCGGCGGATGAAGTCGTAGCCGGCCTCGGCGACCATCTGGAGCTTGCCCGGAACGACCTTCGGCTTGCGGAACGAGGCCCAGAAGAACCCGAGGACGACGATGGTGCTGACCAGTGCCAGCAGCATCGTCTTGTTGAAGTACAGGTTGCTGTTCGCGTCGCCCCAGATGGGTTCGAACAGGAACGAGTGCAGGCCGGGAGCCGGAAAACCACAATCGGTGAAGATCTGGCAGTCGGTCTCGAAGGCGAGCACCTGCGTCGGGTCAGCACTCACCGCGGGCTCCTTCAGCGTGGCGCATGGGTACGGCAACCTCGTTGTGTCGGCGCGGCGCAGGGCCGCGGTTCGGCACGGGACTGGTGTTTCTGGTGTGGGGGCGGCGGTTCGGCGTCGAGCCTCGCGATGGAACAGGCGTCAGCTCGAATGCCCGCGCCCGCTGTGCCGCAGTTGGCACCGGACGATAGCAGCTTGTCGAACGCGTCCTTATCCCGGCCCTACCCCTCACGACGAGGGGCCTGTCTTCTCGGGCTGGGCGGCCGTCGAGGACTCGGGTTCGACATAGAGGATCTTGGACTTCATGTGCGCGTAGGTCTGCGCGCCGATCCACGCGAGCGTCGTCGCGACCAGGGTGATCGCGAAGGCGCGCGGATTGAACAGCGTGGTGTCCCGGAACGCGGCGAGGAAGACGAAGAGCAGCAGGATCTGGGTCGCGTAGAGCATCAGACCCATGGCCTGGAAGAGATGCGGAAGCGATTTCGCGGTCCTCTGGAGGACGAGCAGCCCGATCCCCATGAAGAGGATCGTCACCAGCGCGGCCACTGCGGCCCCGAGGGCGCCCTTGCCATCCGCGATCACTCCACCGACCACGGCGGCGACGGCACCCACGGCGGCCGTGGGAACGGCGGCATGGATGAGCATCCGGGCGTCATTGGACGGCATGGCGGCAACTCCGCTTTTTCACAGTGGGGCAGGGGTGTCGTCATGGACGAGCGTAGTCCCGGGCCGAGCGGGAAACTCACGCCAATGGACCGTCGCACTACGGTCCTTCGGCCCTATCCCGGGTTCTCGTGAACGGTATCACAAACTATTTGATGAGGTCTTTACCTGCCGGTGTGCCCGGTGTCACACATGAGAGTGAATCTGCACGTCTGTGCAACCAGAGCGGGGACTTGTCTGGTATTGGTCCGCTTCGTCACCCGCGGGTTCTCCCATGAATTGGCAATGCTCTAGTCAGATTCTTACCTTCGCCACAGGTTCGGCGTCAGCGGGACGACCCGGCTTTGCGCCGATCCAGGAGCCGCGAACGGGGGCCGAGCGCGGTCGCTCCATTGACCCCGTTCACCCGCGTCGTGGTCGCGGTGGCCCCGGCCGCCCCGGCGGCGACGGGCACCGGCTCCGGCTCGACCGCCGGCTCGCCGGCGTACGTCTCCGCCCCGGCCTCCGCCTCCGCTTCCAGCAGCCCCTCGGCCGCCCGGCGGCGCCGGTAGCGCGGCGGGACGAAGGACTCCGCCCAGCGCGGGGCGCGCGGGGTGAACCTCGGCAGCAGAAGCAGCACCAGACCGAGCGCGCTCAGTACCACCACGGCGAGCACAATCCACATGGACGCGGAGTTCACGGAGTACGTCAGCGCCCCGAAGGCGATCAGCGCCGACCAGAAGTACATGATCAGCACGGAGCGGCTGTGCGAGTGGCCGATCTCCAGCAGCCGGTGGTGCAGATGCCCCCGGTCCGCGGCGAACGGCGACTGCCCGCGCCAGGTGCGCCGCACGATCGCCAGGATCAGATCGGCGGCCGGGATGGCGATGATGGTGAGCGGGAGCAGCAGGGGGATGTAGACCGGCACCGTCTGGTGCACGGTGTTGCGCTCCGAGCCGGAGAACAGGTTCATCACATCCGGGTCGACCTGCCCGGTCACCGAGATCGCGCTGGCCGCCAGCACCAGGCCGATCAGCATCGACCCCGAGTCCCCCATGAAGATCCGCGCCGGATGCATGTTGTGCGGCAGGAAGCCCAGGCACATCCCCATCAGCACGGCCGCGAACAGCGTGGCCGGGGCGGCGGCCTCGATGCCGTACGAGTACCAGATCCGGTAGGCGTACATGAAGAAGGCCGCCGCCGCGATGCACACCATGCCGGCCGCGAGGCCGTCCAGGCCGTCCACGAAGTTGACCGCGTTGATGGTGATCACGACCAGGGCGACGGTGAGCAGGGTGCCCTGCCACTGGGTCAGCGCGACCGTGCCGATACCGGGGATGGGCAGCCACAGAATCGTCAGACCCTGCATCACCATCACACCGGCGGCGATCATCTGCCCGCCGAGCTTGATCAGGGCGTCGATCTCGAACTTGTCGTCCAGGACGCCGATCAGCCAGATCAGCGCGGCGCCGCTGAGCAGCGCTCTTGGCTCGTTCGACTTCTCGAAGACCTGGTTGAGGTTGGTGAGGTGGTCGGCGACCAGCAGGCCCGCGCACAGGCCGAAGAACATGGCGATACCGCCGAGCCGCGGGGTCGGTTCCCGGTGGACGTCCCGGGCCCGGATCTCCGGCATCGCCCCGGCCACGATCGCGAACTTCCGTACCGGCCCTGTCAGCAGATACGTCACCGCGGCCGTGATGCAGAGCGTCAGCAGGTATTCACGCACGGGCTTCCCCACAGGTCTCGCTGGCCATCACAGCCCCACACCCTAGCGAGGGACGCATATGAGTGGGGACTTCCGGGTAGCGACGATGGTTGCACGTATCGCTGTGCAGAATTGTCGCCTTGTGCAGTGCACGGTGGTCACGACGGGGTGTACCGGTGTGCAAGGTGGTAACGGACGAGCGCCCGTGAAGGTGTCCGCCCGTGCACCCGAGAGCGCGTACGCCCCCGGGTGACCCGGCCCGTTCATCGGGGGTAGGGCGGGAAGGCGGCGGCCAGGTCCCGCACCTCGTCCCGGGTCCGGGCGCCGTCGCCGCGTCCGCGTACCGCGCTCACCAGCAGCCTGGCGATCCGGGCCATCTCCTCCTCGCCCATCCCCTGGGTGGTCACCGCCGCCGTCCCCAGCCGCAGCCCCCGGCCGTTGCCGCGGGGCAGCGGGCAGCAGTCCAGGATCATCCCGGCGGCGGCCAGCCGGCCCCGGGCGGTACGGCCGTCGACGCCGAGCGGGGCCGGGTCGGCGGCGATCAGATGGGTGTCGGTGCCCCCGGTGACGACCGTCATCCCCTCCGCGGCCAGCCCGGCGGCCAGTACCCGGGCGTTGGCGACGACCTGGTGGGCGTAGGCGGTGAAGGACGGGGCCGCCGCCTCACCGAAGGCCACCGCCTTCGCGGCGATGGTGTGCATCTGCGCCCCGCCCTGGGTGAAGGGGAACACCGCCCGGTCCACCCGCTCGGCCAGCTCGGGGCCGCACAGCAGCATCCCGCCGCGCGGCCCGCGCAGCACCTTGTGGGTCGTGGCGCACACCACATCGGCGTACGGCACCGGACTGGGCGCCGCTCCCCCGGCGACCAGCCCGGCCGGATGGGCGGCGTCGGCGATGAGATAGGCGCCCACCTCGTCGGCGATCTCCCGGAAGAGCGCGTAGTCAAGGTGGCGGGGGTAGGAGATGGAGCCGCAGACGATCGCCCGGGGGCGGTGGGCCAGCGCGAGGGCCCGGACCTGGGCGTGGTCGACGAGGCCGGTCCCCGGATCCACCCCGTACCCGTGGAAGGTGAACCACCGGCCGGAGAAGTTGGCCGGTGAGCCATGGGTGAGATGGCCGCCGTGGGCGAGCCCGAGGGCGAGCACCGTGTCCCCGGGGCTCAGCAGGGCGGCGTAGGCGGCGAGGACCGCCGAAGAGCCGGAGTACGGCTGCACATTGGCGTGGGCCGCCCCGAACAGCGACCGCGCCCGGTCCACCGCGATCCGCTCCGCGACATCGACGATCTCGCAGCCCCCGTGGTACCGGGCGCCCGGATATCCCTCGGCGTACTTGTTGGCCAGCGGCGAGCCCAGCGCGGCCAGCACGGCGGGCGAGGCGAAGTTCTCGGCGGCGTTCAGCTGGAGCGTGGTCGACTGCCGGGCCAGCTCACCGAGGAGCACCTCGGCCAGCTCGGGATCGCGCCGCCGCAGAACATCGGCCCCTGACTCATGGATGACCGTCATGATCCGCTCCGCACGTCGGGACTGACTGACGTACGTCCAATGTAGGCCGGGGCCCGGCGGGCCGCTTGCGGGTGGCGGCCCTACGGGTTACGGCCGGGTGCCCCGGGGGCCGTGGGCCGCCACCCCGGTGAGGGCCGTCACCACCGGGTCCAGCGCCTGGTGTATCTCGTCGCCGATGGAGCGGAAGAAGGGCAGGGGCGCCCCGTACGGGTCGTAGACCTCGTCCGCCTCGGCGGTCGGGGCGAGGAGCCAGCCGCGGAGCGCGGCCGCGGCCCGGACCAGGGCGCGGGCGCGGACGACCACTCCGTCCTCCAGGGAGGGCAGGGTCGCCGGGTCGATGGCCCGCACCAGGCGGGTGAACTCCTTCAGGGTGAAGGTGCGCAGGCCCGCCGAGTGGCCCATGGAGATCACCTGCGCCCGGTGGTCCCGGGTCGCGGTGAGCACCAGATCGGCCATGATGACGTGCTCGTCGAGGAGTTCGCGCCCGGTGAAGCCGGAGGCGTCCGCGCCGAAGTCGGCCAGCACCGCCTCGGCGTTGGCCTCCATGGGCGCCCCTTCATGGCCCCAGGTGCCGGCGCTCTCCACGATCAGCCCGCCGCCCAGGACCCCGAGCCGCTGACTCAGGTAATGCCGGGTCAGCCGCTCGGTGATGGGCGAGCGGCACACATTGCCGGTACTGACGTGGAGGATCCGGAAGCTGTCGCGCGGCAGCCCCACGAAGGTGGTGGTGATCTCCGCCGCACGTTCCCCGTTGCCTATGCCACGCCCCGCGTCAGGGGCTGTCAATTGGCCACCTCAAGGTCGGGTACGACCTTGCGCAGCTCCTCGGGCGAGAGCGCGCCCTCGCGCAGCAGCACCGGCACCGGGCGGGAGACGTCCACGATGGTGGACGGGACGATGCCGGGGGTGGGGCCGCCGTCGAGATAGACCGAGACGGAGTCGCCGAGCATCTGCTGCGCGGCGTCGCAGTCCTCCGGCGCCGGGTGGCCGGTGAGGTTGGCGGAGGAGACGGCCATCGGGCCGACCGCGGTGAGCAGTTCGATGGCGACGGGGTGCAGCGGCATCCGGACCGCGACCGTGCCCCGGGTGTCGCCCAGGTCCCACTGGAGGGACGGCTGGTGCCGGGCGACCAGGGTGAGGGCGCCCGGCCAGAACGCGTCGACCAGTTCCCAGGCCAGTTCGGAGAAGTCGGTGACGAGGCCGTGCAGGGTGTTCGGGGAGCCGATGAGGACGGGGGTGGGCATATTGCGGCCCCGGCCCTTGGCCTCCAGGAGATCGGCGACGGCCTCGGCGGAGAAGGCGTCGGCGCCGATGCCGTACACGGTGTCGGTGGGGAGGACCACCAGCTCGCCACGGCGGACGGCGGACCCGGCCTCGCGCAGACCGGTCACCCGGTCGGTCGCGTCATTGGTGTCGTAGCGCCGTGCCATATCTAGCGGGCCTCCTCGAAGCGGACGTACACGCGGTACGCGAACTGCGGGAATGAAGGGGTGCGGGTCGGGTGGGTGCTCACGGCAGTGCCTTGCGGGCGGTGGCGAAGCGGGGGCGGTTGTTGAGGTCGGGGTGGTCGGCGGCGTCGGCCCAGCCCCGCTCCTCGGTGAAGATCCACGGCACCTGGCCGCCCTGGGTGTCGGCGTGCTCGATGACGACGACCCCGCCGGGCCGCAGCAGCCGGAACGCGGTGCGCTCCAGCCCGCGGATCAGATCGAGGCCGTCCTCGCCGGAGAACAGGGCGAGATCGGGATCGTAGTCCCGGGCCTCGGGCGCCACGTACTCCCACTCGGTGAGGGGGATGTAGGGCGGGTTGGAGATCACCAGGTCGATCTGGCCGTCGAGGTCGGGGAAGGCGGTGAGGGCGTTGCCCTGGCGCAGCTCGACCCGGGAGCCCTCGACGTTCTTGCGGGTCCACACCAGGGCGTCCTCGGACAGCTCCACGGCGTGCACCCGGGAGCGCGGCACCTCCTGGGCGAGGGCCAGCGCGATGGCACCGGAGCCGGTGCACAGATCGACGATGGCGGGCTCGACCACATCCATCGCCCGTACCGCGTCTATGGCCCAGCCGACCACCGACTCGGTCTCCGGGCGGGGCACGAACACCCCGGGCCCCACCTGGAGTTCCAGATAGCGGAAGTAGGCGAGCCCGGTGATGTGCTGGAGCGGCTCACGCTGCTCCCGGCGGGCGATGACCTCCCAGTACCGGGCGTCGAAGTCGGCGTCCCGCACGGTGTGCAGCGCGCCCCGCTTCACCCCGTGCACGAACGCGGCCAGCTCCTCCGCGTCGGTGCGGGGCGAGGGCACGCCGGCGTCGGCCAGCCGCTGGGTGGCCTGGGCCACCTCCGCGAGCAGCACGCTGCGGGGGCTGGGGGGCCGCCCCCCGAATGACTGCTGCACGCCCGTCCTCCGTCGTCGTACTCGATCGCCGTTCCGTCTGCTGCTCTGTCCGCCTGGTGCGGTGTTACGCCGCCGCCAGCTTGGCCGCCGAGTCCGCGTCCACGCACGCCTGGATCACCGCGTCGAGGTCGCCGTCCAGGACCTGGTCCAGGTTGTACGCCTTGAAGCCGACGCGATGGTCCGAGAGCCGATTCTCCGGGAAGTTGTACGTACGGATCTTCTCGGAGCGGTCGACGGTGCGGACCTGGCTGCGGCGGGCGTCGGCGGCCTCCTTCTCCGCCTCCTCCTGGGCCGCGGCCAGCAGCCTGGAGCGCAGGATACGCATCGCCTGCTCCTTGTTCTGGAGCTGGCTCTTCTCGTTCTGGCAGGAAGCGACGACCCCGGTCGGGATATGGGTGATGCGGACGGCGGAGTCGGTGGTGTTGACGGACTGCCCGCCGGGCCCGGAGGACCGGTAGACGTCGATCCGCAGATCGTTCGGATTGATCTCCACATCCACCTCCTCGGCCTCGGGCGTGACCAGCACCCCGGCGGCGGAGGTGTGGATGCGGCCCTGCGACTCGGTGGCCGGCACCCGCTGCACCCGGTGCACCCCGCCCTCGTACTTCAGCCGCGCCCACACCCCGTGGCCGGGCTCGATCTGGCCCCGGGTCTTCACCGCGACCTGGACGTCCTTGTAGCCGCCCAGCTCGGACTCGGTGGCGTCGATGATCTCGGTCTTCCAGCCGACGCGCTCGGCGTAGCGCAGATACATCCGCAGCAGATCCCCGGCGAACAGGGCGGACTCGTCGCCGCCGGCGCCCGCCTTGATCTCCAGGATCACATCCTTGTCGTCGCTGGGGTCGCGCGGGACCAGCAGCAGCCGCAGCTTCTCGGTCAGCTCCTCGCGCTGCTTCTCCAGGTCCTTCACCTCGGCCGCGAAGTCGGAATCGTCGGCCGCCAGCTCACGCGCGGTGTCGATGTCGTCACCGGACGCCTTCCAGGAGCGGTAGGTGGCGACGATCGGGGTCAGCTCGGCGTAGCGCTTGTTGAGCTTGCGCGCATGGGCCTGATCGGCGTGGACCGAGGGGTCCGCGAGCTTGTGCTCCAGGTCGGCATGCTCCCCGACCAGCTCCTCGACGGCCTCGAACATCTTGGGCTCCTGTGTGTACGACGGTGAAGAAGGGGCGGGCGACCAAAAACGCCGGTCCCGGTACACCCCGGGCGGGGGCGTGACCGTGGACCGGCGCTAGGGCCTGCCCGGCGGATCAAGTCGGAGGAGATCCGCCGCACCTGTCGGTGCCGGGGAGCGGGTCCTGGTGCGTGCATCTGCAAGGCGGAGGAAGGAGTCGACGCGGAGCGTCGGCGACTGACGACAACGCCGCAGATGTGCGTGCCAGGACCCGCGTCTCGACAGGATCCGCCGGGCAGGCCCTAGGGGGCTCGCTACTTCTTGGAGCCGGCGGCCTTGCCGAAGCGGGCCTCGAAGCGGGCCACACGGCCACCGGTGTCGAGGATCTTCTGCTTGCCCGTGTAGAACGGGTGGCACTCGGAGCAGACCTCGGCCCGGACGGTGCCGGACTCGATGGTGCTGCGGGTGGTGAACGACGCGCCACAGGTGCAGCTGACCTGCGTCTCGACGTACTCGGGGTGGATGTCGCGCTTCAAGGTGTCTCCTAGTTTCGGGAGGGCACCGGGTCGCCGCCGCGGGGTGCGGGGCGTGAACCGGGGCCGACGGTCCAGTCTGCCAGGACTGGGGCCATCCCCCAAAACCGGGGGTTGCGGTCTTCTATTCCGCCCGGTCGCCGGGGGCCTGGCGGGGCACCGGCGCCCGGGGCGTCTACGGCGCCACGACCCCGTCCGCCTGCCCCGTGGCCGTGTCCTCGGTCGCCGACTTCGGGATCGGCTTGTCGGCCTTCAGGGCGGCCCACACCTGGTCCGCCTTCGCCTCGTCCAGCAGGACGCGGTTGAGGTCGGCGGGGTCGTACTGGACCGGCATGGTGACCATGTCCATGTTGGAGGAGCCGATGGATTTCAGACCGTTGGCCCAGGACATCAGGGCGTCGACCGAGCCCAGGTCGGAGTCGGTGGTGACGGTCTTGGTGGCGGTGTCGGCGAGCGCGTAGAGCCGGGTCGGGTTGGTGAACAGGCCGATGCTCTTGACCTGCTCGACCAGCGCCTTGACGAACGCCTGCTGGAGCTGGATCCGGCCGAGGTCGGAGCCGTCGCCCACGCCGTGCCGGGTGCGGACCAGGGCGAGGGCCTGCTCGCCGGTGAGCTGATGGGTGCCGGCCGGGAGGTCGAGATGGCTGTCGGCGTCGCTGATGGCCTCGGTGGTGGTGACCTCGACCCCGCCGAGTTCGTCGACCAGCTTCTCGAAGCCGCTGAAGTCGACCTCCAGGTAATGGTCCATCCGGATGCCGGTGAGCGTCTCGACGGTCTTCACCGCGCAGGCGGCGCCGCCGGTGGAGTACGCGGAATTGAACATCACGCCGTCGGCCGCCTGATGGGTGGTGCCGTCGGTGTCGGTGCACTCCGGGCGGTCGATCAGGGTGTCGCGGGGGATGGAGACGACGCTGGCCGACTTACGGCCCTCGTAGACATGCACGATCATCGCGGTGTCGGAGCGGGCGCTGCCGTCATCCTCACCGCCGCCGAGCTGCTGGTTGTCGCCGGAGCGGGTGTCCGAGCCGAGGACCAGGACGTTCTGCGAGCCGTCGTCGACCTTGACGGGCCGGTCGGAGCCGAGGGCCTGGTCGATGTTGACGCTCTTGAGGTTGCCGTTGAGCTTGAAGTAGACGTACCCGGCGCCGGTGCCGCCGAGGAGGACGATGCCGGCCGCCACCCAGGCCGCGATGTGCACCCCCGTGCTGCGGCGCTTGCGGCGGCGCCCCTTCGCCCGGCGACGGTGACCGCTGGAGCCGGGTGGGCCCGGTATGCCGGATCCCGGCGTGCTCTCGGCAGACATGTGCTCCTCGGTTCTCGTCCGGTCGGTGACCCCCAGAGGTGACGGACAGGGCGGGCGGGGCGTGCTCCGACGACACCGGGTACGGCCCCGTCTCCATCGTGCTCCGTACGGTCAGACGGGGAAACTCGGCACAGGGTTGCACGACGCACTGTGCCCACCGCCGGGGGCGATGGGCACAGGGAGTAGCCAGGTCGGCGGGGTAGACCCCGCTCACCTGCGGGTTCAGCCGAAGATGTCGTACTGCTTGAAGTCCGTACCGATCGTGATGGCTGTGGCGAAGATCTCGCTGTTCGCCTTGCCGGTGCCCGGGTACAGGGACAGCGTCCCGGCGGGCGTACGGGCCAGCAGGTCGGCCCTGCCGTCGCCGGTGATGTCACCGACGGCGTCGAAGGCGTTGAAGCCGCTCCAGGTGCGGACCTTGATCCGGGCCGAGAAGGCGGCGGAGCCGGACTTGCCGGTGCCCTTGTAGAGGTAGACGGCGCTGCCGGTCCTGGCGCGGGCGATCAGATCGGTCCGGCCGTCGCCGGTGAAGTCGCCGTGGCCGAGGAGCACGTTGTACTGGCTCCAGCCGCCGCCGAACCTGACGCGCGGCGAGAAGGTGCCGTTGCCCTTGCCGGGGTAGATCCACAGCACGCCGCCGGAGTCCACGGAGAGCAGGTCGGGCAGGTAGTCGCCAGTGACATCGCCGGGCACGACGATCTGGGTGCGGGTCTTCCAGTTGTCGGCGAGCTTGGTGGTGACCTCCTTGTCCGAGGCGGGCACATAGTGCCTCCAGAAGACATCGCCGTCGCTGCTGCGCCGGTAGACGATGTCCTGGAAGCCGTCGCGGTCGAGGTCGGTCTGGAGGACCTTGTTCACCCCGTCCCAGGTGCCCAACTCCTCGCGCGCGTCGAACGTGGTGCCCTTGGACGCCTTGGAGTAGCCCATCTTGTCGGCCGACTTGCGCACCCACATGTCGGCGCGGCTGTCCCGGCTGAGGTTGCTGTCGTCGATCCGCGGATAGACGGCGCCGACATAGGAGGTGACCTTGGTGAAGACGCTGTACGCGCCCCTGGCCACACAGTCCTCCACGCCCCAGGAGACGACGCCGATGATCCGGTTGTTGACCACCAGCGGCCCCCCGGAGTCGCCGTTGCAGGCGCTGACGGTGCCGGTGTCGCTGCCGGTCGCGGGCTTGCCCGCGCACACCATGTGCCCCTTGACGAACTCCGTGCCCCAGGCGCGCGTGCAGGTGGTGTCGGACTGGAGGGGCAGGGTCGCCGTCTTCAGCAGCGGCGAGATCTCGTCACTGGTCGAGCTGGTCCGGCCCCACCCGTAGACCTTGGCACTGGTCCCGGCGGCGTACGAGGCGGTGTCCCCGGCCGTCGTCATCGGGATCGGCTTGGACTTCACCGGGATGTCCAGCGTGATGACCGCGATGTCGTTGTCGAGCGTCCTGGCGTTGTAGGACGGGTGCTGCCACTGGCGCAGCGGCAGGCGGACGGTGCCGTCGGTGCCGGTGTCGGTCGGAAGCTTGGCGGTGTCGGTGATGACGGTGCCGTTGGCGTACCAGTTGTAGCCCTTGACGCAGTGCGCGGCGGTGAGGATCTTCGTGGGCGACACGACCGCGCCGCCGCAGAAGAAGCCGATGTCGTCGGCGGTGCCGGTGGTGCCGCGGTCGTCGAAGTACCAGAGCTGGGCCATCCAGGGGGCGGAGGTGATCCCGGTGGTGGTGCCACCGATGATCTTCGCCTCCTTGCCCCCGGCGACACTGCCGCCGGTGCTCAGCGAGGTCTTGTTGCCCTGCCCGGGAAGGTCGTCCTCGGCGAGGGCCCCGGTCACCCGGTCGACCAGTTCGGCCCGGGTCACGGTGGTCGGGCCCGGGGTCACCCCCGTCGGGACGGGCGGAGCGGCGGCATCGGCGGTCGAGGTCAGCAGCGCGGCCCCGAGCGCCGCGGCGAGGGCGGCGGCGGTGGCGGACACCGCGAACCGTATCCGCCGTCTGTGCCGCCCCTCACCCCCCGCGGACACGGATGTATCCACTCAAGTCCCCCCTAGGGATCAGTAGTTTGGAAGGCGCCGATCGTACAACAAGCACAGTGGCCGCCCCCTGTCAGGGGACGGCCACTGCACGCCCTCAACGGGGCGCGGGGCTGTGCTGGATGTACGGCTCCGCCGCGCGGACGCGATCGACCACGGACCGACCGCCCACGGCCGACGACGTCGGCCGGACGTCGACTAGTCGCCGTTGCCCGGCGTCGGCGTCGTCTTCTGGATCTGCATCAGGAACTCGATGTTCGACTTCGTCTGCTTCATCTTGTCCAGCAGCAGTTCGATCGCCTGCTGCTGGTCCAGCGCGTGCAGCACCCGGCGCAGCTTCCAGACGACCGCCAGTTCCTCGCCGCCGAGCAGGATCTCTTCCTTACGCGTACCGGACGCGTCCACGTCCACCGCCGGGAAGATCCGCTTGTCCGCGAGCTTGCGGTCGAGCTTCAGCTCCATGTTGCCGGTGCCCTTGAACTCCTCGAAGATCACCTCGTCCATCCGGGACCCGGTGTCGACCAGCGCGGTGGCCAGGATGGTCAGCGAGCCGCCGTCCTCGATGTTGCGCGCCGCGCCGAAGAACCGCTTCGGCGGGTACAGCGCGGTCGAGTCGACACCACCGGAGAGGATGCGGCCGGAGGCGGGCGCCGCCAGGTTGTAGGCGCGGCCCAGACGGGTGATGGAGTCCAGCAGCACCACCACGTCGTGCCCCAGCTCCACCAGGCGCTTGGCGCGCTCGACGGCCAGCTCGGCGACCGTGGTGTGGTCCTCGGCCGGGCGGTCGAAGGTCGAGGAGATGACCTCGCCCTTGACCGACCGCTGCATGTCGGTGACCTCTTCCGGACGCTCGTCGACCAGGACGACCATCAGATGGCACTCGGGGTTGTTGTGCGTGATCGCGTTGGCGATGGCCTGCATGATCATGGTCTTGCCGGTCTTCGGCGGGGCCACGATCAGACCGCGCTGGCCCTTGCCGATGGGCGAGACCAGATCGATGATCCGGGTGGTCAGCACGCCCGGGTCGGTCTCCAGACGGAGCCGGTCCTGGGGGTAGAGCGGGGTCAGCTTGTTGAACTCGGGGCGACCGCGGCCGTGTTCGGGGGCCATGCCGTTGACCGAGTCCAGCCGGACCAGCGCGTTGAACTTCTCGCGCCGCTCGCCCTCCTTGGGCTGGCGGACCGCGCCGGTGATGTGGTCGCCCTTGCGCAGGCCGTTCTTGCGGACCTGGGCGAGGGAGACGTACACATCGTTGGGGCCCGGCAGATAGCCCGAGGTACGGATGAAGGCGTAGTTGTCGAGGATGTCGAGGATGCCGGCGACCGGGAT
This sequence comes from Streptomyces sp. NPDC004610, assembly GCF_040609715.1. Taxonomy (NCBI): domain Bacteria; kingdom Bacillati; phylum Actinomycetota; class Actinomycetes; order Kitasatosporales; family Streptomycetaceae; genus Streptomyces; species Streptomyces sp. NPDC004610. The sequence goes on along the minus strand of NZ_JBEXLA010000002.1, from coordinate 198,318 downwards.
CAGGACATCGTCGTCGGCGAGCTGCGGCTCGCTGGTGCCGATCTCGTCACGGCCCCGACGGCCCCGGCGGTCCCGGTAGCGGCCCCGGCGACCGCGACGGCCGCCCTCGAAGTCGTCGTCGTCCTGCTGCTGCTGGCGGTTGCCGACGCCCTGGCCGCCGCTCTGGCTCTGCTGCTGCTGGCGCTGCTGGCCCTGGCCGCCCTGCTGGTCCTCGCCCTTGTTGCCACGGCGGTCGCGGTCGCCCCGGTCGCGGTCGCGGTCCCGGTCGCGGTCACGACCGCGCTCACGGCGGTCGCGGCGGCGGCCCTCGCCGCCGTCACCGGCGTCGCCCTGCGGCTGCTGCTGGACGGGGGTCTCGGCCTTCGGCTCGCTCTTGGCCTCGGCGGCGACCGTCTCGGGGCTGCCGGCCTCGGCGGTGGCCCGGCGGCGCCGGCGCTCGGCCGGGGCCTCCTCGGCGGCCTGCTCGGCGCCGGAGGCGGCCTTGGAGGGCTGGCCGGGGATCTCGATCTGCTGCTGGCCCGCGGCCTGCTCGACGGCGGCCTCGGCCTTCGGCTCCGCCTTCTTCGCCGCGGGCTTGTCGGCCGCGTCGGCGGTGTCGCCCGTACGGGTCCTGGAGGTGGTGCGGCGCTTGGGCTTGGTCTCGGCGGTGGCCTCGGCCTTGGGGGCCGCCCCGCCGGACGCCTGCGCCTCCTTGATGACCTCGATCAGCTGGCTCTTGCGCATCCGCGCGGTGCCCCTGATACCGAGGCCGGATGCGACCTGTTGCAGCTCGGCCAGCACCATGCCCTCAAGGCCGGTACCGCGGCGCCGCCGGGAGCCGGCACCGGTGGCAGGCGCGGAAGCGTCCGTGGCGGGCGCGGCAGCGGTCTCCTCGACACGTGCGCCCATCAGATCGGTGGTGTCGCTCACGAAGGGTCCTTCCCTGGAGCGGACGTCGGCCTGTCTGGCTCGGCGACCGGTTGTGCTGTCCGGCTTCGGTCCGTTCGATGTGGACCGTGCCGGGGCGGTGGTCCGCCAAAGCGGCGGAAGAGATTTCTGGTGAGTGGCGCTTCCTCAGCCGTGGCACCCAGTGTCACGAGGCGTGGTCGCACCGGTTCCGGAGCTCCCCCAGAGGGGGTGCCCCCACCGACGGCCCGCTCAGTGTCGGCGTACGGCGTACTGCCCGCATACGAAGTACGAGACACAGTGCGGCTTGGGGGGCTCCCGGAAGGATGTCTGTCCCGGACGGGGACACGAGGCACCTCGCCATGGTGGGGTCGGGTGCAGACTTGAGATTAACACTACCGGATCCAACAAACATTCCCCCTCTCCACATCCGGCAATCGCATGCCCCGCTCGGCCCTAATCGGCATCGACGGCATCGGTGCCGGTCGTCGCGAGCGGCAGCACACAGGCTCCCTGCTGGTCCAGGCTCAGCCGGTTGGCGGCCCAGTCGGCCCCGGCGAGGGCCTCGACCTTGTCGGCGCTGTCCCGGTCGGCCAGCGCCATCACGGTGGGTCCGGCGCCGGAGATGACGGCGGGGACGCCGTCCGCCCGCAGCCGCTCCACCAGCGCCGCGCTGTCGGGCATGGCCGGGGCGCGGTACTCCTGGTGGAGCCGGTCCTCGGTGGCGGGCAGCAGCAGCTCGGGGCGCCTGGTCAGGGCCTCGACGAGCAGTGCGGCGCGGCCCGCGTTGGTGGCGGCGTCGACATGCGGCACGGTGCGCGGCAGCAGTCCGCGGGCGGTCTCGGTCAGCACCGGCCGGCCGGGGACGAAAACCACCGGAACGATGGAATCCGAGGGCTCCATCCTGATCGCGCGGGCGGCGCCGGCCTCCATCCAGGACAGGGTGAAGCCGCCGAGCAGACAGGCGGCGACATTGTCCGGGTGGCCCTCGATCTCGGTGGCCAGCTCCAGCAGCGCGGTGTCGTCGAGGCGGGCCTCGCCGCCTATGGTCACCGCCCGCGCGGCGACGATCCCGGCGCAGATGGCGGCGGAGGAGGAGCCGAGACCCCGGCCGTGCGGGATGCGGTTGGCGCAGACGATCTCCAGTCCGCGCGGCTGCCCGCCCAGGACGTCGAAGGCGGTGCGCAGGGACCGTACGAGCAGATGGTGCTCGTCGCGCGGGAGGGTCTCGCTGCCCTCGCCGGCGATGTCGATGTGCAGCCCGGAGTCGGCCACCCGGACGACAACGTCGTCGTAGAGCCCCAGCGCGAGGCCGAAGGCGTCGAAGCCCGGACCGAGGTTGGCGCTGGTGGCGGGGACGCGCACCCGTACGGCGGCGGCGCGGAAGGCGGGACCGGCCATCGCTCGATGACTCTCCTTGAGCTGCGTGATTGTCGAGGACACTCTCGATGACATGCGACGACATTCGATGACGTACGACGGACCCTCGGCCGCGGTGGACCGCCGTCGTCCGGGGCGGCCGGCGGCCGGGCACCGGACCGCGGGGACGACGCGGCACCGCGGCATATGCGGCGGGCGGGTTCAGTACAGCCTATCGAAGGAAGGTTCCCGGGCGACATAGGGCGCACAGGAGGCGCACGATGCGTGTCGTAAGCCCCCCGTGCAACCCCCAGCGGGTAAGCCCCCGGGACACACCGCCCCGGGCGCCCACCCGGCGTTCACGGGCCGTTTACGCCAGGCCCAGCCGGGTCGCCGCCACCGCCGCGTCGACCGGCACGGTGACCGGCTGCGGGGCACCGGCGACGGCCCAGTCGGGGTCCTTCAGACCATTGCCGGTGACCGTGCACACGATCCGCTGGCCGGGGTCGACCTCGCCGCGCTCGGCGGCCTTGAGCAGACCGGCGACGGACGCGGCGGAGGCGGGCTCGACGAAGACGCCCTCCTGCGCGGCCAACAGCCGGTAGGCGCGCAGGATCTCACGGTCCGTCACCTCGTCGATGAACCCGCCGGACTCGTCGCGGGCGGCGAGGGCGAGGCTCCAGGAGGCCGGGTTGCCGATCCGGATGGCGGTGGCGATGGTCGAGGGGTCCTTGACGACCTCGCCGCGCACGATGGGCGCGGAGCCGGACGCCTGGAAGCCCCACATCCGGGGGGTGCGGGTGGCGGGGCCGTCGGCGGCGTACTCCCGGTAGCCCTTCCAGTAGGCGGTGATGTTGCCCGCGTTGCCGACCGGGAGCACATGGATGTCGGGCGCGTCGCCGAGCATGTCGACGATCTCGAAGGCGGCGGTCTTCTGGCCCTCGATGCGGACCGGGTTGACCGAGTTGACCAGCGCGACCGGGTAGTTCTCGCTGAGCGAGCGGGCCAGCGTCAGACAGTCGTCGAAGTTGCCGTCGACCTGGAGGATCTTCGCCCCGTGGACCAGCGCCTGGCCCATCTTGCCGAGGGCGATCTTGCCCTGCGGGACGAGCACGGCGGAGACCATGCCAGCCCGTACGGCGTACGCGGCGGCGGAGGCGGAGGTATTGCCGGTGGAAGCGCAGATCACCGCCTGCGCGCCCTCCTCCTTGGCCCTGCTGATCGCCATGGTCATACCGCGGTCCTTGAAGGACCCGGTCGGATTGGCGCCCTCCACCTTGAGGTGGACCTCGCAGCCCGTGCGCTCGGAGAGCACCTGCGCGGGTACGAGGGGCGTACCGCCCTCACGGAGCGTCACGACCGGCGTGCTGTCGGAGACGGGCAGCCGGTCCCGGTACTCCTCGATGATTCCGCGCCACTGGTGGGTCATTGCTGGTTACTCTCCTTCAACCCGCATGATGCTGGCGACACCCCGCACGGTGTCGAGCTGGCGCAACGCCTCGACGGTCCCGGTGAGGGAGGCGTCGGACGCGCGATGGGTGACGACGACGAGGGACGCCTCGCCGTCCTTGCCCTGCTGCCGAACGGTGTCGATCGACACCCCGTGCTCGGCGAACACCGTGGCCACCTGGGCGAGGACACCCGGCTTGTCGGCCACGTCGAGGCTGATGTGGTAGCGCGTGACGACCTCGCCCATGGGCGAGACGGGCAGCGCGGCATACGCCGACTCGCCGGGCCCGGTGGACCCCGCGAGGCGGTTGCGGCAGACGGCGACGAGATCGCCGAGAACGGCCGAGGCGGTGGGCGCGCCACCGGCACCGGGCCCGTAGAACATCAGCTGGCCGGAGGCGTCGGACTCCACGAAGACCGCGTTGTACGCGCCGCGCACGGAGGCGAGCGGGTGGGTCAGCGGAATCATGGCCGGGTGCACGCGCGCGGTGACCGAGCCCCCGTCGGCGGCCCGCTCGCAGATGGCGAGCAGCTTGATGGTGCAGCCCATCTCCTTGGCGGAGGCGAAATCGGCGGCGGTGACCTCGGTCATGCCCTCGCGGTAGACGTCGTCCAGCCGGACGCGGGTGTGGAAGGCGATCCCGGCGAGGATGGCGGCCTTGGCGGCGGCGTCGAAGCCCTCGACATCGGCGGTGGGGTCGGCCTCCGCGTACCCGAGGGCGGTGGCCTCGTCCAGGGCCTCCTGGTATCCGGCCCCCGTCGAGTCCATCTTGTCGAGGATGAAGTTGGTGGTCCCGTTGACGATCCCGAGGACCCGGTTGACCTTGTCGCCGGCGAGGGACTCGCGCAGCGGGCGGATCAGCGGGATGGCACCGGCGACGGCGGCCTCGTAGTACAGGTCCTTGCCGTGCTCCTCGGCGACGGCGTGCAGCGCGGCCCCGTCCTGGGCGAGCAGCGCCTTGTTGGCGGAGACGACGGACGCGCCGTGCGCGAACGCGGTGGTGATCAGCGTCCGGGCGGGCTCGATGCCCCCGATGACCTCGACGACGACATCAATGTCCCCGCGTTTGACGAGGGCGGTGGCGTCGGTGGTGACCAGCGCCGGGTCGATCCCCTCCCGCACCTTCGCGGGCCGCCGTACCGCGACCCCGGCCAGCTCCACCGGGGCGCCGATCCGCTGGGCGAGGTCGTCGGCGTGCGTCGTCATGATGCGCGCCACCTCTGAGCCGACCACTCCACAGCCCAGCAGCGCCACCTTCAGCGGACGCGTACGCATCATCCGACCTCGTTTCGTCTTCCAACCGGTTACCGTCCGGGTTCTCACCCAGCACGGGGTTCCACCAGTCTCACTCACCGGACGGGACTTTCTGCCCCTGGTCCGGATCGTGAGACATCTATTTCATTTCCACGGCCCGGAAAACAACAGATCTTCCACACCGCCGAGGGCCTCACCCGACATCGAGCCGCAGCAGATCCTCCTCGGTCTCCCGCCGGACGATGACCCGGGCCGCCCCGTCCCGCACGGCGAGCACCGGCGGCCGGGGCACATGGTTGTAGTTGCTGGCCATGGACCGGCAGTACGCCCCGGTCGCCGGTACGGCGATCAGATCGCCCGGCGCGAGGTCACCCGGCAGGAACGCGTCCTTGACGACAATGTCACCACTCTCACAGTGCTTGCCGACCACCCGGGCGAGCATCGGCTCGGCGTCGGAGGCGCGGGAGACCAGGGCGACGCTGTACTCGGCGTCGTAGAGCGCGGTGCGGATGTTGTCCGACATCCCGCCGTCGACGGAGACATACGTCCGCAGCCCCTCCAGCGGCTTGACCGTGCCCACCTCGTAGAGGGTGAAGGCGGTCGGGCCGACGATGGCCCGGCCGGGCTCGACGGAGATCCGGGGCGTGCGCAGCCGGGCGGACTCGCACTCGCGGGACACGATCTCGTGCAGCGCCTTGGCGATCTCGTGCGGCTCCCGCGGGTCGTCCCCACTGGTGTACGCGATCCCCAGCCCGCCCCCCAGATCGATCTCGGGCAGCTCGACCCCGTGCTCGTCCCGCACGTCCTTGAGCAGTCCGACGACCCGGTGGGCGGCGACCTCGAACCCGGACATGTCGAAGATCTGCGACCCGATGTGGGAGTGGATGCCGATCAGCTCCAGCGAGTCCAGCTGGAGCGCCCGGCGCACCGCCTCCGCGGCCTGTCCCCCGGCCAGCGGGATCCCGAACTTCTGGTCCTCGTGGGCGGTGGCGATGAACTCATGGGTGTGCGCCTCGACGCCGACGGTGATCCGGATCTGCACCCGCTGCCGGACACCCAGCTCGCGCGCGATGTGCGCCACCCGCACGATCTCCTGGAAGGAGTCGAGCACGATCCGCCCGACCCCGGCCTCGACGGCCCGCCGGATCTCCGCGACGGACTTGTTGTTCCCGTGCAGCGCGATCCGCTCGGCGGGCATCCCGGCGGACAGCGCGGTCGCCAGCTCGCCCCCCGAGCACACATCGAGATTGAGCCCTTCCTCCTTCAGCCACCGCACCACGGCCCGCGACAGAAACGCCTTCCCTGCGTAGAAGACATCGGCGTCGGCCCCGAAGGCGTCCCGCCAGGCCCGCGCACGGGCCCGGAAGTCGTCCTCGTCCAGCACATAGGCGGGGGTCCCGAACTCCTCGGCGACCCGGGTCACGGGCACCCCGCCCACCGTGACGACACCGTCGTCCCCCCGGACGACGGTCTGCGCCCACACCTTGCCGTCGAGCGCGTTGAGATCGGCGGGCGGGGCGGAGTAGTGCCCCTCGGGCAGGACATCGGCGTGACGGGGCCCGGCGGGGTGTGCGGAGCGGCTCATATCTCTTGTCTTCTCAGCTCTCGGATTCTCAGAGGTGGTCGGGTGCGTCGATACCGAGCAGGGCGAGGCCGTCGGCCAGCACCGCCCCGGCGGCCTCGACAAGAGCGAGCCGGGCGCGGTGGACGGCCAAGGGTTTCTCGTCCCCCAGCGGGAGGACCTCCGGCCAGACGACGGTCACCGCGTCGGCGACGACCACGAGCTGCCGGGCGAGCCGGGAGGGGTCCCGGTGCGTGGCCGCGGCGGCGAGGACACGGGGGTGATCGGAGAGGGCGGTGAGAAGGGGGGCGGCGGAGGGGCGCAGGGTGCTTCCGATGTCCCCCGCCTCGGCCTGGAACCCCAGGTCGGCGGCGTTCCGCCGGAGCGCTCGCGCGCGGGCGTGGGCGTAGCGCACGCGGAAGAGGGGGTTGCCCTCCCGCTGGACGAGCGCCTCGCCGGGGGGGTGGGGCTTGTCGTGGGGGGCGGCGTGGAGGAGGGGCCAGGGGGTGGGGAGGGGGGAGGGGGGAGGGGGGAGGGAGGGGTCAGGAGAGGGGAGGGGAAGGGGGCGGGGGCGGATGAGGTGGGTGGGGGTGGAGGTGGCGGGCCGTGGATCGGTCGGCTCGGGCCGCTCCGGAGGCGGCGGGGCGGCCTCGCGCCCGGCCTCGATGACCTCGACAACCTCAATGACCTCAATGACCTCAATGACCTCCACGATCTCCCCCTGGGACCGCAGAATCCGGGCGACGGCGTCCCTCACGACCAGGGCGCGCGGCTCGCGGGCGGCGCGGAGCCGGACGGTGACGGCGTCGCCGCGGGGGGCGAGATGCCCGTACGGCACGCCGTCCCGCAGCACCTCCCGGACCAGCCCGCCGATCGGGGAGTCCGCTCCGCCGTCCTCCTCGATGTCGAGCTCAAGGGAGAGGTTGAGGAACCCGGGTCCGGTGACGACGACCTCGCGGACGCCGGGTGACTTCAGCAGATGGGGTGAGAGGATCTCGGCGACCCGCCGGGGAGGGTGACCGGACGGACGGGCGAGCTGGAGGGCGATGTTGGTGGCGTAGTCCCCGCAGCCGCCGGCTCCCGGGACCGTGACCACGGCCCGCGCAGGAACCTTCACCCTCAGCTCCCCCTGGTCCACAGCACTGCGTACCGCGCGCAGCACGGTACGGGAGAGCTCGACGGGGGTCACGGGACAAGCGTAGGGGAGGAGGGGGGTGGGTAGGCGAGCCGATTTGCCCGATGGTCCGGGATGTGGACGGAGATGGGGCGGGGATGGGGGTGGGGATGGCGGCGGGGGCGGAGACGGGCGGTGGGGGTCACCGCTGTGTCAGCCGGTGCAGCCCCGCCCACCGTCTCCGGGACCGCCGGTTCCCCCGGCGGCGCCGCCGAGTACCCCTTCGACGAGCCCGCGGCCCTGCTCCTCCACACGGCGGCGCCGCAGCGCGACGAGTCTCAGGACGACCTGGACCAGCTCACTGGGCTCGAAGGGCTTGGCGAGGAAGGCATCGACCCCGACATCGAGCCCACTGTCGACCTCCTGCTGGGTGCAGGCACTGACGACGGCGAGGGAGAGATCGCGAGTACGGGGGTCGGCACGCAGCCGGCCGGCGGTTCTGAGCCCGTCCAGCCGGGGCATGACCACGTCGAGTGTCACTACGTCGGGCCGCACTTCATGAACGACATCCAGACACTCGACACCATCGGCCGCGGTCACCACCTCGAAGCCCTCCAGTTCGAGGTTGACCCTGATCAACTGCCGGATGACCTTGTTGTCGTCCACAACAAGCACCCGGCCCGAGGCGCCTGGCACAACTTGAGAGTAGGTCGGCACCGGCCACCGCGTCCGGGTTTTCCCCACTTCCAACCCCTGAGGGCGACACGGCCCCCTTCCTGGCCCCGTAAAACGCGTTCATGACCACCCCAGGGGAGCTGGTAGTGTTCTATCCGTCGCCGCGAGCAAACAACTCAGCGCCCGACACGCCCCCGTAGCTCAGGGGATAGAGCAACGGCCTCCGGAGCCGTGTGCGCAGGTTCGAATCCTGCCGGGGGCACTCCGGAAACAACTCCCGACCTGGGGATATACAGGTCGGGAGTTTTTGCGTGTCTGGGTTGAGCGGCTGGTGGGGCGTCGGCGGCGGTGTTCTCAGTAGCTCAGGCCGTTCTGGGCCGCCTGGGTTTCCAGTTCCGTGATCAGTCGGGGCTCTGAGCCCAGTGCGATGAAGGTCAGGGGGCGGCGGCGGTCGTACCGGCCGATCTCGACGCGGTGGATGGCCATGAGCAGGGATACATGGGTCATGCGGTTCAGGGTGGCGGCGTTCTGCCAGGTCACCGTGGAGCGGACGCCGCCGAACGGGCCGGTGATGACCAGGCCGTCCGGGTGGAGGACGCATCTGCCGCCCCCGCAGCGGGCCATGACAGCGCGCCATGCCCGGCGCAGGCCGTACAGGGTGAGCAGCACGGTGACTGTCACGGTGGCTTTGAGGAGCGCGGCCTCGGGGCGGAGGTAGGCCAGGGCGGCCAGCAGGACGGCGGCCAGGAGGGTGAGGGAGCGCAGGGCGAACTGTGTCAGGGCGCCCGCCAGGCCCACGACGGGATGGCCGGCGGGGCCAGGGCGCCTTGGGCGGTGGTGGCGTGAGAGCAGGCCGCGAGTCCGGGGCCGCGTCATGATGCCGTCCGGGTGATCAGCTCCGTGAGGAGACGGGTGCGTGGGATGAGCCGGTCGATGTAGATGTGCTCGTTGTCGGCGTGCGCGCCAGCGCCCACCGCGCCGAGGCCGTCCAGGGTCGGACAGCCCGCCGCCGCGGTGTGGTTGCCGTCCGAGACGCCGCCCACGGCCACTCCGTGCAGCGGGCCCTGGCCCAGGTCCGCGGCGATCTCGGCGGCCAGGGCGAAGAGCTCGGTGGAGGAGCCCGGTTCCATCGGGGGACGGCGGGCGCCGGCCACGATCTCCAGGCGGGCGCCGGGGGTCCTGGGGGTCAGGTTTCTGATGACGGTGTCGATCCGGTCCTGCGCCGCTGTGCTCGGTACGCGTACGTCCACCGACACCCGGGCGCGGGCCGGGACCGTGTTGCGCGCGCTGCCCGCCGACAGCAGGGTCGGGGTCACGGTGGTGGCGCCCAGCGCGGGGTCGGCGCCGATCTCCGCGAGGGCCAGGATCTGGTGGGCCGCCTCCACGGACGCGTTGATCCCGCGATGCGGCTCCAGGCCGGCGTGCGCGGCCCTGCCGTGGATCTCGACGTCGTAGCGGGAGGCGCCCTTGCGGGCCGTCTTGAGGGTGCCCCGGTCGTCCGCGGCCGGTTCCAGTACGAGGGTGGCGGCGCAGTTCCGCGCGGTCTCCTCGATCAACTGGCGTGAGGTCGTGGAGCCGGTCTCCTCGTCCCCGTTGATCAGGACGCACACACCGTCCAGGGAGGGCAGCGACGCCAGCGCGTGGAACAGCATCACCAGGCCCGCCTTCATGTCCAGCACCCCGGGGCCCCGGGCGGTTCCCGCCGTCACCGACCAGGGGTGGGTGCGCAGTGAGCCCGTCGGCCACACCGTGTCGTGATGGCCCAGCAGCAGGACCCTCGGGGTGCCGAAGGTCCAGCGCAGATGACTCACCCCGTCGAGCACGATCAGATCGGGTTCGGCCCCGGTCAGCCGGGTGCCGAGGGCCCCGACCGTCGCGGCGCTGCGGGCCAGCGCGGCGTGATCGGCGGAGAAGGATTCGCAGCCGACCAGTTCCTCCAGATCGGCCAGCATCGGGGCGAGAGTCGGGGCGGAAGTCGGGGCGGAAGTCAGGGCGGGCGTCGTGGGCAATGTCGTGGGCGGCGTCTTGGGCAGCGCCTTGGGCGGCGCCTTGGGCGGCGTCTTGGGCGGCGCCTTGGGCGGCGTCTTGGGCGGCGTCTCGGCTTTCCGCCGTGGTGGTCCGTTCGTCGGTGTTCGGGGCATGCGTCCCCCTGGGGTCTCGTGGGGTGGTGGTGGAAGGGACGGCGGGCCTCCTCCTCGCGTCCTCGCGCGAGGTGCCGCCGCCGTTCCCCTGACGGTAGGGGCGTCCTCGGTATGCCACCAGCGATGGGATCGCATGGGATCCATGTGCTGGACGCATGGGTTGCAGCACAATGGCCGTTCGTGATCCCGGAGAGGGAGGGAAGGGGAAGAGGGTTGTGGAGACCGAAGCCTTGCGGGTGCTGGTGGCTGTCGCCGAGACCGGGTCGTTCACCAGGGCGGCCGTCCGGCTCAACTACACCCAGTCCGCCGTATCCCGGCGTATCGCCGCCCTCGAACAGCGGGCGGGCGGGACGCTGTTCGAGCGGCTGCCGCGCGGCGTGCGGCTCAGCCCGGCCGGGCGGGTGCTGCACCAGCACGCCCTGGAGGTGCTCGGCCGGCTGGCGCGGGCCGAGCGGGAACTCGCCGCCCTCCACGCCGGGCAGGGCGGGCTGCTGCACGTGGGCGCCTTCGGCACGGCCAACATCTCTCTGCTGCCCGCCGCCCTGCGGGCGTTGGGGGAGGCCAGACCGGAGGTCGAGCCCGTCGTGGTCGAGGCCCCGAGCGCCGGGCTGATGGAGCGCCTCGCGGACGGGGCGCTGGATCTCGCCGTCATCAGCGACTACCCGTACGGACTGCCGTCCGCGGAGGGGGTGACGACGGCCTTGCTGTGCGACGACGAACTGCTCGTCGCCCTCCCGGCCGGGCACCGGCTCGCCTCGGGTGGGCCGGTCGACCTGCTCGAACTGAGCGACGAGGCATGGCTCCAGCACGCCTACGGCGACCGGCCCACGCTGCTCGCCGACGCCTGGGCCCGGGTCGGCGGCGCCCCCAGGAAGATCATCCGGATCGCCGAGTGGACCGGGAAGTTCGGCTATGTCGCCGCCGGGCTCGGGGTGGCCCTGGTGCCCTCGCTGGCCGCGTGGGCCGTTCCCGGCGATATCGCCCTGCGCCGCCTCACCGACCCGGCCCTGCGCCGGACCATCCTCGTCGCCCGGCCCACGGCCCCGCTCCCGGCCGCACGGGAGTTGGAGGGACTGCTCCGGCTCGTCGTCGGGAGTCAGGGGTGAGGGGGGAGGATTCCTGGTTCGTCTCGCCGGGGTGTGATGAGCGCCGTATGGTGTGTGATCAACATGACACGGAGCGTGATCGGTCGGTCGGGGAACGGGCGGGTGGTACGTGATGGTGGCACGGGGCGGAGCGGACGCCGAGGATCCGGCGGGCTCGGAGGACGTCGCGGAGTTGTTCCGCGCCATCGGCCGCATGGTGAAAGCCGCGCGGGAACGAGCCGGACTGACCCAGCGGGAGCTGGGACAGCGGGTCGGGTACAGCGAGGAGCAGATCTCGGCGATCGAGCGGGGACGGCGGACACCTCAGCCGGAGTTTCTGATCGCGGTGGATGAACTGCTGGAGTGCGGTGGGCTGCTGGCGGTTCTGGCGGATGATGTGACGCGGGCGAAGGAGCGGCGGCGGGTTCGGCATCCGGAGTGGTTCCGGGACTATGCGGACCTGGAGGGCAAGGCCGTTGAGCTGTGCTACTTCGCCAATCAGGCCGTACCTGGTCTGTTCCAGACCGAGGAGTACGCACGCGCCGTCTTCACCAGCAGGCAGCCGTTCTTCGACGAGGAGACGATCGAGCAGCGAGTCACCGACCGGCTGACCCGGCAGAAGCTCCTCTCCAATTGGCCGCCGCCGACAGTGAGCGCCATCGTGCAGGAAGCCGTACTCAGGCAGCCTTTCGGGGGCCGTGCGATCCAGCGCGCGCAACTGGAACGCCTGGTTCAGGTCAGCCGGCTGCGGCATGTCGAGATCCAGATCATGCCGACGGCCAGCGAGGAACATTCGGGGATGGGCGGCCCGTTCACCTTGCTCGGAGTCAAGGACAAACCGCGCATCGGCTACCTGGAGGTCCAGTACTTCGGACGCCTGATCACCGACCCTGAGGACGTTCGGGTTCTCGCAGCGAAATATGGCAGCATCCGTGGGCAGGCACTCACAACCCGTGATTCCCTGCGCCTGGTCGAGAAGATGCTGGGAGACCTATGAACACCGAAACGTTCGCGGATCTTCAGTGGTTCAAGAGCACGTACAGCGGTGACGAGGGCGGCGAATGCGTCGAGATCGCCACCGACCGCACCGCCATCCACGTACGGGACTCGAAGGCATCCCGCGGCCCCCGGCTCGCGTTCGCGCCCGGTGTCTGGGCCGGGTTCGTCGCGGATGTGGGGCGGGGGCGTCCGGCTGACCTCCCGCACCCGGGGGCGTCCGGCTGACCCTCCCCCACCTGAGAGCGCGCCCGCTCCATCGTCGTACCGAGGCCCCTCGCCCGGTGGCAGGACCAGCGGTGTCTGGTTCGCACCGCCGGGCGGGCGGGTCTTTTTCCTTGGCCGGCACCGCTCTCGACTGTCGCTTCCCCGGTCGATTGTCAGTGGCCGCCGCTAACGTTCCATCTGTCGTCGCACAGATGCCGGAAATTCCCGGCCGAACTGTGCTTTCTTCTTGCTGTCATGATGCGTGAGGCGGGGATCGTGGGCTGGCTGTCGGCGGGCGAGGGGTATGAAATCGCCCTGGTGGAGGGGCGGGTGGCGGCTCGGGCCACCTCGGGAAGGGCGGCGGGGCGGCAATTGAAGACCCTGCCGCGCGCGCTCAAGGACCACCCCGAGGTGGACCGGTTGCGGCGGTTCGCCGAATGGCTGGACCGGCATGCCGCGAGCTGTGTCGCGCAGGTGGACGGCTGGATGGTGTCGTCACTGCCCGTGCCCACCGGCCTGCTGGCGCGGGTGTGGCCGGACGAGGCATGGCAGTCGGCGCTGCGCGATCTGGCCGTGGTCGGCGACGACCCCGACGAGGTCGGCTTCCTGCGGGGCGCCACCGAGGACGGCGAGCTGCGGGTGGTCAACCTCGACGGCGAGACCGTACGGCTCTCCCCGCGCACGGTGACCCTGCCGCACCCGGTGCTGCTGCCGGACCTCGACGATCTGCGGGAGTTCGCGGCGGAGCTGGGGATCGTCCAGCGCGTCGAGCAGATCCACCGGGCGACCTGGCTGCGGCCGGACGACCTCGACCCCAAGGCGGGTGAGATACGCGAGTTCGCCGGGGGGTCCTTCCGTTCGCGCTTCGCGCTCGCCGCGCGCGCCAGCTCGCTGGGCTACCGCGTCTCGGGCGGCTATGCCACGGCCCGGGTGCGCGACGGCGGGCGCACCGTCGAGGCGTCCGTGTGGATCGGGGAGCCGTACTGGGAGGACTCGGTGGAGACGGGTGGCCTCACCTGGCACGACCAGGACGGCCGCGCGCTGCCACTGCGCGAGGTGGGCCCGGTGGCCTGGTCGGAGGGGATGCGGATGGCGGCTGCGCTGTACGCCGGGCGTGACATCGAGGAGGGGAAGAGCGCATGAGTGGGGGGATGCAGGTCGTGGGTGAGGGGACTCAGGTCGTGGGTGGGGAGACGCAGGTGCCGGTGTATGAGGAGGTGCTCGCGGCGGGCGGGGTGCTGCCGGCGGACACCGTGGACGCGGGTGAGCGGGCGGTTCCGCTGACCGCGCGCAGCTACCGGCACCCGGGGCTCGACGACCGGGTGGTGGTGCGGCTGGTCGCCGGTGAGCTGGGCGCGGCGGAGGATCTCGCCGCCGGGTTCCTCGGGCTGGAGCCGGACGGCGAACCGGCCGTGGTGGGGCTGGGGATGCGCCAGTCGCTGGGCTTCCCGGAGTGGGTGCTCGTGCACCACCCGGCGGACGGGCACCACGCGCTGGGTGTCGTACCGGATCTGGAGCGGGCGGCCCGGCAGGTGAAGTCCCGGCCCAAGGCCGCGTTGGACGCCTATGGGGAGTTGGGCGCGCGGCTGGCGGCCTCCGTGCCGCATTTCCTGCCGACCTTCTACGAGCAGGCGGGCCGGGTCTTCCTCGGGGAGGAGAACACGACCTACGCGGCCCAGTTGTTCACCCGGGCCCGCAAGGCCGAGGCGGAGCACGGGCTGGTCATCGAGGAGGACCGGCTCGACGCGGTGTTCCTCGAATTCGCCCTGGCGGGCGCGCTGCCGGTGAAGGTGCTGTCCGCCTACGGCCGCGAGCTGGCCGCCCGGGTACCGGCCGAGGAGGCGCTGCGGCGCTTCACCCGGCTGTGTCTGCGGCGCACGGCGGGCGGTCTGCCGCCGTCCGCGCAGATGGCGGGCGATCTGCGCAAGCTGGCCCGCGCCGCCGGGCAGGACGCCGATCTCGCCGAGCAGGAGTATCTGTCCGAGCTGCTGGGGCTGCCGGCCACCCTGCGGGCCGCGGCCGGCTGGTGGAAGGGGCACCGGGCGGCGCTGGTGGCGCTGGCCGCGCGGGAGCGGCGGGTGCGGGGGATCCTGCTGGACATGGTTCCGGCGGGCCATGACGACGATCTGCCCGCGCTGTGGCTGACGGTGCTGGAGGACTCCGGTGCCACGGCGGGACTGTGGGACGCCTCGCTGCCCGCGGAGGAGCGGCCCCAGGACGGCACGGCGGGCTGGCTGAGCCGCTTCCTGACCTTCCGCGAGCGGGTCCGCTCCTGGCGTGGCTCGACTCGGATGCCCGAGCTGTATCCGCTGGTGGAGCGGGTCGTGGAGGGGCTGCGGGCCGAGCTGGGCGCGTCCGGCGGCGCGCTGCGGGTCACCCATGACATCGACCTGATCGATCTGCTGCTGTCCCTGGACGTCCCGGTGGCCGCCCCGGAGCGTGACGACGCCCTGCCGCTGTCGCAGTGGGCCCCGGGCGAGGGACACCGGGACCTGGTGTTCCTGGGTGCCGACGCCCGCTTCCACCATGCCTTCCAGAAGGGCGCCGAGCAGTTCGGCAACCATGACAGCGCGCTGCGGGCGATCCGTCTGCTGGCCGTGTCGCCCGGCTGCCGTCCGCTGCTGGCCCGGTGGGTCGCGGGGGTCGTCAAGCGCTTCACGGCGGTCGGTCTGCCCCAGTTGCCGGACGCGCTGGCCCAGTTGGCGTGGCTGCCCGCCGAGGCGCTGGCGCTCGCGGAGGACGAGGTGCGCGAGGCCGTCGCCACCGACCTCGCCCCCATCCTCGTCCGCACCCTGCGCGCCGGTCTCTTCGACGAGCTGGGCTGGCCCGCCTGGGAGGAGGCGGTCGCCGACCTCGTACCGAGGAAGGACGTGGAGGATCTGATCGTCGCCGACGCCTGGCCGCACCTGGTGGTCGCCGGTGGGGCGCAGGCGCGGGTGATCGGCGCCGAGGGCACCCTGCTCACCCACGATCTGCGCATCCCCGCCAACGACCACTACGGCGACCCCGGCTTCCACCACGTCGACGGCGAACTCCTCGTCTACTGGCGGAGCCGCAGCAGCACCCTGCGCGGCTACTGGCACAGCCGGGCCGACCGCGTCGAGACACTGGAGGGCCAGCCCACCACCCGCGGCACCGAGATGGACTGGTACCGGGGCGACTTCCCGATCACCCTGCCCCTGCCCGGCGGCGGCCGGGCCACCGGCGGGGGTGTCATCCACGCGGGCGACACCACCGTGCCCAAGGAGCGCTCGCTGCTCTTCGACGGCTCCTCCTACTGGGTGTGGCACACGGACTCCGAGGACCGCGAGGCGTACGGCTGGTACGAGTACGATCCGGCCACCGGCGACCGCGGCCGGATGAGCCGCCCCGCCTTCCTGGCCGACGCGCTGCGCGACACCCCCGAGGGCAGCAGTTTCGCGGGCGGCCGGCTGCGCCCCTCCCCGACGGCCGGTGCCGGTCCCGCCTGCGCTCCCGTGGACGGCCTCGTCGGTCTGCGCAGGGTGACGCTCCCGGACGGTTCCACGCGGGCCGAGGACCTCGCCGGGCACACCCTCACCCTCCCGGCCGACGCCGGGCGGCCGTACACGCTGGTGATGTTCCCCGGTGCCGAGCGGCCCACGGCGGTCGTGCGCAACAGCTGGCAGCTCGATCTCGTGGACGCGGAGGGGGTCGTCACCGCCTGGGCGAAGACCGACCGCACGGCGGGCGCCTTCGGCGAGGGCACGCTGCTGCTGCCGCCGGTGCAGTACTGGGAGCACCTGACCGCGCGCGACCCGGAGGGCTCGGCGGGGCTGCGGCGCATCGACCGCGACACCGCCGCCGCGCTGCTGGGGGCCGCCGCCGACGGCCGGGACGCCGAGGCGATGCACGGTGCGATCCGCGCCCTGCTGCCCGTGACCCACCCCGCCCTGGTCCAGGGCGTCGCCGGGGTCGTGCGCTACGCGGCGGCCCAGCAGAGCATCCTGGACGCGGCGGCGGCCCGGCTGACCCGGGCCCTGGACGGCGGTCTGGCGGACGAGGGCCCGGCCGGTCCGGCGGACCGTCTGCTGCGGGACGCGATGAGCGGTATCGGGGAGTCGTACACCCACTGGTGGAGCCGGGACGACGAGGCCGACAACCTGTTCCGCGCGCTGCGCGTGCTGACCCGCGCCGCGGAGGCCACCGGCTCCGAAGCGGAGGGCACAGGCTCCGAACCGGAGGGCACCGACGGCCGGCTCCACCTCGACGGTCCTGAACTGCCCACCGGGCAGCCGGCCCTGCTCACCGTGATCCCCCGGGCCTCGGCCCTCGCCTACCGGGCCGCCGCCGGCACCACCTCCGACGAGCACCGGGAGACCCTGCGGCAGCTCTTGGCCGCGTTCGACCGGCTGGGGCTGGGCGGGCCCGCGGAGTCCGCCCGCTGGCGCGTGGTGACCCTGCACCTGGACGCGCACCGACTGCGGATCGCCTCCGGCGACCGGCGGGAGGGCTCCTGGATCGGCCTGCTGCCGCTGGCCGACGGCGCCTTCGTCGCGGTGACCGGCCAGGGGTCCCTGGACGACGACGGCTGTGTCTTCTCCGGGCTCTTCCACGACCCGGCGGGAGAGTTCGCTGTGCCGGGGCCGTACAAGGTGCTGTCCTGTGAGCCGATCACGCCGGTCGGCCTGACCGGGGAGGGTGACCCGAGTGACCGAGGCGGTCAGGACGGTCCGGGTGGTCCGGGTGGTCCGGGTGACCTAGGCGGTCAGGGCGGAGACCCGGGCGGGTATCGGGTCGGGCTCGGGGAGTTTCTGGATCAGCTCGCCGAGCGGGGGCCCGCGCCGTGGTTCCCCGGGGCCGCCGAGGAGTTCGCCCGTCTGACCGGCACCACCGACACCATGGCGCGGCTCGTCGTCGCCGGGCTGCCGGGCGTCGACGCCTATGAGCGGACCTTCCTCACCACCGAGGCCCGTCAGATCATCGGGGTGAAGGCCGCTCCCGCGGCGGTCGCCAAGGACGAACTGCGCGCCATCGACGACGCCGTGCGCGCCGCGGTCGTGGCCGCGCTGCTGCCCGCCGATCCGGTCCGGCTGTGGACCGAGGGCCCGGACGTGGCCTCCGCTGCCGCCGTCTGGAACGCCCGGGTCGGCCGCCGTCCCGCCCTCCCCGAAGAGCTGCTCGGCGACGCCGTCCGTGCCCTCAAGCACTCGGCGTGGACGGTACGGGAGGCCCTGCCCGCGCTGCTGGACCCGGCCGAGGCCCCGCAGCTCAGCCGGGATCTGCGCTGGGAGGTCAACGGCGACCGGGTGCGGCCCGTCGGCGGCGAGGGGCCCGGGTTCACCACCGAGACCCTGGTCGGCACGGTGACGCTCGCGGCCTGGCTCGCCCACCGGCTGCCCGCGGGCGACCCGGTTCGCGCCGCGCTGCCGCCCGCCTTCACCGCCGTACGCGCACGGCTGGCGGCCCCCGGTCTGATGCTCGACCTCGGCCGCTACATCAGCCTCCCGGCGTTCCGGAAGGCGGCGGGCGCGCCCACCGAGACCGGCCCGGGATACGAGCGCTACGGCGCCGTCGTCCTCGCCACCCATGACAACCAGCCCGCACCGGGCATCCGCGTCGACCTCCTGGACGAGTCCGGCCAGGATCCCCATCTGCCCGCCACCCGCGTCGACGACCACCCTTACCCGGCCGAGATCGCCCTGCGGCTGGTGCGCGACCCGCGTTTCGCGGCGCTGCTCGCCGACCCCGGGGAGCCGATCGCGGGCGACCGCGACCGGGCGGGCACCTGGTGGCCGCAGGACCCGGGCCGTTCCGTGCCCGACCTGGTCACCGAGGCGGCCAAGGAGTACGGGCTCGGCGAGGACGCGGCGACGCTGTATCTGATGCTGCTCGCCCTGCCCGACCCGACCGACCGCCTCACCGCCCGCTGGACGGGCTGGAAGCCGGCCCGTCTCAAGGCGGCCCGCGCCGAACTGGCCGCCACCGATCTCGTGGTCGCGGCCACCCGGACCAGGGCGGGGCGCTCCCTCTTCCTGCCCGGCGGCTGGGTCGAGCAGTCGGCGCCCCGGGTGCCGCTGGAGAGCTGGAAGCTGCCGCTGTTCGACCTCCTCCACGGCGAACACGCCTCGTTCGGCGTGATCGTGCCGACGGAACCGGTCGCCGACCTGTACCGCCGGGCCTGGCAACGGGTCCAGGACGGCGACGCGCCCCGGTTCGAGGAGCTGAAGGTGCGGCGGGGGCGGCGGCGCTGACCCCTCCGGGGGTAGCTGCGGTATGCGGGTGGCTGTCCCTTCCGGGGGGCTCCTGCGGTATGCGGATGGCTGACCCCTCCGGGGGGCTCCTGCGGTATGCGGATGGCTGACCCCTCCGGGGGCTCCTGCGGTATGCGGGTGTTGGGGCGGGCGCCGCACATTGGGGGTGCCTCGCCGGGGGGACTGACTCCGGCGGAGCCTCGCGGGGGGCACCTGATAGCGGCGGTGCCTTGTGGGGGCAGCACCTGTATACCGGCGGTGCTTCGCGCGGGGCAGCACCTGACGCCGGTGGTGCTTCGCGCGGGGCTCCGACACCGGTGGTGCCTCGCGCGGGCTCCGACATCGGCGGTGCCTCGCGGGGCCCACTGACACCATCGGGGGCCTCGCGCGGGGCTCCTGACACCATCGGGGGCCTCGCGCGCAGGGCGCCTGACACCACCGGGGACCCCGCGTGGGCCTCCTGACACCACCGGGAGCCCCGCGCGCAGGGCTCCTGACACCATCGGAGGCTCGCGCGCAGGGCGCCTGACACCACCGGGGGCCCCGCGCGGGCCTCCTGACACCACCGGGGGCCCCGCACGCAGGGCTCCTGACACCAGCCGTACCTCGCGGGGCGGGCGCCTGACACCATCGGTGCCCCCTGCCCCGCACTCCCTCAATCCC
Organism: Streptomyces sp. NPDC004610; assembly: GCF_040609715.1. NCBI lineage: Bacteria > Bacillati > Actinomycetota > Actinomycetes > Kitasatosporales > Streptomycetaceae > Streptomyces > Streptomyces sp. NPDC004610. Next base: position 178,716 of record NZ_JBEXLA010000002.1, on the reverse strand, counting down.
CCCAGGCGTCGACGGCCACCCCAGCCTCCTCGACGCCCATCAGACCCACCCGACCACCAGCCCTACCCAGCAAGGACATCCATGCCCCCGACCAATACGGCGACGGCCCTTCCGCCCCGGCAGACCCTGCCCGCCGAAGAACGCCATGCCATCGAACTCGCCTTCCTCGCCGCCCATGACGCGGGCCCGCGTCCGCCCGGCTGGCTGCTGACGCCCCGCTCCGTCATCACCTTCGTCTGCGGCAGCGCCGGCGAGCCCCTCAAGCTGGCCGAGCCGCACGGGACGCTGCCCGGCGAGCTGGTCATCGCCCCGAAGTTCGTCGGCGAACGCGCCCTGGTGGAGCGGTGCGTGGTCACCCTCGCCGGAGAGCGCGGACTGCTGCTGGTGGGTGAGCCGGGTACCGCCAAGTCGATGCTCTCGGAGCTGCTGTCGGCGGCCGTCTGCGGCACCAGCGCCCTGACCGTGCAGGGCACCGCGGGCACCACCGAGGACGCCCTGCGCTACGGCTGGAACTACGCCCTTCTCCTGGCCCAGGGACCCACGCCCCAGGCCCTGGTGGACTCGCCGGTCCTCAGCGCGATGCGTTCCGGACGGGTGGCGCGCGTCGAGGAGATCACCCGCTGTCTGCCCGAGGTGCAGGACGCCCTCGTATCGATCCTCTCCGACCGCCGGATGAGCGTGCCCGAGCTGTCCGGCACGGACGAGGCGCAGGTGTCCGCCGCTCCCGGGTTCACCGTCATCGCCACCGCCAACCTGCGCGACCGGGGTGTGTCGGAGATGTCCGCCGCCCTGAAGCGCCGCTTCAACTTCGAGACCGTGCACCCGATCTCGGACATCGAGGCCGAGACCGCGCTCGTCAAGCGGCAGGCCGTCGCGGCGGTCGAGCGGGCGGGCGCGGCCTTCGATGTCGACGACGCGGTGCTCGACGTCCTGGTGACGGTCTTCCGGGACCTGCGGGCCGGGCGCTCGGCCGAGGGCTGGGACGTGGAGCGTCCCGGCACGGTGATGTCCACCGCGGAGGCGGTGCAGGTCGCCGTCTCCCTCGGGGTGTCCGCCGCGTATCTGCCCGCCGGGGACTCCCTCGATCTGGTCCCCGGTCATCTCCTGGGCGTCGTGCGCAAGGACGATCCGAGCGATCACGCGCGGCTGCTGGGGTACTGGGACGGGCCGGTGCGCCGCCGCGCGGAGGACGGTTCGCCGACCTGGCGCCGGCTGTGGGATCTGCGGGAGAACCTTCGGTGACGCTCGCCCAGGACCCGAGGGGGGTATCGGTGCCGGAGCCAGGGGTGGCAGCGGGGCAGGGGGTGACACCTGTGCGGGGACCCGGGGTGACACCCGGGCAAGAACTGCGGGTGACACCCGGGCGGGAGCCAGGGTCGCCCCTCCTTCCGGACCCGAGAGGGATATCCGTTCAGGACCCGCGGACGGCGCTCGACGCCCTCGCCGACTCCGCCGTGCCGTATCTGCTCGGCGTGCGGCACCACAGCCCCGCGCTCGCCGCGGCCGTGCCCGCGCTGCTGGACGCGGCGGGCGCGGAGGTGGTGTGCGTGGAGCTGCCCGCCGACTTCCAGCCGTGGCTGGTTCATCTCGGCGCGCCGGGCACGGTCGCTCCGGTCGCGCTCGCGGGCGCCGGGCAGGGCGGGCGGCTCGGCTTCTATCCGTTCGCCGACTTCTCCCCCGAACTCGCGGCGGTCCGCTGGGCGCGGGAGCGGGGTGCGGAGGTCGTCTGCTGCGATCTGCCGATGGCGGACGCGGGGTGGGGCGGCGGGGACGCGGCTACGGATGCGGGTGGGGATACGGATGGGGATGGGGATGCGGCTGGAGACGCGGCTGGGGCTGCGGATGTGATTGGAGAGGCGGCTGGGGCTGCGGATTCGATGGGGGACGGAGACCTCCGCGAGCCGGTCGCCGGGTCGCCCTCCGGCCGGGCCGCCGCGCCCATCTCCTTCGCTCAGGCGCTCACCGCCGCCGGGACCGGCCGTGACGGGGACGATCTGTGGGACCGCAGTGTGGAGGTACGGGCCCCGGGCTGTGCTCCCGAGGCGCTGCGCCGGGCCGCGCTGGGCGTCGGCTGGGCGCTGCGTCAGGACGCGGAGTCGTCGGGCGGGGTGTCCGCCGTCGACCTGGCGCGTGAGGCGCACATGCGGGACACGATCGCCCTCGCGTCGGCGGGTGGACGCCGGGTGGCGGCGGTGATCGGCGCTTTCCACGCCCCGGCGCTGGCCGGGCTGGAGCAGCCTTCGCAAGCCGCCGCGCCCCCCGCTGACAGGACCCGCGGCACGGCATCGAAGGGAGCCCCGCTCCCCACCGACGCCCCCTCCCCCGTCGTCACCTCCCTGGTCCCCTACGCCTTCGATCTGCTGGACTCCCGGTCCGGGTATCCCGCCGGGATCCGCGATCCGCGCTGGCAGCAGGCGGTGTTCGGCGCCGGGGGCGATCCCGGTCTGCTGCACGACGCCGCCGCCAGGGCGATCACGGGCGTGTGCCGGGAACTGCGCGCCGCCGGGCACACGGCGGGGACGGGCGAGGCGCGGGAGACGCTGCGCGTCGCCGGTGACCTGGCCCGGTTGCGCGGGCTTCCGGCCCCTGGCCGGAGCGAGGTCCTCGAAGCCCTCACGGTGGTGATGGGGCAGGGCGAGCCGCTCGGCCGGGGCCGGGCGCTGGCGCGGGCCCTGGAGGTGGTGCTGGTCGGCACCGAGCGCGGCCGGGTCGCGCCGGGCACACCGCGCTCCGGGCTCGGCCCGTCCGTCGAGGCCGAACTCGCCGCCCTGCGGCTGCCGGGACCCGACGATCCCGCGCCCCGCGAGCTGCGTCTCGACCCGCTGCGTTCGGCCCTCGACCACCGCCGCGAGATCCTGCTGCGACGGCTGGAGGTGTGCGGGGTGGGGTACGGCGAGCCGGTGGCGGTGGCCGGTACGGGGGACGCCACCGCGCTCTCCTCGCGCTGGCGGCTGTCGTGGGTCCCCTCGGTGCCGGTCCGGCTGGACCTGGCCGGGGTGCGCGGGGTGACGGCCGGACTGGCGGCGGAGGGCACGCTGCGGGAGACCTTCCGCAGGGAGTCGGCCGACGGCGGCCCCACCTGCGCCCTCGTCCTGGCGGGGCTGCGGGACGCCGCCCGCTGCGATCTGCCCGCGCTGGTCGCGCAGCGGCTGGCCGAGGCCGCCGAGGTGCTGCCCGCGTCCGCGACGATCCCCGAGATCCTCGCCGGACTGGATCTGCTGGAGGCGCTGCGCCGGGGCCATCTGCCCGGCACGACACCCGAGGGGAGGCAGGCGGCGGGCGCGCTCGCCGCGGACCTGCTGGAGTCGGCGGTACGGTCCCTGCCGGGGCTGGCGGGCAGCGACGACCCGGAGGAGGCGGCGGCGCTGGTCGCGCTGGCGGCGCGCGCCGGTGAACTGCGTCTGGGGCTGCGGATGGACGAGGCGCTGGCCGGTCTCGCGGACTCCGCGTCCCCGCTCATCCAGGGCGCCGCTCTCGCCTGCCGGGTGCTGTTCGACCTGGAGGACGCGGAGACGCTCGGGGCCAGGGCCGCCGGGTGGATCGACACGGCCACCGGTCCCGACGCCCGGCGCGCGCTGGCCCGTCGGCTCACCGGTCTGCTGACCGGGGCGGCGCCGCTGCTCCAGTCGGCGCCGACCGCCCTCGACCCGCTGCTCGACCGCATCGACTCGCTCGACGACCGGGGCTTCCTGGACCGGCTCCCGGCGCTGCGCGGAGGCTTCGACACACTCACCCCGGCGGGCCGCGACCGGCTGCTCCACACGGTGACGGAACGGCTGGGCGACCGACTCGACCTCGCGCTGGGCGCCTCCCCGCAGTTGCTGGCCCTGTGGACGGCGGCGGACGAGGCGGGGCGCGCGGCGGCGGACTCGCTGTGGCCGCCGACATCCCCGTCGTACCCACCCGCACAGGCACCGGCCCCCAAGGCCCCTGACGCCCCCGAGGCCGCCGAGCCACCGCCGCTGCCCCGGACGCCCGTCGCACCCCTCGTACCCCCCTCGCCCCTCGCGCCTGAGTCGCCCCATGCCGTGCCGCGTCTGTCGGCGACGGACCGATGGCGGCTGCTCCTCGGCAGAGAGCCCGACCAGCTCCCCGCCGACGCCCGTCGCTACGCGCACGCGCTGGACGAGCTGTACGGCGCGGGCCGTGGGGAGGGCTCGTCGGACCTGGGCCGGGAAGGCGGCAGCCGCGGTGGACAGGAGGGGTCCTTCCCGACCGCGCGCGAGTGGGCCGAGGAACTCCAGGCGCTGTTCGGCGCGGAGGTGCGTGAGGAGGTCCTGGCGCGCGCCGCCGACCAGGGACGCAGCGACGTACTGGCCGAGATCGACCCGGCCGCGGTGCGTCCGTCCGTGGATCTCCTGACCTCTGTGCTGTCGCTGGCGGGCGGGATGCCGGAGGCGCAGCTCGCCCGGCTGCGCCCGCTGGTACGGCGGCTGGTCGACGAGTTGGCCAAGGAGCTGGCCACCCGGATGCGTCCGGCGCTGACCGGACTCGCCACCCCGCGCCCGACCCGCCGCCCGGGAGGCCGCATCGATCTGCCGCGCACGCTGCGGGCCAACCTCGTCCACGCCCGCAAGCGGGCCGACGGCAGCACCCTGGTGGTCCCGGAACGGCCGGTGTTCAGCACCCGTTCGCGCAAGGAGGCGGACTGGCGGCTGATCCTGGTGGTCGATGTGTCCGGGTCGATGGAGGCGTCCGTGATCTGGTCGGGGCTGACCGCGGCCGTGCTCGGCGGGGTGCCCACGCTCAGCACGCACTTCCTGGCGTTCTCGACGGAGGTGATCGATCTGACGGACCGGGTCGACGACCCGTTGTCCCTGCTGCTGGAGGTCCGGGTGGGCGGCGGCACCCATATCGCGGCCGGTCTGGCCCACGCCCGCTCCCTGGTGACGGTGCCGAGCCGGACCCTCGTGGTGGTGGTCAGCGACTTCGAGGAGGGCTACCCGCTCGGCGGACTGCTCGGCGAGGTACGGGCGCTGGCGGGGTCGGGGGTGCACCTGATGGGCTGCGCCGCGCTGGACGACGGCGGCACCCCGCGCTACTCCGTGCCCGTCGCCCAGCAACTGGCCGCGGCCGGGATGCCGGTCGCCGCCCTCAGCCCTCTCGCCCTGGCCCGCTGGGTGGGCGATCGTCTCCGCGGAGAGTCCCGATGAGCGCGCCCATGAGCGACCCCACGAGCGACCCGAAGAGCGACCCTGTGAGCGCCGCCTCGAAGAGCGGCGACCCCATGACCGACCCGAAGAGCGACGACCCTACAAGTGACCCGAAGAGCGACCCGATGAGTCCCGAACCGCCCCCGGCCGCCGCCGAACTGCCCCCGGCCGCCCCCGAGGTGACCGCCGCCGCCGTGGCGGGCCTGACCTCCCGGCTGCGCAAGAAGCTGGACGCCGCCATCGAGACCTACGCGGCCGTCCCCGTCGTCGTGCGGGGCGACGAGCGGCGGGTGCGGTGCGGTGAGGACGCGGAGGTGGTCCTCGCCGTCGGCCCTTCCGGGGCGGTCATGGACGCCGATCAGGCGGTGTGCAGCTGTCTGCTGGCGCCGAGATGCCTGCACCGGGCGGCGGTACTGAGCGCGTGCCCGGTGGCGGACGTGGACGCCACCGCGCCCGCCCCGCAGACGGTGGACGCCCCGTCGCCCCCGGCGACAGACACATCCGTCGCCGCCGCCCCGGACCCGGCCACCGCCACCACCACCACGGCCACCCCCTCACCCCAGCCGCCGGACCTCACGCCCGCGCAACGGACCGCCGCCCACGCCCTGTGGACCGCCGCGGTGGCGGTGCTGGCGGCCGGGGTGCCCGCGGCGGGCGCGGTCGCGCAGGCGGAGTTGCTGCGGGCCTCGCACTCGGCGCGCGTCGCCGGGCTGTACCGGGCGGAGGGCGCGGCGCTGCGGGTGGTGCGTGGTCTGCGGGGCGCGCGCTCCCGCCACGACGGCCACCGCCTGGCCGACCTGGTGGACAATCTGCGGGACCTCCTCCTGACCACCACCCTGCTGACCGGCCGCCCGGCGCCCGACCCGGCGTGGATCGGCTCCGCCCGCCGCACCTACCACCCGGAAGGCGCGCTGCGCGTGCACGGGGTGTGCCGGGAGCCGGTGATCTCGGCGACCGGGTACGGCGGGGTGGTCACCCATGTCATCGCCGACGACGGACGCTGGTTCAGCGTCGCGGACGTCAAACCGGGCGGTGCCGCCCGTGCGCGCGGCGCCGCGACGGCCACGGTGGCGCTGGGGTCGGGCAGCCTCGATCACGCCCGGCTCTCGCGCGGGGGGCTGCTGATCTCGGGGGCGACGCTGTCGTCGGACGGCCGCCTGGGAGCGGGCAAGGGGGTCCGGGCGACACCGGTGGCGGGCCGGTCCTGGACCTCGGGCCCGCTGGCCGCCCTGTTCGCACGCCCGCTCTCCGACACCGTGGCCGACGGCCCGGGAAACCCGCCATCGACCGACCCCGAGCAGGCGGGGCAGGCGGCCGGTGACCTGATCGGCTGCGATCTGATGATCGTCGGGGCGTCCAACGACCACGTACTCGCCCGCGAACTGCTCCCCGACCAGCCGGACCAGGACGGCCGGACCGCCCGGGACGGCCTGCTGATCCGTCTGCTGCCGGCCCACGGCCACCCCGAGCTCGCCCACACCGCGAACCTCCGCCGTCTGGCGTCCCGTCCCGGCCTGCGGCTGCGGGTCATCGGCCGTCCGGATCCCGACCGCGCCGCCACGCTCCGCCCCCTGGCCGTCGGCCCGCTCCCGGGCGACGACACGACGACCCTGCGCCTCCCGGACGACTGGCTGGGCCATGCCGACCTGGGCTACGACCGCCTCGAAGGCGTCCATCTGCCGCCCGGCGACGCGCTGCCGGAGACGGCCGGGCTCGCTCTCGTCCCGCCGGACCCGGTGGCGGAGGCACCGTTGTGGCGGCTGCGGCGGCTGGTCGAGGTCGCCGTGTCGGGCGGCCGGCGAGCCGTCGCCCAGCCCGCCCGCGACGGCGACCGGGCCGGCAGCGCCGCGGCCCTGCGCCGGGTCGGTTTCCGCACGGCGGCGAACCTGCTGACGGACCTGTCCACGGAGGCGGACCGCCGCGGCCGGGACATCTTCGGCCGCACCGAGGAACCCGACCCGAACGCGTACGCCCGAGCCTGGCTGGCCGCGGCCGTCTATCTGGCGGGGACGGAACGGGCGTTGGTGCGGGCGACGTGGGAGGGGGCGGATGGCGTGGGAGGGGCGCCAGTGGCATGAGGACGGACCGCCGCAAGGGCACGACCCGGTTCCAGGAAGGCGCACGGCCCCCGCCGACGCTCGGGCGGCGGGGTCCCCTCCTGTCCACTCGGCCAGGCGGCCACTCGGTAAGGCGGTGAGGCGGTCAGGCGGTCAGGCGGTCAGGCGGTCACATAGCCTTCGGCCCAATCGTCCTGGTCCACCACGGATTCCTGGGTGAACCAGCCCTCAGCGGAACAGATACTGCACCACTGTCTCCTCCAAGTCCCCCCGCCACTGCTGACCGCGGGAGGCGCGGCGGGCGTTGATCTCGACGTCGTAGGTCGAGCCGTCGTGCAAGGTGACCCGGACCTGGAGCCAGGTCCCGCGGACCGTGCGATGGGTGATGTCGGCGATCTCGGGCCAGGAGAACTCGGCCTCCGCGCCCCCCTGGTCGAGATCCTCATCGGTATCGATCTGCCCCAACGGCATCCCTCGCTCATGGACGGCCAGCGACACCCCGTCGGCATCGACCACGATGCTGGAGTCCTTGTCCGCCGCGATGAACGCCCTGCCGTTCGGGACCGGCGCCGGTGCGGAGCCACGGTCCGCCACAGGCGCGGCGGCGGTCGGCGCATACGAGGGCATCGGCGTGTGCGGGGGCGGGAGCCGGTAGGACGTGACGGGTCCCGTCAGCTCCGTGACCTCCCCCGTCAGCTCGTCGCACCGGTCCAGGAACCGCCCCGGAGTCGGCCGCTGAAGGGGGTCCTTCACCAGGCAGGACGCCACCAGCTCCCGCAGCAGGGGCGGTACGGCGCTCAGATCCGGCGACTCGTGCACCGAGCGGTACATCATCCCCATCGGCGTCCCCTCGCCGAAGGCACTGCCACCCGCCGCCGCCACCAGGACCGCGCCCAGCGCGAACATGTCCGCCGCGCCGGTGACATCGTCGCCCATCGCCTGCTCGGGGGCGAGGAACCCCGGCGTTCCGAAGGTGTGGCCCGTCGCCGTCAGACGAGTGGACTCCACCGCCCGCGCGATCCCGAAGTCGATGACGCGGGGACCGTCCGCCGCCATGATGATGTTGCCGGGCTTCAGGTCGCGGTGGACCAGACCGCAAGCGTGGATCGCCGCCAGAGCCTCGGCGAGTGCCGCGCCCAGGCCCTTTAACTCCCCTGCCTCCATGGGCCCATGGGCCCGCACATGTTCGGCGAGGGTCGGTCCCGGTACATACGCGGTGGCCAGCCACGGCGGGTTCGCGTCGGGGTCCGCGTCGACGACCGGCGCCGTGTGAAAGCCGCCGACGGCCCGCGCCGCGGTCACTTCCGCACGGAACCGGGCACGGAAGCCGTCGTCGGCGGCGAGCTCGGCCCGCGTGACCTTGACCGCGACGGCACGTCCGCCGCGTGACCGGGCCAGATACACCGACCCCATGCCGCCCTCCCCGAGCCGGCGCTCGATCACATACGGGCCGATGCGCCCGCCACGTACCGCTCCCGGCCCTTCGGCGCCCTGCCACCCCGTCGCGCTCACTCGAACCCCCCGAGCCCCTTCGGCTGACGACTTGGAGGGGGATCATCTCACTCGCCCGGCCCGCACCGGCCGGGTACGCGGAGCGGCCCCGCCACCGGCGAGTTCACCGATGGCGGAGCCGACAGCCACGCTCCGGTCGGGCCCGCCCCTAGACCCGATCCGCCACAATCAGCAAATACTGGAAACTCCCGTTCCTGTACGCGTCCAAGAACGCGTCCTCGATCCCCGTCACCAAATGCTCCGCCTCCTTGCGCAGCTCCCAGTACGGGATCGTCGCCGCGGTGAGGTCCTCGACGTGGACCGGGACCAGGCGGTTGTGGGACATCGCGCGGAAGTACTCCGACCTGGGGTGGATGTCGCAGATGTAGTGCGCGTTGATCTGCGAGACCTCGCGGGACGCGCGCCCGTAGGTGTCGTTGTAGCAGCCGGTGATCGTGACGTACCGGCCGCCGCGGCGCAGCAGGCGGGCGTGTTCGGCGAAGAGGAGTTCGAGTTCGACGTACATCGTGGACTCGTTGTTCCAGGACGCCGCGTACGCGCCGGTCTCGAAGCCGGTGTCCAGCATGTTGCGGTGGTGGTAGCGGACCTTGCCGTCGACACCCCGTTTCCGGGCCATCTCGTTGGCGAACTCGTACTGCTTGGTGGAGATGGTGACGCCGTCGGTGTGGCAGCCGTAGCGCAGGTTGGCGACGATCGAGCCGCCGCCGCGCCCGCAGCCGGCGTCGAAGACGCGGTCGGCGGGGGTCAGCGGGCCGAGGTGGGAGGCGAGCAGTTCGGCCTGGGCGTGTTCCAGGCGGTGCAGCTCGGTGGTGATTCGTTCCTTCCGAAGGGCCGCGTCGGGCTCGTCCAGCACCGAGCGGTCCGCCGCGCCGATGCCGTAGTGATGGTGGTACAGGTCATCGATCTTGCCGAGTTCGAGATTGACCGGGTTCTCCTCGGCGTTCCAGTAGTCCGCGACCCGCGTCTGGTAGACGGTCTGGGTCGGGATCTGGATCGAGGCGGCGGTCGCTTCACGGGCAGTTGTCAACGATGACTCCTCTGGACATTCCGGGCACCCCTGGCGCCGCGAGGGCGCAGGGGGGCCACGGGTGATGGTGTTTCGGGGTGGTCTGGTCGGGTCGCCGGGGTGCGGCTACCAGTAGTCGGGCAGGTGGTAGCGGGCGGTGTTGGTGGCGTGCCACTCGTGGTTGCCGGCCACCCAGGCCGCCAGGCCCTCGGCATAGCGCGCGACGACGGGGGACGTGGCGGCCAGCACCGTCGACTCCTCCTCGAAGGCGTCCATGATCTGGTTGTGGATGTCGACGGACCTCAGATACGCGTTCTTCAGTCCGCGGCCGTCGTTCGCCGCGACCACCTGCGGCAGATTGAGGTGGTCGGGGTCGCTCGCCAGTTCCTTGGTGAAGGAGTAGAGGTCGTTCACCAGGGTGGTGGCGTTGCTGGCCAGTGCCGTGATGCGCTGGATCTCGGGGCGGGCGTACACCGGTTCGGGCAGTTCATAGCCGTCCACGGCGTCCACCAGGGACAGACACGGGCGGAAGTTGTTGAACTGGCGCATCACCAGGTACTCCCAGATCCGCGGCATGTACCGCGTCTCCATCCAGGCGGCCTCGGCCAGATAGCCCATGTGGAGGCGGGACATGTCGTGGACGAAGCGATTCGTCTGGCCCGGCGTGGCGAATCCCGCGTACTCCGCGAGGGCGTGATGATACGAGCGCAGCGGGCCGTCGGCGTCGATGCCCGCCCGCCACTCGGCCTGGAGCTCCGGGACGCCGTGGTACGGGTCGAGCGCGGACTGCGCGATGATCAGCGGACCGCCCAGACCCCGGCGCGAGCCGCCACGCCCCTCGTCCTCCTCGCAGTAGCAGGAGTCCACCAGGTTCTCGGCGAGCAGCAGTTGGCCCGCGGCGGTGAGCCGGTCCAGGTCGAGGGCGCCGGGGTGCTGGAGGACCACGGCCCGGCCGAACTGGAAGTCCGAGAAGTCGCCCGTCCAGTGGGACGGGAAGAGGTCCAGGCTCCGCGCCCATGCCTCCAGCCGGCGGTCGATCTCCGCCGCCTTCTCCGGGTCGGCGGGCGCGACCTGCCGGTGCCGCAGCCCCGGCACCACACCGGTACGCCGGGAGGACGCCGGCCGCAGACCCGCGGCGATGCTCGGCGGCCCGGGGAGCGTATAGGAGGTGGTGGAAGGGGTGGAGGGGGTGGAGGGGGTGGGCTCAGTGGCCGAGAGAGGTACGGGGGGCGCCGGGGACATCAGGGATGCAAGGGATACAGGAGATGTGGGAAGTACCGGAGATACCGGGGGCACCGGGGACACCGGAGTTGCAAGGGATACAGGGGTCTCCATAACGGCTTCCGCTCCCGGCTCAGTCCGCGGTCCGGCCCAGCTGGACATGTTCCAGGACCCCCGCCGCGTCGGGTACGAGGATGGCCAGCGAGTAGTACGCCGTGACCAGGTAGTTGATGACGGCCTGCTCGTTGACGCCCATGAAGCGGACGTTCAGGCCCGGCTGGAACTCCTCCGGGATGCCCGTGGGGTACAGGCCGACGACCCCCTGGTCGGCCTCGCCGGTGCGCAGCGCGATGATGCTGGTGGTGTGGTCGTCGCTGATCGGGATCTTGCCGCAGGGCAGGACCGGGACCCCGCGCCAGGCCGGGACCTCATGGCCGTCGAGGTTCGCGGTGCCGGGGACCAGACCGCGCCGGTTGCACTGGCGGAAGAACGCGGCGATGGCCTTCGGGTGGGCGAGGAAGACCTTGGTCTTGCGGCGCATGGAGAGCAGTTCGTCCATGTCGTCCGGGGTGGGCGGGCCGGTGAAGGTGCTGATGCGCTGGCCGTAGTCGATGTTGTGCAGCAGGCCGAACTCGCGGTTGTTGACCAGCTCCCACTCCTGGCGCTCGCGGATCTCCTCGACCGTCAGACGCAGCTGCTGCTGGGTCTGGTCCATGGGGTCGTTGTAGAGGTCGGCGACGCGGGAGTGGACGCGCAGGACGGTCTGGGTGAGGGAGAGTTCGTATTCGCGGGGGTTGAGTTCGTAGTCGACGAAGCCGCCCTGGATGGTCGGCTCACCGACATGCCCGGCCTGGACGGGGACCTCGGCCTCGCCCTTGCGGTTGGCGGGCCTGCTCTGCCGCTCGCTGTACGCCGCCAGCTGCGCGGCGAGGGACGGGGCGCGCTCGGTGAGGGAGCGGATGGCGCTCCATGGCAGGGCGAGGACGACGCCCGCGGTGTCGGCCCGTACGGAGCTGGGCCAGAGCGGGTCGGTGCGGCCGGCCACCTCGTCGCCCAGCTGGCCCCCGGCGGTGACGGTGCCGAGGATCTCCTCCTCGCCGTACCGGCCGCGGGTGAAGCGGGTGAAGCGGCCGTGGACGATGAGGTACGTCTCCGCCACGGGCCGGCCGGCCTCGAACAGCACCTCCCCGGCGCGCACCTCCCGGGGGCGGAAGCCCGCGGCCAGCTCCCGCAGGACGGCGGCGTCCTGGTAGCCGCGCAGGACGGGGAGTTCGGTGAGGGTCTCGGGGACGACCCTGATGTCGTCGGCGCCATTGTGCTCGAAGAGGACACGGCCGCGGCCGGTGCGGAGCTGGAGTCGGCGGTTGACCCGGTAGGTGCCGCCCTTCACATCCACCCAGGGCAGCGACTTCAGCAGCCATCGTGAGGTGATGGCCTGCATCTGGGGCTGGGACTTGGTGGTGGTGGTGAGCCGGCGGGCCGCCTGAGTGCTCAGGCTGGTCGGCTGCCGCTCGGGGGCGGGGACGGGCTCTTCGACGACGGAACCGGTGGCGCTGCCCGGTGTGGACACATGCCCTCCAGCGAGGCGGGAGTAGAGGCGGAGACAAAGGGGGCGGGAGTAAAGGGGGTGAGGGGGCGGGGGTGAGGGGGCGGGAACCAGGAGTAAGGGCGGTGGGTGAGCGCGGGGCGTGAAAGGAAGGGGAGAGGAGTGAGCCGGTGGTGCGCGCTCCGCACAGACAGCCAAACAGGTCGGACGATCATCGGGTAAGGCGCGAAAGAGGGCGCATCGCGCGCGGGGTGCGCAAACCCACCTCTTGCGTCACACCACCGGCGCGCGCCGCGGTTCACGCCCCTTTGCCACTCCGCTCATGGGTTTCACACCCTTCCCTTCACCCGTACGAGTGCATCGACTCACCCGTACGGGTGGCTCGACGCCTTTCTCCGGCGCCTCTCGGTGATGCTCTAGGGAGAGGTGCGCGGAGCGACCCCTCCCCCGGGGGCCGGTCCGCGCCGCCCGCCCCCCGCCCAGGCGGCTCGCCGCCACCACCCCCCTGTCCTCACCTCCCCCGCCTCCCCCACCACCCCCCACAGTGATATGCGTCACTTTCCGGCCGCCGCCTTCCCGCCATACCGCCCGCTTCGCCCCGCCCGCCCCCTCCGCACCCTTCGCCACACCCGCCTCTCCCTTCCCTCGCTCCAGCAGGTCAGCGCGGGCGGGAGGGTCGGGGCGGGTGGGTGCCGGAAATCGGGCGGTGGGCGCCCGGTGCGCGCAACGGCAAGCGACGATCTGTCAAAAGGGCTGTGTAAGGGGTGTGTTGAACATGCGTTTAGACCCCGAACAGGGGCTCTTTGGAGCACATGTGCGGTGGTAGCATTCCGGCGTTCGCGACCTTGATCCACTCGGGTCGGGCGCCATTTCGAAGTCGGCCGGCTCGCCGTGCACAGCGGTCACGCGGTGCCATGCGGTGCCACGCGGCAGTGCCACGCAGTTCCTGGGGGATGGCTGCGGATCATCGCGAGGTGAGTCGGGCCGATGTCTGCTGCCACGCGCCGGGAAAGGTTTCCATGATTCGAGACGTGCTCATATGGTGCCTGGCTGCCCTCGCGGCCATAGCCGTCGCCGCGGCCGTCGTGCTGTATGTACGCAACAGAGCCGTGGGGGTGAAGCGGGGGCAGCTCGAAGCCGCGCTGACGCAGTTGCACGGCGACTCGGAGAACGAGATCCAGCGGTTGCGGGGCGAGGTCTACAAGCTCCGCCAGGAGCAGGACGACGTCATCAGCGAGGCCGAGCGCTCCGCCGAGGACCGGACCAAGGCCGTGCTCAAGGGCGCGGCGCGGTTCCTGCAGAGCCTCGCCGCCGAGCAGACGACCGTCCTCGATGACATCCAGCGCAAGTACGGCGGGCACTCGGTGCTCGCCGATCTGCTCGACGTGCACCACGCCAACGCGCAGATGGCGCGCAAGGCGCAGGGCATCGCGGTGATGTGCGGGGCGCCGATCGGGCGCCGGCCGCGGCCCGCGAGCGTGTACGACGTGGTGCGCAGCGCCCAGGGACAGATCCGTAACTTCCAGCGGGTCGAGATCATGCAGCACAGCGGGATCGCGCTGAAGGCCGCCGCGGTCGCGCCGGTCGCGCTGACCGTCGCCGAACTGCTCGACAACGCCGCCAGCTTCTCCCAGCAGGACGCCCCGATCGAGGTCACCTTCCAGCGGGTCCAGAACAGCGTCTGCATCGTGATCGACGACGCCGGTGTCGGCATGAACGACGAGGACCGGCAGTCCGCCAGCATGCTGCTCGCCGGGGACGATCTGCCCCGGCTCTCGCAGCTCGGCAACCAGCCCAAGTTCGGCTTCCCCGTCATCGGTCTGCTCGCCCGTCAGCACGGATTCAATGTCGATGTCACCGGTGTCTCCCGGTACGGCGGTGTCCGCGCCGTCGTCCGACTGCCCGAGGAGCTGTGGACCATGGAGGAGACAGTCCCGCCGGCCGGCCATGAGAACCACAGCAACGAGGCGCCGGTCAGCAGTATCCGCCCGCACACCGAGGTACCGCGCATCGGCGGCCGTACCGCCCATGGGCTGCCCAAGCGCGGGGCGCGCAAGGCGCCGCTGGCCGGGTTCGGCGATGCCAATGGCGGTGGCGGTGAGGCGTCCGCGCCGCGGCGTGGGCTGTCCGGTGGCCGTGGGCTGGGCGCGTTCCAGCGCGGTTCGATGTCCGGCCGCGACCTCTCCGCTCCGTCGCCCGAAGGGTCCGAAGACGTATGACCACTGCTGACCTGTCGTGGATGGTCAAGGACATCGTGGCCAACGTGCCGCGGGCGCGGCACGCCGTGGTGCTCTCGGCCGACGGTCTGCCACGCGGGGCCACCGACGGGCTGACCGAGCGGGATGTGCGGGCGGTGTCCGCGGCCATGGCCGGGATGCAGTCGCTCAGCCGGGCGGCGGCCGGCTTCGCCGGTCCCGCGGACGTGGTGCGCTGGAACCAGACCATCGTGGAGTTCGCGCACGGCTGGATCTTTCTGATCGCCGCCGGTGACGGGGCCTATCTGGCCGCCGCCGCCGACCCCGATGTCGACATCGAGCAGATCTCGTACCGGATGAACCGGCTGGTGGCGCGGCTCGGGGACAGTCTGACCTCGGCGCCCCGGGTGGACCCCGGGGATCTGCTGCGCCAGGACGGCGAGCGGGCGCTGCACGACGGCACGGGCGGTCCGGCGTTCGTGATCCCGGAGCTGGACAAGGCCATCGCCGAGGTGCGGGGCGCGCGGCACGCCGTACTGCTGGGGATCAACGGGCTGCCCCGGGGCGCGTCCTCGGGGATGGGCCAGGACCTGGCCGACCGGATCGCGGCGGCCATGATGGGCCTGCACGCCTACAGCCGGGCCACCTCGCCGTTCACCGGCGGGCTGGAGGACCCGCGGTGGCGGCAGACGGTGATCGAGTTCCAGCACGGCTGGGTCTTTCTGATCGCCGCGGGCGACGGCGCCTATCTGGCGGCGTCCGCCGAGCACGACTGTGACATCGAGGAGTTCACCACTCGGCTACAGGACGTGGTGCCCGCCCTGACCGGGGCATCGCGGGGAGGGACGGTCGGACATGCATGACGATCCGGATCTGGAGATCGAGCTGACCTCCGATTTAGTTCCTCTGTTCGTGATCACCAAGGGGCGTTCGCTGCCGCCGGAGCACGAGTACGGGCACACCACGCTCGTCACCGCGAAGGAGGGGGCGCCGGCCGCGGCCCGCACCCTGTCACCGGAGGCGCGTCAGGTCATGGACCTGGTGGCCAACGGGTTCCTGTCCGTCGCGGAGGTGGCGGCGCACACCCGGCTGCCGGTGGGGATCGTACGGATCCTGCTCGCGCAGATGGACGACGCGGGGCTGATTCTCGTCCGGCCGCCCATACCGCGGGCCGAGCGACCCGACCGCGAACTGCTCAGCGCTGTCATCAGTGGCCTGCAGACGAAATTCGGAGCCTGACCCTTGTCCGTGTACCTGGAACCCAATGTCTCCCACGCGGTGAAGATCCTCATCGTGGGTCATTTCGGCGTGGGCAAGACCACCTGTATCGGCTCCATCTCCGAGATTCCGCCGCTGCAGACCGAGGAAGAGATCACCGAGGCCAGTGTCGGCGTCGACGACCTGTCGGGCACGCCGGACAAGAAGACCACCACCGTGGCCATGGACTTCGGCCGGCTGACCCTGAGCGACCAGCTGGTCCTCTATCTCTTCGGTACGCCGGGACAAGAGCGTTTCAAGGAGATGTGGGAGGAGCTGTCGCGGGGCGCGCTCGGCGCCCTGGTGCTGGTCGACCCGGAGCGGCTGCACGAGAGCTTCGCGGTGCTGGACCTGGTCGAGCAGTTCGGTCTGACGTACGCGATCGGCGTCAACCGCTTCGACGGCACGCCGGACTATCCGTACGAGGAGGTCCGCGAGGCGCTGAACCTCTCCCGTGACACCCCGATCGTGCACTGCGATGTGCGCGACGAGCAGTCGTCGGCCCAGGCGCTCATCGCGCTGGTGAAACACCTCATGTCCATCCTCGGCTAGGAGCCAGGCATGCAGCACCACCATCACGACATACCGCCCGGTTGCCCCGCGCACGCGACCCACCGGCTGTACGGGCCGGAGTTCGGCGCCGACCCGGAAGGGCACTACGCCCATCTGCGCGCCCTCGGCCCCAGCGCGTCCGTCGACATCGCCCCGGACGTCCAGGTCGAGCTGGTCACCGGGTACGACGACGCGCTGTCCATCCTCCAGCACCCGGAGCTGTTCGTCCGGGACTCGCGGCGCTGGAACGCGCTGCGGGAGGGCCGGGTGCCGCAGGACAGCCCGGCGCTGCCGATGATGGGCTACCGGCCCAACGCGCTGTTCGCCGACGGGGCGGCGCACGCCCGGCTGCGGCAGGCGGTCACCGACTCGCTGGCCACGGTCAACGAACTCCAGCTGGCCCGGCAGGTGCAGCAGTCCGCCGACTATCTGATCAGCGTGTTCAGCACGCGGGGTCAGGCGGAGCTGATGGCGGACTACGCGGGGCCGCTGCCGCTGCTGGTGTTCAGCGATCTGTTCGGCTGCACCCGGGAGATCGGTGACCGGGTGATCGTCGGCACCACGGGCATCTTCGAGGGCACCCCGGGTGCCGATGAGGTGCTGGGCGGGGCGCTGGCCGAGCTGATCGCGCTGAAGCGGCGCACCCCGGGCCCGGACCTGACCACCCGTCTGATGCTGCACCCGGCGGGCCTGACGGACGAGGAGGTGCTGCACCAGCTCGTCACCCTCCTCTCCGGCGGCACCACCCCCACCGCGGCGACCATCGGCACCAGCACCGCGCTGTATCTCAGCGAGGACTGGCAGGTCGGTCTGCCGGTGGAGGACGCGGTCGCCAAGACCCTGTGGAACTACGCGCCGATCGCCAACTACGCGGCGCACTACCCGGTCCAGGACGTCGATCTGGGCGGGCGGATCCTGCGCGAGAACGACCCGGTGCTGGTCTCCTTCGCGGCGGCCAACACCGACCCCAAGCTCAGTGAGCACCGGGAGCAGCTCAGCGCCAAGGCGCATCTGGCGTTCGGCGCCGGGCCGCACGCCTGCCCGGCGAAGGATCCGGCGTTCATGATCGCGGTGAAGGCGGTGGAGACGCTCTCCAACCGGCTGCCGGACATCGAGATGCGGGTGGCGTTCAAGGAGCTGGCGTGGGTGCCGGCGCCGTGGAGCCGTTCGCTGGTGACGCTGCCGGTGCGGTTCAGCCCGCGGACCCTTCAGTCGGCGGCGCAGAGCGCCGCGCGCTCCCGGTCGGCGGAGGCGGCGGCGCCTCGTCCGGCGGGGTCGGGGCCTCGTCCGGCGGCGTCGGCTGCGGGCAAGCAGGGCCTGTTCAGCCGGTTCCTGGCATGGACCAGGGGAGAGTGATCCAGGTAACCGAATAAGAGCACCGTGTTATTGGATGCTTCAAACACCACCCGGGTATGCATGACGGCTGTGCTCAGAAAGGGGCCGTCATCGTGAGGACCGTCGCGACTCCGTCCGACCGCAGAGCCACCCTCTCCCTCTTCACCCGTCTCCGCTCGGCGCAGGGCCAGGAGGATCCCTTCCCGTTGTACGCCGAACTACGATCGCTGGGATCGGTCGCCCCCGCACCCTGGGGTGGACTGCTCGTGACCAGCTTTGACCTGTGTGACCAGATTCTGCGCAGCCCCGCCTGGCTGGAGCCCGACAAGCGCTGGCGGGAGAAGCAGGGGCCGCGCACCCGGTGGAGCGCGCCGTCGTCGCGTGAGATCAGCAGTACGCTGCCGGCCCTCAACCCGCCGGACCACACCCGGGTCCGGCAGGCGGCCGGCACCTTCGACCGGGGCACGATCCAGGGGCTGGGCCCGATGGTCACCGAGGTGACCGACCGGCTCCTGGACACCCTGGCGGAGCGAATACGCGACGGCGGCGAGGCCGACTTCGCCGCCCTCGTCGGGGAGGAACTCCCCGTCGCCACGATCGGGAACTGGCTCGCGCTGCCCGAGGCCGACTGGCCCCGGCTGCGCGAGCTGACCCATGACCAGGTCTATACCCAGGAACTCCTCCCCACGGCCAGTCAGCTGGCCCGCTCGGACGCGGCGATGGCCGAGCTACGCGCGTATTTCCTGGACCTGGTCCGGGAGCGGCGCACCCGGCTGGCCGACGATCCGGTCTCCCGCTGGATCCGCAAGTGGGACACCATGGAACCGACGGACCAGTCCAAAGCAGATGAAGGCGTCTATTTCCTGGCCCTGTTCATGCTGCTGGCGGCCCTGGAGACCACCGCCACCCTGCTGTCCACGATGATCCTGCGTCTGGTCGAGGCCCCGGAGCGGTGGGAGGAACTCGCCGACCGCCCCGAACTGGCCCCGGCCTTCATCGAGGAGAGCCTGCGCTACGACGCCCCCACCCATGTCATCAGCCGGGTCGCCGCCCATGACCAGGTGCTGCGGGGCACGGAGGTGACCCGGGACCAGATGGTCCATCTGATGGTGGGCGCCGCGCACCGGGACGCCGAACGGCACCCGGACCCCGAGCGGTTCGACATCCACCGCAAGCCGGCGCATCTCGCCTTCAGCGCCGGGATCCACTACTGCCTCGGGGCGCCGCTCGCCCGGCTGGAGGCCGAGACCCTGCTCCGCCGACTGGTCACCCGCCTGCCCCGCCTGACCCTGGTGCGCCGCCCGACGATGGCACCGCGCCGGGTCGTCTTCCGGCGGCTGATGAACCTGGATGTAGCCCTGGCATGAACCCAACACCCACCCTGCCCGCCTCCATGACCTCACCGGCGCCGCCGCCCGTGACGCCGGTCGGTGTCACCCAGGACGGCCCCGTCCTCCATCTCCGTCTCAACCCCTCCGCCGCCCCCGACGACTCCCTCGGCGTCGCCGCCATCGACGCCCTCACCTCCGTCCTCGACTCCCTCCACGACCGCCCCGACATCCGGGTCCTGGTCCTGTCCTCCCAGGGCACGGACTTCTGCCTGGGCGCCGACCGGCACGAGTACCGGGACGCCCTCACCGCCGACCCCTCCGGGGCGACCCTGCGCCGGGTCGCCGACAAGGCGCACCGGCTGTGCCAGGCCCTGGAGAACACCCACGCCGTGACCGTCGCCCGGCTGCACGGCAAGGTCGTCGGCGCGGGCCTCGCCCTCGCCTCCTACTGCGACCTCCGGGCCGGCGCCGACACCACCCGGTTCCGGATGCCGGAGGTCGGCATCGGTCTGCCGCCGGCCTGGGGCGGCGCGATGGGCCGGCTGATCTCGGAGATGGGCGCCGCCCGGATCCGCGAACTGATGCTCACCAGCGAACCGTTCGACGCCCCCACGGCCCACCGCCTCGGCCTGCTCCACAAGGTGGCCCCCGTGGAATCCCTGGACGCCACGATCACCGCCTGGACCCGCCCCCTGCTCCGCCGCTCCCCCGAAGCACTCGTCCTGACCAAACGCATGCTGACGGGCTACGCACGGGCGGACCGAGCGTCGGACACCTCACTGCTGGACGCACATCTGCTGACGTCGATGCTGACCTCCGGGCCGGGGGTGACCTGACCGGACACAATGTCGCGGGGGAACCATGAGACATCGCTGGAGGAAATACCGCTGTACGGGTGGGGAAGAGCGCCGCCGGGCTTAGCGCCTTGCGGCGCTTTTTCCTGTGCGGGCCCCGTGTTCGGGGCGCGAGGGGGAACAGCCCGGAAATCGTCTGGCGGGGTCCGGGCGGCGCGGTGTTAGCGTGGTGCCTTTCGACCGAGCGTGATCACTTTCCGACCCGACCGAGGGAGCGAGTGCTCATGATTAGGCCATGGGAAGCCGATCCGGCCACCGCCTTCAAGCGACGACTGGGGAAATCGCCCCAGGACTTGGGGGTCACCACCGACAACTCCGACTGCCCCGACATCTGGGAGCTGGAGAACGGGGACATCGCCGTCGTGGGCCGGGATCTCACCGCCTCCCTGGGTGACAGGCTGCCGCCCGGGGTCTCCGTCGGGGCGGACGAACGGCTGGTCGTCATCCCGAGGAGCATGCTCATCGCGGCGAAGCCGGACATCCCGGCGGTCTGACGGATCTCCCCACGCGGTACGGACCGGTCAGGCGGAGCGTTTGCGCGGTGCCGCCTTCTTCGCCGGGGTCTGTTTCGCCGTGGGCTTCTTGGTGGTCGATTTCGCTGTCGATTTCGCTGTCGTCTTCGACGTTGTCCTCGCCGTCGACTTCTTCTCGGCCGCCGACTTCGTGGTCTTCTTCGCCGCCGCAGCCGGCTTCGTGGTCTTCTTGGCCGTCGACTTCTTCGTGCCGGTTTCCTTGGGGGTGGCGGGGGATGTCCTGCGGCGGGGCAAGGGGTGGACCTCGGCCTTTTCGCCGCGGGACTGCTTCGCCGCGCGGACGCTGCTCTCCAGGGCCGCCATCAGGTCGAGGACCTTGCCGCCGGAGGCGGGCTCGGGGAGGGACGGTGGGGCCTCGCCGGCCGCCTTCGCGGCGATGACCTCCTCGACGGCCTCGCGGTACTCGTCGTGGAGGTCGTCCAGGTCGACCTCGCCGAGGGTGTCCATCAGGGCGTCCGCCAGGTCCAGTTCCTGGTCGCGGACGGTGACGGAGGCGTCGGGGGCCACGCCTTCCGGGGCGCGGACCTCGTCCGGCCAGAGCAGGCCGTGCATGGCGATGACATCGTCGATCACCCGGAGCATGCCGAGCCGCTCCCGGCCGCGCAGGGCGAACTTGGCGATGGCCACCTTGTTGCTGCGTTTGAGGGCCTCCCGCAGCAGGGTGTACGGCTTCGCCGCGGGGGTGCCGCTCGCGGCGAGGTAGTAGGCGGAGCCCATCTGGAGGGGGTCGATACGGTCGGCGGGGACGAAGGCGACGATCTCGATCGTCTTGGCGGTGGGGATGGGGAGCTGGGCGAGGTCCTCGTCCGTGATCGGGATGACCGTGCCGTCCGCGTCCTCGTAGCCCTTGCCGATCTCCGCCTGGCTGACCTCGCGGTCCTCCAGCTCGCAGAACTTGCGGTAGCGGATCCGGCCGCCGTCCTCGGTGTGGATCTGGCGGAAGGAGATCGAGTGGCTCTCGGTCGCGTTCACCAGCTTGATCGGAATGCTGACCAGCCCGAAGGAGATCGCTCCGTTCCATATGGATCGCACGGTCGGCACCTTTCGCAGGCCGGACGGGAGGACGACCGGACGGGCGGGGGGGGATCCCCGGCCGTCCGGTATCGCCGGTTTTGTGTGATTCTCATGGTATGACGCCGATCACCGAGGTGGCCGGGCGGCGGCTCTCGCTCAGCAATCTGGAGAAGGTGCTGTATCCGGCGACCGGGTTCACCAAGGGCGAGCTGCTGCACTACTACGCCACCGTCGCCGAGGTGCTGCTGCCGCATCTGCGCGACCGTCCGGTGTCCTTTCTGCGCTATCCGGACGGGCCGGACGGCCAGGTCTTCTTCACCAAGAACGTGCCGCCGGGTACGCCCGAATGGGTCACCACGGCCCAGGTGCCCCGGTCCGAGGGGCCCGCGCGGATGGTGCTGGTGCAGGATCTGCCGTCGCTGATGTGGGCCGCCAATCTCGTCACCGAATTTCATACGCCGCAGTGGGTGATCGGAACGCCCGGGGTCGCCGACCGGCTGGTGTTCGATCTGGATCCGGGGGCGCCGGCGACGGTCGTCGAGTGCTGCGAGGTCGCGCTGTGGCTGCGTGCGCGGCTCGCCGGGGACGGGATCGAGGCGTACGCCAAGACCTCCGGGGCGAAGGGGCTGCATCTGGTGGCGGCCGTCACCGGGGAGTCCGGGGAGGTCTCCGCGTACGCGAAGGCGGTCGCCGTCGAGGCCGAACGGGCGCTTCCGGGGCTGGTGGTGCACCGGATGACCCGGAGTCTGCGGCCGGGGAAGGTCTTCGTCGACTGGAGTCAGAACGCCGCCCGCAAGACCACCGCCACGCCCTACACCCTGCGGGCACGGGAGTCTGAGACCGTGTCCGCGCCGGTGACCTGGGAGGAGGTGGCGGGGTGTGCGGGGGCGGAGGAGCTGGTGTTCCGGGCGGGGGAGGTGGTGGGGAGGGTCGGGGAGTACGGGGATCTGATGGCGGGGGTGGTGGGGGTGGAGGGGGTCGCGGTGCCTCTGCCTTGAGGTGCGCGGCTCCGCCGGCCCCCCGGCTGCCGCTCACACCCTCGCCCACGTCCTCCGGTCCCTCGCCATCGCGTGCAGGGCCTCCACGTCCGCCGGTTTCAGGGTGCCGCCCTGGCGGGCCAGGTGGTCCAGTTCCAGATCGGTGAGGACACGGACGCCCCTCGGGGGCGCGGTGACGGTCAGCCGCGCCGGGGACACCACCACCAGCACCGCCCGCACCTCCGCCGTCAGGGCGTGGGACGCGCGGGACGCGTCCGACCGGACCCGGTGGAGGAGGGGGACGGGATCGTGGCGGCCCCAGGTGATCAGAGGGTCGGCGACCCGGATCCGCCGGCGGCGGGCGGGCAGGGTGTGGACGGCGAACAAGCCCGCCGGGCCGATCGCCAGATGGTGCAGCCGGTCGCCGCCGGGGAGCGGGACGGAGTGGAGGGTGTGCCAGCCGGCGCCGTCGAGCCGGTCCAGGGCGTCGCCGACCGTTTGCTCCGCCTCCAGGGCCCGGCGGCGCGGGTCGGTGCGCAGCCGGGCGGGCGGGGCCGGGTCGCGGTCCAGGGCGATGAGCAGGGCCTCGCCGGGGCGGTTGGGGGCGAGGTCGTCGTCGGGGTGGAGGGAGAGCCGGGCCAGTTCGGCGGGGTTCGGCACCGGTGGGGGGCCCACGGTGATCCGGCCGGTCAGATAGGGGGCCAGCGCGGTGAGGACCGCGTCCGTCTCGTCCTCGCTCAGCAGATTGACCCGGGCCGCGTCACGGTCGTACCAGGCCACCTTCCGGCCGTCCGGGAGACAGACGTACAGGCGTTCCTGTCCGTGGTGCGCCGCCGGTACGACCCGCAGTCGTCTCATGTGCCCTCACCCCCCGACCATGGGACCAGGCGGGGTGCTGCACGGGCAAGAACCCGGCTACCTTGGACAGGAGCGGGGACGACGTGGTGGGGAGGCTCCGGTGCGTAGCGGCGGGCGGGAATCCGACGTACCCACACCCGAGACCCCGTGGAGCGAGATCGTGCCCGGCCTGTGGATGGGCGGGCATGAGTTCCGGGGGCGTTCGGGGCAGATCGGGGCCGCGGTGGTGCGCGGTGAGTTCGATCTCGTACAGACACTGCTGCGGTTGCCCGGGCACGGGCCCGATCCGGGGGTGGAGCACCAGGTGTGGCCCATCCCGGACGGGCCGCTGGACGGCACCCAGCTCGCCGGGGTCATCCGGATGGCGCGGGCCACCGCCGACGCGCTGGACGCGGGCCGTACGGTGCTGGTGCGCTGCTTCCACGGCTACAACCGCTCCGGGCTGGTGGTGGCCCAGGCCCTCACCCATCAGGGGCACTCCCCCGACCGGGCCATCCGGCTGATCCGGGCCCGGCGCTCGCCCTGGGCGCTGCACAACGATCTGTTCGTGGAGTACATGCGGACGGGACTGACGACGGTACGGCTCCTGGAGGAGCTGGCCGAGTAGGCGAATAGGGTGTACCGGGCAACAGTCCATCGATCCGTCCGATTCGATCCATCCTGTCCAATTCATCCGATTCGATCATCCTCGCCCTCGCACCCCCACCCCCCCCATACCCACCCCCCACCCGCCCAGGAGTGCCGTGTCCCTCCGCCGTGCCCCCGGCGTTCTCGCCACCGCCCTTCTGCTGCTCGGCGGGGCGACCGCCTGCGGTGACGCCGGGGAGCTGCGGGACGCCGGGACCGCGCCCACCGCCAGCAGCCCCGAGCGGCTCTGGCCCGAGCTGGCCCCGGCCACCTCCCCGGCGTTCCCCCTGGAGGAGACCGACCGGGAGGTCGTCCAGGGTGTCCTGCCGCCCGGCGACGATCTGCGCGAGGTCGACCCCGCCGCCCTGGTCGACGCGGAGATCGCCGCGCATCCCGAGGACTACACGGCCGCGAAGGCCCCGTACCGGCAGACCGCCGAGCGGATGGACGCGTGCGGCCAGGAGGGGGACGACGGTCGGGAGCGGTGTCCGGTGCTCAGCTCCTACTACCGGGATCTGACCGGCGACGGCCGCGCGGAGCTGACCCTCGGCTTCCGGTTGCTGCCGGGCGGGCTGACCGCCGTACGGATCTACACCGTCGAGGACCACCGGGTCGTCCGGGTGATGTCCTGGGACGACGCCTTCCGCTCGGCGGAGCTGGCCGAGCGGGCGCTGATCATGCGGCTGCCGTCGGACGTGCCCGGCTACGACTACCGGCTCCAGTGGACCTGGGACGCCCAGCAGCGGACGATGCTGCTCACCCATGACGAGATGGTCCGCACCGGGGCCGGTCCCACCCCGACGCCGTCCGCGAGCCACCGGTGATCCGGCTGCCGCAGTGGGCCGGCACCCTCGGGGCGAAGGCGGCGCTGTTCATCACGGTGATGTGCTGTGCGCTGGCCGCGCTGCTGGGCATCCTGGTGCATGTCTCGGTCACCCACCAGACCGTCGGCCAGGCCCGTGAACTGGCGCTGTCCCGGCTGGCCGACTCGACCCGGACCTATGAGACCGGCGGCACCCCGCTGCCCGGCGCGGCCATCGACCCGCAGGGGCTGCCGGCGCCGCTGCGCGAGCTGGCCGCGGCCGGGAAGCGCGGCACGATGGTCGCCGACCACCGCGGCCACCCCACGATGTGGGCGGCGGGCCCGGCGGAGGGCGGGCGGGCGCTGGCCGTACGCGTCGACTACGCCCAGCAGGCCCGCACCATCGACGCCCTCGACCAGGCCATCGTCTGGTCCTCGGCGCTGGCGATCGGGGCGACGCTGCTGGTGGGGGCGTTCGCGGTGACCCGGGTGACCCGGCGGCTGCACACCACCGCGCGGGTGGCCCGGCGGATCAGCGCGGGCGATCTGGACGCCCGGGTGAACGACCCGCGCACCAAGGACCCGTCCCGGCCGCGGGACGAGGTCGCCACGGTGGCCGCCGCCCTGGACTCCATGGCGGGCTCGCTCCAGAGCAAGCTCCAGAGCGAGCAGCGGTTCACCGCGGATGTGGCGCACGAGCTGCGCACCCCGCTGACCGGGCTGCACGCGGCGGCGGAACTGCTGCCGCCGGGGCGGCCGACGGAGCTGGTGCGCGACCGGGTGCGGGCGCTGCGGACGCTGACCGAGGATCTGCTGGAGATCTCCCGGCTGGACACCGGGCGCGAGCTGCTCGATCTGACCACCGAGGAACTGGGCGCGCTGGCCGGGCGGGTGGCACGGGCCGCGGGCGGCGGCACCGAGATCGAGGTGGTGCGGGACACGGCGGTACGGACGGACCGGCGGCGGCTGGAGCGGGTGCTCGGCAATCTGGTCGCCAACGCCCACCGGCACGCGCGTCCGCCGGTGGTGCTGACGGTCGACGGCCCGGTGGTGACCGTACGGGACCACGGGGACGGCTATCCGGACTATCTGGTCGCGCACGGGCCGCAGCGGTTCCGGACGGAGGGCGGGGCCACCGGGCACGGGCTCGGTCTGACCATCGCGCTCGGGCAGTCGGAGGTGCTGGGGGCGCGGCTGGAGTTCGCCAACGCGGGGGAGGGGGGCGGGGCGGTGGCTCGGCTGACCTTGCCGGTGGCTCCGCCGGGAGGGACGCCGGGGGGTTAGGGGGCAGGCTCAGGCTCCGCCGGGGAGGTAGGGGCGGGCTCAGGCTCCGCCGGGAGGGACGCCGGGGAGTGCGGGGCGCCGCTCCGATGGGGGTATGTGACGGGCGGTGGCGCGGGAGTGAACCTAGCGTGGCCGTAGGCGGCTGTCCGCCACGTCACCCCAGTTCACGGAGGTCCTCATGTCCCTGCGCCCCCGCTCCCCGCTCACCCGTCTCGCCATAGCCACCGCCGCCGGTGCGCTGCTTGCCGGAACGGTGGCCGCGGTACCGGCCGTCGCCGACGAGCACGACGACGGCAGCAGCAGCTACAGCCGGCAGGACGAAGGCCGGTACGAGGACGGCCGGTACGACGAAGGCCGCGAGCACGAGTCGCGCGGGCACTACCGGGGGCGGGTCACCGCGGACCGGCTGCTGCTGCGCAGCGCGCCGAACCGGGGCAGCCGGGTGATCCGGTCCGTGCACCGGGGGGAGATCGTGTCCATCTACTGCAAGACGTCCGGGCAGCGGATCGACGGGAATCCGTTGTGGTATCTGCTGACGGACGGGACGTGGGCCTGGGGGTCGGCGCGGTACATCTCCAATATCGGGGCGGCTCCACGGTGGTGCTAGCCGCACGGGGGCGGGTGTGGTTTGGGTTGGGTTTCGGCTGACCCTGCGTGGGGGCTGGTCGCGCAGTTCCTCGCGCCCCTAAAAGACTGGGCGCTGCCTCACCGTGCGTCAGACAGAGCCCAACTTGCACCTTTTGGATAGGTTCCCGGCATGAGTAAGGCGGCCGGGAGTGTTGTGGGGATCGTCGGGGTCGAGCTGGCGCTGATCGTTCTCGCCGTGCTGCTGTCGGTGTGCGGCTACTGCGCGGTCGGCCTGGCCCGGACCGGGGCCGTGCCACCCGGCGCCATGGGCTACGGCGCCGGGCTGGGCGCGCTCGCGCTGCTGGCGCATATCGCCGTACGGCGGCGGGCACCGTACGCGGACCCGCTGCCGCTGCCGATCGGCGTGCTGCTCAACGGGCTCGGGCTGGTCCTCATCTACCGGCTCGACCTCGACACCCCGGGCGACCGGGCCGCGCCCGCCCAGCTGGTGTGGTCCACGCTCGGGGTGGCGCTGTTCATCGTCGTCGTCCTCGCGCTGCGCGATCACCGGGTGCTCCAGCGGTACGCATACCTCTGTGTCGCCACCGCGCTCGCGCTGCTGATCCTGCCGATCCTGTTCCCCGCGGTGAACGGGGCCCGGATCTGGATCCGGATCGCCGGGTTCTCCATCCAGCCCGGTGAGTTCGCGAAGGTGCTGCTGGCCGTCTTCTTCGCGGCCTATCTCGCCGCCAACCGGGCCGCGCTGACGCACGCCGGGCGCCAGATCTGGCGGTTCCGGCGCCTTCAGCTGCCGACCGGGCGGGTGCTCGGGCCGGTGCTGGCGATCTGGCTGCTGAGTGTCGGGGTGCTGGTCCTGGAGCGGGACCTCGGGACCTCGCTGCTGTTCTTCGGGCTCTTCGTCGTCATGCTGTACGCCGCCACCGGACGGATCGGCTGGATCGCCGTCGGGCTGACGCTCGCCGCGTTCGGGGCGGTCGCGGTCGGGCGGCTGGAGCCGCATGTGGCCGCCCGGATCCAGGACTGGCTGCACCCGTTCGCGTCGATCGAGGCCGGGCAGGGGCCGAACCAGCTCGCCCAGTCGCTGTTCGCGTTCGCGGCGGGCGGGCTGCTGGGCACCGGGCTCGGGCTCGGCCACTCCCCCCTCATCGGCTTCGCCGTCAAGTCCGACTTCGTCCTCGCCACCGCCGGTGAGGAACTGGGCCTGGCCGGACTCTCCGCCGTCTTCCTGCTGTACGCGCTGCTGGTGGAGCGGGGCTTCCGGGCCGGGCTCGCGCTGCGCGACCCCTTCGGGCGGCTGCTGGCGGTGGGGCTGGCGTCGCTGATCGCGCTCCAGGTGTTCGTGATCGCGGGCGGGGTGACCGGGCTGATCCCGCTCACCGGCATGGCGATGCCGTTCCTGGCGCAGGGCGGTTCGTCGGTGGTCGCCAACTGGGTGGTCGTGGCCCTCCTCATCCGGCTGAGCGACTCGGCCCGCAGACCGTACGAGGACGAGGATGACGACGAGAACTACGAGGACGACGACGGCATCGGCGCGCGGCTGGCCCGGCGGGAGTCCGCCCGATGACCCGGCACGTACGGCACGCGGCCGTCTTCTGCGCTCTCCTGCTGGTCGCCCTGCTGGTCAACGCCACCCGCGTCCAGGTCTTCGAGTCCCGCTCCTACGACGGCAACCCGGCCAACCGGCGCGGGGTCATCGCCCGCTACGGCCAGCCGCGCGGTGACATCCTGGTCGGCGGCCAGCCCGTCACCGGCTCGGTGGACACCCGCGAGCAGCTCCGCTACGAGCGGACGTACGCGCACGGCCCGCTCTACGCGCCCGTCACCGGCTTCGCCTCCCAGGAGTACGGCACCACGCTGCTGGAGCACGCCGAGGACGGGGTGCTCTCGGGCACCGACCCGATGCTCACCCCGTTCCCGCTCTGGAACGACCTCGCGCGCAGCCGCGCCACCGGCGGTGACGTCGTCACCACCCTCGACCCGGCCGCGCAACGGGCCGCGTACAAGGGGCTGGGCGCCCGCAAGGGCGCGGTCGCGGCGGTGGAACCGGCCACCGGGCGGATCCTGGCGCTGGTGTCGACCCCGTCGTACGACCCGGCCGTGCTGTCCGGGAACGGGCCCGAGGTGACCCGGGCGTGGGAGCGGCTGAACGGGGACCGGGAGAAACCGATGCTCAACCGGGCGGTACGGCAGACGTATCCGCCGGGGTCGACGTTCAAGGTGGTGACCGCGGCGGCGGCGCTGGACGCGGGGGTGATCACGGATCTGGACGCGCCGACCGACTCCCCCGCCCCCTACACCCTCCCCGGCACCACCACGACCCTCACCAATGAGTCCGAGGGCTGCGCGGACGCCACACTGCGGGAGGCGTTCCAGTGGTCCTGCAACACCGTGTTCGCCAAGCTCGGCGCTGACACCGGGGTGGCGGCCATGACGGCGACGGCGGAGGCGTTCGGCTTCAACGACCCGGGGGTGCGGATCCCCTTCTCCGTCGCCCCGTCCACCTTCGACACGACCGTCGACCGCGCGCAGCTCGCGCTGTCCTCCATCGGGCAGTACAACACCCGCGCCACCCCGCTCCAGATGGCGATGGTCTCGGCGGCGGTCGCGAACAACGGGCAACTGCGCACCCCGTACCTGGTGGAACGTACGACGACCGGCGACGGCAGCCTCCTCGGCACGGGCGGGGCAGGCGCCCGGCCCCCGTCCCGGCAGGCGATGCGCCCGCTGACCGCGCTGCGGATGCGGGAGCTGATGCGGGACGTGGTGGAGGAGGGCACCGGCTCCAACGCGGCGATCCGGGGCGCGGTCGTCGGCGGCAAGACCGGCACCGCGCAGCACGGCGTGGACAACACCGGCACCCCTTACGCCTGGTTCGTCTCCTGGGCCCAGGGCAAGGGCGACTACGAACCGACGGTGGCGGTGGCGGTGGTGGTCGAGGACGCGGCGGGCGAGCGGGGCCGGGTCAGCGGCAACGGGGTGGCGGCGCCGATCGCCCGGGGGGTGATGGAGGCGGTGCTGGGCGACCGGCCTCGGGGGCGGGGTGCGGGGAGGCCCGGGTGATGAGACGGGCGGGGCGGGGGGAGGCGTAGGTGATGGGACCGGCGGGGCGCCGGGAGGCGCAGGTCGTGAGACGGGCGGGGCGCCGGGAGGCGCAGGTCGTGAGACGGGCGGGGCGCCGGGAGGCGCAGGTGATGAGACGAGCGGGGCGCGGAGAGGCTCAGGTCGTGAGACGGGCGGGGCGCCGGGAAGCGCAGATGATGAAACAGGCGGGCCGCCGGGAAGCCCAGGTGATGAGACGAACGGCCCACCGGGAGACCCAGGTCATGAAACGAACGGCCCACCGGGAGACCCAGGTCATGAAACGAACGGCCCGCCGGAAAGCCCAGGTCGTGAGACGGGGGGTGGACCGGACAGGGCCCCCGACCTACCGTTCGGTGATGACAGCCTCCGTCGCGTACGAACTCGCCCAGGTCAACATCGCCCGCCTCAAGGCCCCGCTGGACTCCCCGCAGCTCAAGGACTTCGTCGACGCCCTCGACCCGGTGAACGCGGACGCGGAGGCCGCGGACGGTTTCGTCTGGCGCCTGAAGGACGACAGCGGCGACGCCACCGACGTACCGGTCTTCGGCGACGACTGGCTGATCATCAACCTGACCGTCTGGCGGGACACCAACGCCCTGACCGCGTACATGTACCAGGGACGGCACCGGGAGATGCTGGCCCGGCGCAGGGAGTGGTTCGAGAAGCTGCGGGAGGCGGCCACCGCGCTGTGGTGGGTGCCGGCCGGGCACCGGCCCACGGTGGCCGAGGCCGAGTCCCGGCTGCTGCATCTGCGCACCAACGGCCCGACGCCGTACGCCTTCACCCTGCGCACCTCGTACCCGCCCCAGGGGGCGGAGCCGGTGCGGTTCGAGGTGCCGGAGGAGCTGGGGTGCTGAGGCCGGGCGGGGGCGGCGGGCCGACGGGGGGCTGACGGGGGGGGTCGGCTTCCCGCAGGGCCGGGGGGGGTGCCAGGTCCTCGGGGAACCCGCGCACCGCGCACCGCGTCCTCCTCCCGGGTGCCGTGAGCCGGGCGCCAGGGCGGAGGGAGCTGAGCGGTGGGTATCGGGGACTTCATCAGCGACATCACCCCGGACGTCGTCGAGGACGCGGTCGAGGACGGTGCCGAATGGGTCGGCAACCGCGTGGAGGACGCGGGGAACTGGACCGCCGACCGGCTCCAGGACGTCGGCTGGGAGTCCGGTGCCGACTGGGTGCGCGAGCAGTCCCGCTCCCTCGCCAACCGGATGGGCGCCGAGGTCGATGAGCTGGATCTCGGGCAGACCGAGGACAAGACCCGGCTGATCCACGGCAGCCCCGGCAAGATCACCTCCGTCGCCGATCAGCTCAGCGCGTTCCGGGCCGCCTTCGACAGCGCCGGGGACGGGCTGCGGGGCCTCGACTCCTCCCGGCTCACGGGCGAGGCCGCCGACGCGCTGCGGGCCGCCCTGCGCACCCAGCCGCCCCAGTGGTGGAAAGCGGCGGACGCCTGCGCCGAGGCCGTCGGCGCGCTCGACTCGTTCGCGGGGACGGTCACCTGGGCCCAGGGGCAGGCGCAGACGGCCATCGACACCTGGAAGGAGGGCGTCAAGGCGTCCGAGGACGCGGCCGACGCCCACCGCCGCAAGGTCGACGCCTTCAACAGCGCCGTGGACCGCTACAACGCGCTGCCCGCCGACCGCCGCGACCCGACCTGCCTCCCGCCGCGCCCCGCCGACACCTTCGACGACCCCGGCCGACGCCTGATGCAGCAGGCGCAGGACCTCCTCGCCGAGGCCCGCCGCCAGCGGAACGCCGCCGCCGAGACCGCGCGGGAGGCCATCCGCGCCGCCCGCGACCTGGCCCCCGAGAAGCCGTCCTACGCGCAGCAGGCGATGGACGGCCTCGGTGAACTGCGCGTCATGGGCGACCATTTCGGCGCCGGGATCCTCAAGGGCGCCGCCGGCATCGTGAACTTCGTCCGCGCCGTCAACCCGCTCGACCCGTACAACCTCACCCACCCCGCCGAGTACGCCACCAGCCTCAACAGCCTCGCCTCAGGGCTGCTGCTGGCCGCCAACGACCCCATCGGCACGGGCAGCCAGATGCTGAACACGTTCATGAAGGACCCCGCCGAGGGCGTCGGGCGGCTGATTCCCGATGTGGCCCTGACGCTGGCCACCGGAGGCGGCGGGGCGGTGGTGCGCGGGGTGCGCATCGCCGAGGAGGCCGCGGACGCGGCCCGGCTGCGGCGGCTGCTCGACGAGAGCCTCGAGGGCGCCGCCGACCGCCCGGACCACCGCCGCACCAGCGACGGCTCCGACCCCGTCGACCTCGCCACCGGCCGGATGTATCTGCCGCAGACCGATGTGGACATCCCGGGCATCCTGCCGCTCGTCTTCACCCGCCGCACCGAGTCCGGCCTCGCCACCGGCCGTTTCCTCGGCCCGGCCTGGTCGTCGACGGTCGACGAGCGGCTGACGGTCGACGCGGTCGGCGTCCTGCACAGCACGGCGGACGGGCTGCTGCTGCCGTACCCGCACCCCGCGCCCGGCGCCCCCACCCGCTCCTGGTCACCCGGCACCCGGCCCCTCCTCGCCCGGGACGCCGACGGCCACTACACCCTCACCGACCCGGACACGGGCCTGGTCCGGCACTTCACCGCCCCGGCCGGGGCCGAACCCGGCGGCGACGGCACCGCCTGGCTCACCGCCCTCACCGCACGCGGCGGCCACCGCGTCACCCTCGACCGCGCCGAGGACGGGCTCCCGCTCGCGCTCGTCCACTCGGCGGGCCACGCCATCCGCCTCACCACCGCCGGGGGCCGGGTGACCGCCCTCACCGCGACCGCCCCCGACGGCACCGAACAACCCCTGATCGGCTACGGCTACGGGGGCGAGACCGGCCACGGGGACAGCGGGGAGCGGGCTCGGGAGGAGGACGGCGGCGTGGACCTCGTCACCGTCACCCGCCCCTCCGGCGCCACCACCGTCTTCCGCTACGACGACCACCACCGCGTCACCTCCTGGACCGACTCCAACGGCCACCGCTACGACTACGCCTACGACGACCGGGACCGCGTCGTCGCCGAGGGCGGCGAGGCCAGGCATGTGGCGATCACCCTCGACTACACCGAACCCGACCCGGAGACCGGCCACCGCACGACCGTCCTGACCACCGCGGACGGACGCGCCACCCGCCATCTCGTCGGCCCCGGCTGCCGGATCCTCGCCACCACCGACGCCCTCGGCCGCACCACCCGCTTCCACCACGACCGGGCCGGTCGGCTCCTCTCGCGCACCGACCCGCTCGGCGCCACCACCGCCTTCACCCACGACGACGAGGGCCGGCTCCTCACCGCGACCCGCCCGGACGGCACCCGGCTGACGGTGACGCGCGGCCCGTTCGGGCTGCCGACGCGGATCGTCGGCCCGGACGGCGCCGCCACCACCTACGCCTACGACGAGCGGGGCAACCGTACGGCCGTCACCGATCCGCTCGGCCACACCACCCGCACCACCCACGACGACGGGGGCAGGCTCACTTCGGTCACCGACGCCCTCGGACTCACCACCGGGGTGGTGTGCGACGCCGCCGGGCTGACGGTGGCGGTCACCGACCCGTCCGACGCGGTCACCCGCACCGAGCGGGACCTGCTCGGCCGCCCGGTCCGGGTCACCGACCCCACCGGCGCGGTGACCCGGCTCACCTGGGACGCGGACGGCAACCTCGCCCGCCGCACCGCCCCCGGCGGCGCGAGCGAGTCATGGACGTACGACGGCGAGGGCAACTGCCTGACCCACACCGACCCCGCGGGCGGGGTGACCCGCCACACCTACACCCACTTCGACCTCCCGCTGACCACCACCCGCCCGGACGGCGGCCGGTACGCCTTCGAGCACGACCAGGATCTGCGGCTCACCCAGGTCACCGATCCACGCGGCCTGACCTGGAACTACACCTACGACGCGGTGGGTGGCACCGTCGCCGAGACCGACTTCGACGGCCGTACCCTCACCTACCGGCTCGACGCCGCCGGCCGGCTGCTGGAGCGCACCGACGCCCTCGGCGGGACGGTCGCCTTCACCCGGGACCGGCTCGGCCAGGTCACCACCAAGACCGTCGACGGCCGCCGGGTCACCCGCTACGCCCACGACCCGGCAGGCCGCCTCCTGGAGGCCGTCGGACCCGAGAGCGAGCTGCGCTACCAGTACGACCGCCGGGGCCTGGTCAAGACCGAACTGGTCGACGGCCGCGCGATCTCCTACGCCTACGACGCGCTCGGCCGCCGCGTCCGCCGCACCACCCCGACCGGCCATGTCACCACCTACGCCTACGACAGCGACGGTCACCGCTCCCGGCTCACCAGCGGCGGCCGGACCATCGACTTCACCCATGACGCCACCGGCCGCGAACTCACCCGCGTCATCGCCGACTCGCTCACCCTCACCTCCGCCTGGGACGCGGCGGGCCGCCTCGCCGCCCGGCACCTACGGGCCGGCGGAGCCCGGGAGATCACCGGCCGCGCCTACACCTACCGCGCGGACGGCCATCTGCGCTCCGTCACCGACCAGGTCTCCGGCGCCACCCGCACCTTCGACCTCGACCCGCTCGGCCGGGTCACCGCCGTGCACGCCCCCGGCTGGAGCGAGCGCTACGCCTACGACGACACCGGCCGCCCCACCGACGCCGACTGGCCCGACCGGCACCCGGACGGCGGGGCGAGAGGCCCGCGCGCCTACCGCGGCACCGCCGTCACCCGCGCCGGGGACCTCCGCCTCGGGTACGACGCCCTCGGCCGTGTCACCCTGCGCCGGAAGACCCGCCTCTCCCGCAGACCCGACTCCTGGCACTACACCTGGGACAGCGAGAACCGCCTCACCTCGGTCACCACCCCGGACGGCACCCGCTGGCGCTACCGCTACGACCCGCTCGGCCGCCGCACCGCCAAGCAGCGCCTCGCCGACGACGGTTCCGTGGCCGACGAGACGCTGTTCACCTGGGACGGCCTCACCCTCTGCGAGGAGACCGGGCGGCGCCCCGGCACCCCGCACACCGTCGCCCTCACCTGGGACCACCGCGATGTCGTCCCCCTCGCCCAGACCGAGCGCCTGCTGAGCGCGGACGGCCGCCAGGAGGAGATCGACCGCCGCTTCTTCGCCATCGCCACCGATCTCGTCGGCACCCCCACCGAACTCGTCGACGAGTCCGGCGACATCGCCTGGCGCACCCGCACCACCCTGTGGGGAACCACCGCCTGGAGCCGGGACAGCAGCACCTACACCCCCCTGCGCCTCCCCGGCCAGTACTACGACCCCGAGACCGGCCTGCACCACAACGGGTTCCGCTACTACGACCCCGCGACCGGCCGCTACACCTCCCCCGACCCGCTGGGCCTGGCCCCCGCGCCCGACCCGCTCGGCTATGTGCCCAACCCGCTCACCGGATCCGACCCCCTGGGCCTGATGCCCAAATACACCAAGGAGGAGCGGGCCCTTCAGCGCAGCACCAAGGCGGCGGACGGGGTCATCGAGCGGGCCCAGGACGGCACCTTCCGCAAGCACCCCGACTACCACGGCGACACCCGGCACGGCTTCAGCGACGAACGGGTCCTGGAGATCCTGCGCAGCCCGGACGCCGTCTACCAGTCCACGGGCACCTCCGGAAACCTGGTCTTCCGCCAGGGCGAGGACATCGTGGTGACGCACGGTCCCGGCTCCCAGGCCGGTCAGGCCATCACGGCGTACGGGCCGTCCGGCGTCCGCGGCGACTCCGGCGCCGCGGCCCTCGGCGGGAAACCGACCGACCCGGGCGGGCCGGTCACCCACGAGGACATCGTGAACGGCAGAATCCCGAGCAGGGACGGTTTCATCCCACCGGCGGTACAGATCAAGTAGCGCCGCCGGCCGACCGTCGAACCGACCGATCGAGGCACCCCTGACCACCATGAGAGTGACGCTCGCCCCCGGCCACCACGCCACCCTGACCGACCGCCCCCTCCCCCTCACCCCGCGTTTCACCGGCACGGAGCTGGTCGTCGCGCCCTACGGCGGGCCCGGGGAGCGGGAGCGGTTCCTCGCGGGCACCTTCGGAAGTCAGGACGTGCTCTGGGACACCCCGGACGTGCTGCGTTTTCGGCCGGGGGACCGCGGGCTGGCCGGGGTCGCGTTCGCGGTGCCGGAGGAGTCCGCGGAGGAGGGCTGGGATCCGGCCGGGGTGCCGGAGGCCGTGCCGGGTGGGCTGCGGGCGGACGACGAGCGGGACTTCCGGCTGGAACCGGCGACGCTGCTGTGCCGCGCGCCGGGGGACGCGGTGGTGGCCGGGGTGCGCGACCGGGAGGTCCTGACCGGGCCGCTCGACGCCCGGGTCGGGATCGCCCCCGGGGTGGCACTGCTCGTCCGGGGCGGTGAGTTCGCGGGGTGGACCCTCACCGACCCGGCCCGCTATCTGGCCGACGATCCCGCCCCGCCGGCCCCGGCCACCCGCGCGCTGCTCACCGAGTGCCTGGACCTGACCACCGCGCCCCTGCTGTACGCGGTGGAGGACGGGGAGCCCGCCGCCCTGGCCCGGCTGCGCGAGGCCCACGAGACACTGCGCGCGAGGCCACAGGACCGGCGGCGGGCCGAGACACTGCTCGCCCTGATCGCCACGCTGGTGGCGGACTTCGGCGGGTGAGGGCGGGTGGGACCGCTCGGCGGCGTCAGCCGATCGGCCGGCGCATCTCCTCGCGGATCTGGAGGGCGGAGGCCGCCGCTGCCGCCAGGTCGACGTCCTCGGGGACCGTGGCGATGAGTTCGGGGGTCACCTCGGCGACCGTGGCGCCGGTGTTGCCGTCCATCCAGCCGCAGGTGGGGATGGACATCTCGGTGCCCATCGTGGTCTGGGTGAGGACCTCGCAGGTGACCGTGATGCCGGAGTCGTCCGGGGTGAAGTCCTGGGGCGGTACGGCGACCTCCATGCCGTCGGCCGCGGCGGCGCCCTCCATCATGCTGTCGCGGTTGGCGTCGACGCTCAGGAAGCGGCCGTACATCCCGGAGACGACCAGCGTGCCGGCGGCCTCGTCGCCGCCGAGGCTGTAGGTGGCGACGACGGCGGTGGCGTCCTTGGCGTCCCAGGCGTTCTCGGCCTCGTCCTCGATGGCCCGGCCCTCGGTGTCGGACATGTCCTCGGCCAGTTCGTAGCTGTCGTCCAGGAGGGTCTGCGGCAGGGTGAGTTGATACTCGGCCTCGGGGAAGGCGTCCTCGACCACCTCGTCGCCGATCAGCGCGAGCCCGGCCACGACGACCACGCCCAGCGCCACGACGCCGCCGACGATCCCGAGGATCAGCCCGGTCCGCTTCTTCCTGGGCGGCGGCCCCATGGGCGGCGGGCCACCCCAGGGCTGCTGCGGCTGCCCGTAGGGGGCGGCACCGGCAGGGGAGGCCGGAGGCTGGCCGTAGGGGGCGCCGAAGGCACCTTGCGGGGGGACCTGCGGCGGCTGCGGCGGCGGCTGGCCGTACGGCTGCTCCCCGTACGCGGGCGGCTGCGGGTACGTGGAGCCCGGGGGCGGTGGCGGGGTCTGGCCGTACGGATTCTGGGGCGGTGGCGGGGTCTGGCCGTACGGATCCTGGGGCGGTGGCGCGGTCTGGCCGTACGGATTCTGGGGCGGCTGCTGGCCGTAAGGGTTCTGCGGTGGTATGGACACAGCGGAAAGGTACTCCACAGGGAGAAGGGCCAGGGGCCGCCCTGAGCGGAGGCCCTCGCTCCGGGCGGGTATCGGTCTACGCGGCCTCCGCCGCACCCACCTCCCGCCGCTCACCCACCTCCCGCAGTTCACTCCCCTCCCCCGCCTCGATCGCCTCCGCCACCTCCCCCACCCGCTCCCGCTCCTCCGCCGCGAACCGTTCCTCGTCGAGGCGTTCGGCGATCTCCTCGTCCTGGCGCATCAGGGCGTCGAGGTCGGCGTCGCCGAGGTCCAGGACGCCCATGTCGACGTACGCCTGCTGGAGGCGGGGGCCCCACAGGCCGATGTCCTTGACGCAGGGGACGATCCGGCTGAACAGCAGTTTGCGGAACAGGGCGAGGTACTCGGAGCGTTCGGTGAGGGCCTGGGCGTCGGCGCGCGGGATGCCGAAGTTCTCCAGCACCTCGACGCCGCTCAGCCGGTCCCGCATCAGATAGCAGCCCTCGATCACGAACTCCTCGCGCTCGCGCAGTTCGGCGTCGGTGAGCCGGCGGTAGTAGTCGCGCAGCGCCATCCGGCCGAAGGCCACATGACGGGCCTCGTCCTGCATCACATAGGCGAGGATCTGCTTGGGGAGGGGCTGGCGGGTGGTGTCGCGGATCATGCCGAACGCGGCGAGGGCGAGGCCCTCGATGAGCACCTGCATCCCGAGGTAGGGCATGTCCCAGCGCCGGTCGCGCAGGGTGTCGCCGAGGAGGGCCTGGAGATGGGGGTTGACGGGGTAGAGGAGCCCGACCTTCTCGTGCAGGAAGCGGCCGTAGATCTCGGCGTGCCGGGCCTCGTCCATGGCCTGGGTCGCGGAGTAGAACTTGGCGTCGAGATCGGGCACGGACTCCACGATCCGGGACGCGCACACCATCGCCCCCTGTTCACCGTGGAGGAACTGGCTGAACTGCCAGGAGGCGTAGTGCCGCCGCAGTTCGCCCCGCTCGCGCTCGCTCATCTTCGTCCAGTACGGGGAGCCGTACGCGGCGATGGCCTCGTCGGGGGTGCCCAGCGGGTCGTGGGGGTCGACCTCGGCGCTCCAGTCGATGCGCCGGTTGCCGTCCCACTGTTTGTCCTTGCCCTTCTGGTAGAGGGCGAGGAGGCGTTCGCGGCCGGCGTCGTACTCCCAGGAGAAGCGGGCGGCACCGGTGGCGGGGATCTGCCAGTGGGGGTCGTCGGGGGCGGTGGCATACAGGTCGAACGTCGACATACTCCGCAGATTCACATGGCCCGCGAGGCGGCAACAAGGGCGCCCGGGAACAAGTGAGGAAGGTGACGC
Organism: Streptomyces sp. NPDC004610; assembly: GCF_040609715.1. NCBI lineage: Bacteria > Bacillati > Actinomycetota > Actinomycetes > Kitasatosporales > Streptomycetaceae > Streptomyces > Streptomyces sp. NPDC004610. Next base: position 140,009 of record NZ_JBEXLA010000002.1, on the reverse strand, counting down.
GGGTGGTGTGACAACAACTGCGGTCGGGGCTCTTGACGACCTTGCTGACACGCAGTCTCATAAAAGGTGACCCGGGGTAACACGTTCCTGTTGACGACAAGGGTGGGACACCGACGATGACGACCCTCACCGACGATGACGCCGATGCCGACGCGGTCGACGGGCTGCGGGACGCGCTCGGCCTGCTCAAGGACCGCGAGCAGGTCGCGGAACGGCTGCTGGCATCGTCCGCGAAGCACTCCTTCGACCCGGACGCGGAACTCGACTGGGACGCCCCGTTCGAGGACGGCAAGTGGTTCTGGCCGCCGGAGCTGGTGTCCCTGTACGGCACCCCGATGTGGCACCGGATGAGCGAGGAGCAGCGCATCCTGCTCTCCCGGCACGAGGCGGCGGCGCTGGCGTCGCTGGGGATCTGGTTCGAGATCATCCTGATGCAGCTGCTGGTGCGGCACATCTACGACAAGGCGGCGACGAGCGCGCATGTGCGGTACGCGCTGACCGAGATCGAGGACGAGTGCCGGCACTCGAAGATGTTCGCCCGGCTGATCTCCCGGGGCGACACCCCCTGGTACCCGGTGAGCCGGGCCCACCAGAACCTGGGCCGCGTCTTCAAGACCGTCTCCACGACGCCCGGTTCCTTCACGGCGACGCTGCTGGGCGAGGAGGTCCTCGACTGGATGCAGCGGCTGACCTTCCCCGACGAGCGGGTCCAGCCCCTGGTGCGCGGGGTGACCCGGATCCATGTGGTGGAGGAGGCCCGGCATGTGCGGTACGCGCGGGAGGAGTTGCGGCGCCAGATGGTGACGGCGCCGCGCTGGTCGCAGGAGTTCACGCGGGTCACGTCCGGCGAGTTCGCCCGGATCTTCTCGGTGGCCTTCGTCAACCCGGAGGTCTACCCGAACGTCGGCCTGGACCGCCGGGAGGCGGTGGCCCAGGTGCGGGCGAGCGGGCATCGCCGGGAGGTGATGCGGACGGGGGCGCGCCGCTTGACGGAGTTCCTGGATGAGATCGGGGTGTTGCGGGGGGTGGGGCGGAGGTTGTGGCGGGCTTCGGGGTTGGTGGGGTAGGTGTCAGGCCGCGTGCCCGGCACGAAGGGCGGGGCGCATCGCCCACGCAGACGGCCCCCGCAGGTCGGTCGCGGAGGCCGTTCACGAGCGCTGGGGGTTCAGGCCGACAGTCGCCCGGCCTGCTGCGTGCACGCAAGCGGGCCCCTGACCGATTGCGGGAGTTCGCCTCGTGGAGCGGCGTCCAGCACCACGGAAGCCTCACGGCCGATGCTCTGCCGTCCCCGCCTTGGGGATGGCAGGGCATCGCCATGTCGACACTCTGGGTCAGCGAAAGGGACCCCCGCGACCGTGCGACCGGTCCGGGGGTGTGGCCACCAGCTACAAGGGAGCTGACGACAGTGAGCCTTGTCCACACCGCCTCAGGGCGAATCAGGGGTCTCTTGCGCCCCGGCCCCGGGACGGAAGGCGCGGCGCGGTGAACGCAGGCACCCCGCCCGCTCCGGGCACCTCCCGCATGACCATCGAGACGTACCGCGTCCGCCCGGACGGTGAGCGGGTGGGCCGTACCCGGCGGCGGGTCTACCGGGCCGTCCCCGGGCCCCTCGCCGCCGTCTCCCAGGGCTGGCCCCCCTGCCGCTGCCCCCGCTGCCGCACTGGCAACGGTCCACTGGCCACCTGACCGGCAACGCCCTCGAAGGGGCGCGGGGCCGTGTCGATATGCGGCTCCGCCGCGTGGGCGCGACCAACCACCACCCAGCCGCACAGCCCCCACGCCCCCACCACCCCCCTACCTCCCGGCCCCCACCCCGGCGGGGACCCGCTCAGCCTCCGTCGCCTCCGCCGGACGGCGCCCGCTCGGCCACCACAACCCCCTGCCGAACACCACCGCCAGCGCGGGCACCAGTACCAGCGACAGGACCAGCGCCGACAGCAGGATGCCCAGCGCCGTCGAGAAGCCGACCTCCTGGTTCGCCGGGTTGGCCACCAGGCTCGCGAACGAACCCGCCAGGACCACGCCCGCCGTCGTGATCGCCGGTGCCGTGTGCCGGACGGCCCGTGCCACGGCCGCCCGTACCGGGACCCGGCGGCCCGCCGCCATCTCCTCGCGGATGCGGTCACTGATCAGGATGTTGTAGTCCGTGCCGAGGGCGACCACGAAGAGGAAGAGGACGAGGGGGAGGGTGAAAGTGACGCCCGCGCGGTCCAGGCCGTGCTGGAAGACCAGCGTCGCCGCCCCCAGCGTCGCCGCGAACCCGAGGCCCACCGCCACCAGGAGCACCAGCGGCGCCACCACGGAGCGCAGGAGGAGGAAGAGGATCAGGGCGATCAGCGCCGCCGCGATCGGGAACACCAGGCGCAGATCCTTGTCCACGGCCTCGGAGATGTCCGCGTACACCGCCGCCGTCCCGGTGATGTGGGCCTCGGCGCCCTCCGGCTCATGCGCGGCGACAGCCGCCCGCACCGGCCCGGACACCAGGTCCCGCGCCTCGGACGTGTCCGACGCGACCTTCAGTACGACGCCGATGCGCGCCGCCGAGCCGTCCTCGTCGTACGCGGCGGGCATCACCTGCCCGACGCCCTCCGCCTTGCCGAGCGCACCGGCCAGGGCGTCCACCTCGCCCTTGTCCAGCGGGCCGTCCCCGCTGACGTACACCGTGTGCGGGTCCGTCGCGCCCGCCGGCATCGCCCGTGCGATCTCCTCCGAGACCCGTACCGCGTCCGTGCGGTCCTGCTCCGGCAGGTCGTAGCTCATCCGGACGCCCGCCGCGCCCGCCGTCAGCGCGCCCAGCAGGGCGAGGCTCGCCAGGATGCAGCGGACGGGGTGGCGGGTGACCGAGTCGCCGAGCCGGGCCGCGAGGCCGCCCTCGCGCTCCACCCGCCACGCCTTCGACGGCCAGAACATGCCCCGCCCGGCCACCGCCAGCAGCGCGGGCATCAGGGTCAGGCTGGCCAGCAGCATCACCAGCACCGAGACCGCGATCGACGGGCCGAGCACCCGGAACTGGCCGAAGCTCGCGATACCGAGGGTGGCGAACGCGGCGACGATCGTCAGCCCGGCGGAGGTGATCGCACCGCCCACCTTCGCCGCCGTCGCGGCTGCCGCCTCCCGCGCGTTCACCCCGGGACGGGCCCGCAGCTCCTCGCGGAAGCGGAAGAGGAGGAAGAGGAAGTAGTCGATGCCTATGCCGAGGAGGATGACGCTGATGAGGGAGGGCACGGACGCGTCGAGGGGGATGTCGAAGAGGACCGCCGTCCCGGCCACCGCGCCCATCGCCACCCCGCCGATCAGGGTGCAGGCGATCAGCGGCAGCAGCGCGGCGAGCGGACTGCGGAACACCAGGACGTTCAGCAGCACGATCAGGCCCATGGTCAGCCCGGCGATCAGCATCTCCCGGTGCTCACCCGCCTCGACGGTGTCGGCCGTCGACGCGATCCCGCCGGTGAAACCGGCCCGCAGCCCGGCCTGCCCGAACTCGTCCACCGCGGCGTCCCGGACGTCCCGGTACACCTCCTGGAGCGCGGGGTCGTTCATGTTCCCGGTGAGGGAGACGGTCAGGAGCTGGAAGGTGCCGTCGGGCGCCGTCGCCCCCGGGCCGTAGTCCGGCCGCTGCGAGTGGTCCTCCATCAGCGGTGTCTCCGGCTCCGGCGCGTCGATCCGCCGCTCCCGCAGCTCGGCGGTGATCGCGGAGATCCGCTCCCGGTCGGCACCGGTCAGCTTCCCGCCGTCGGCGCGGGCCACCAGCACGGTCGCGGCGTTGGCGTCCGGCTTCTCACCGAACTCGTCCTCCGCGATACGCAGCGCGGCGGCGGAGTCGTACCCCTTGGGGAGGAAGTCCCCCGGCTGGGAGTCGGTCGCCTTGTACATCATCGACTGGCCTACGAGGGTCAGGGCGATGCCGAGCACCGCCCAGACGGCGATCGTCAGCCAGCGCCGGCGCGTGGCGAACGAGGTCAGACTGCGGATCATGATGGTCGGGGCCTCTTCCGGAGACGGGGTCGGGGAACGTCTCCAGCAGATCAACACCGGGGCACCTCGGACATCGTGCACGGGACCGAGCGCCGCCCCGGACCCCGGTCATGCCCGGTCCGGCCCCAGGACCCCGGTACTGGGCGGTGATCCTGCGAGGTGAGGACAGGCATGCGCCGGGCTCGTGGTCGTATGGGGGAGAGCAACCCCGGCACCCACCCCGACATCCATCCCGACATCCACCCCGACCCACCCCCCGCCCCACCGCGCCCGCCCGGAGAGACCGCACCCATGAACCACGACGCCCCCGGCCCCGTCCGCCGCGCCTGGCGCTGGTACACCGCGCACGCCCGGCAGCGCGGTCTCGTCTCCCCCGCCCTCGGCTGGCTCCGCAATGATGTGCTCATCCTCTTCGTCACCGCCCTGGAGCTGCTCGACTACATCGCCACCAGCGTCGGCGAGGACCGGCTCACCCCCGCCGGGATCGTGATCGTCGCCCTCAGCCCGCAGCTCCTGCTGGCCCGCCGCGACCACCCCGTAGGGACGCTGCTCGCGCTGCTCGCCGTGCAGACCGTGGCCGGGCTGCTGCTGCCGATGACCCAGGGCCTGGGCCCCGCCGTCCTCCTCGCCCTGTACGGGGTCGCCCGTACGGCGCCCAGGACGACGGTGGCCTGGTGCGTCGCCCTCGCCCTGGCCTCGGGCCTGGTGCGCGCGGCGGCCGGTGGCTCCCCGCTGCCGACGGCCCTCGGTGACGGGGGCGGCCTCGTCGTGGTCGTTCTCGCCGCGTTCTGGGTCGGGCAGTGGCGCCGCCAGACCGATCTGACCCGGCGGCTGCTCGCCGAGCGCGCGATCGCGGGCGAGCGCCGCCGGGTCGCCCGGGAGCTGCACGATGTGGTGGCCCACCACATCACCACCATGTATCTGATGTCGGGCGGCGCCCGCACCGTGCTCGACCACGACCCCGAAGCCTCCCGCGAGGCCCTGGTCACCCTGGAGTCGTCCGCCCGGGAGGCGCTCGGCGAGATGCGCACCCTGCTGGGTGTGCTGCGCGGCGACGACGCCCCCGAGGCGCCCAGCGAGCCCCAGCCCGGCATCGGCGACCTCCAGGGGCTGGTCGACAGCGCCACGACCGCCGGTCTCCCCACCAAGCTCCGCACCACCGGCACCCCGCCCCCGGCCCCGCTGCCCGCCACCACCGGCCTGACCGTCTACCGGATCGTCCAGGAGGCTCTCACCAACTCCCGCAAGCACGCCGGGGACGCGACCGCCGAGGTCCATCTCGACTACGGCCCCGACCACCTCACCGTGACCGTCACCGACGACGGCCACCCCCGCGCCCACTCCCACCCCCGCCGCTCATCGTCGCTGGTCGGAGGCGGGTATGGTCTCCTGGGGATGAGGGAACGCGTCGCGGTCCACGGGGGCTCGCTGGAGGCGGGCCCCCGCGCGGAAGGCGGTTTCCTGGTGGCGGCGACCCTGCCGCTGCCGCCCCCGTGACCCCGAGCCCCCGCCGAAAGCGACCCACCCCCGTGACGACCCCGCCCCACCCGGACCCGCTGACCGTCCTGATCGCCGACGACCAGCCCCTCGTCCGCACCGGTCTCTCCCTCATCCTCCGGGCCGCCCCCGACATCGAGGTGGTCGGTGAGGCGGGCAACGGGGAGGAGGCCGTCGAGGCCGCCCACCGGCTGCGCCCCGCCGTCGTCCTGATGGACATCCGGATGCCGGTCCTGGACGGCGTCAGCGCCACCGAACGCCTGGTCGCCGAGCTGCCCGGCATCCATGTCCTCGCCCTGAGCACCTTCGACATGGACGAGTACGTGATCCGCGCCCTGCGCGCGGGCGCCTCCGGCTTCCTCCCCAAGGACGTCTCCCCCGAGGAGCTGACCACGGCCCTGCGCACCGTCCGCTCCGGCGAGGCGGTGGTCGCCCCGCGTCTGCTGACCCGGCTGATCGCCACCTTCGTCAGCGCCCCGCAGCTCCCCGCCGACCTGACCGGCCTCACCGCCCGCGAGACCGAGGTGCTGCGGCTGATCGCCTCGGGCCGGGACAACACCGAGATCGCGACGGCCCTGGCCATCGGCGTCCAGACGGTCAAGAACCATGTCACCAACGTCTTCGCCAAGCTGGGCGTCCGGGACCGCGCCCAGGCGGTGATCGTGGCGTACGAGTCGGGGTTGGTGCGGGCGGGGAACGGCACCCCGTAGGGGCGCCGGGTGACCCCTCGTAGGGGCGCCGGGCGGGGCCCCCTCCGGGGGAGAACCGCGCGACCGGCCACGACGCGATCCGCGCCCACCCGACTACCCTCGACCCATGCCCCCCGCCGCCCCCGCCTACCGACGACTGAGCGTAGAGGCCCGCAGAGCCCAACTCCTCACCGCCGCCCTCACCCTCTTCGCGCTCCGCGCCCCCGAGGACGTCTCCCTCGACGATGTCGCCGAGGCGGCCGGTGTCTCCCGCCCACTCGTCTACCGCTACTTCCCCGGCGGCAAGCAGCAGCTCTACGAGGCCGCCCTCCGCTCCGCCGCCGACGAGCTGGAGCACTGCTTCGACGAACCCCGGGTGGGCCCGCTCCTCTCCCGTCTCTCCCGCGCCCTGGACCGCTATCTCGCCTTCGTCGACGGCCATGACGCCGGCTTCAGCGCCCTCCTCCAGGGCGGCAGCGTGGTGGAGACCTCCCGGACGACGGCCATCGTGGACGGCGTACGCCGGGCCGCCGCCCGGCACATCCTCGACCACCTCGGCGTCCCCGACCCCGGACCCCGGCTGCGGATGACCGTCCGGATGTGGATCACGGCGGTGGAGGCGGCCTCCCTGATCTGGCTGGACGAGGAGAAGCAGCCGCCGGTGACCGAGTTGCGGGACTGGCTGGTGGAGCAGTTCGTAGCGATGCTCACCGTCACCGCCGGACGCGACCCGGCCACGGCGGAGCTGCTCGGCGCGCTCGCCGCCCCGGCGGATGACTGACACTGGTCCCGTGAAGAGCGAAGACACCCCTTTCGAGGGCGGCCCCCTGGACGGCCGGGTACTGCCGGTGCTGCTCGGGATCACCGGGCACCCGCCGAAGACGTACCGCGTCCCGGTCCCCGACCCCGCCGGGGGCGAACCGACCGTGCTGGTCTATCTGCGCACCCCCCGCTCCCCCAGCGGCAAGGTCGGGATGCGCGACCGCTGGAAGTACGTGTACGCGCCCGAGGGCAGGCCGCCGGGCCGGCCGAAGTGGCCGTGGAGCAAGCCGGACCGACCCGGTACGCCCGGCGAGAACACCCCCGGGTGACCCCGTTACGCCATCCCGCCCACCCCGCGCGCGCCCCGCGCCACCCGGCCGCATCCTCGCGATGCGGGGCGGAGACACCTCCCCGCAGCGGAGGTGATGACATGTCAGAAAGGCTTCTGCGACTGGCCTGTACGGCGGCCTGCGCCCTCTCCACCCTGGCCGCGACCACTCCACCGGACGACGGCACTCCCACCGTCGCCGCCCTCCTGACGGACCTTCAGCGCCGCTACCGGGAGGCCGAGAAGGCCACCGAGACCTACAACGCCACCGAGGAGCGGCTCAAGAAGCAGCGCGCCGAGGTCCACCGTCTGGACACCGCCCTCGCCCGCGCCCGCACCTCCCTGCACGACAGCCGCTCGGCGGCCGGCCGGCTGGCCCGCCAGCAGTACCAGTCCACGTCCGACCTCTCCCCCTATCTGCGTCTGCTGCTGGCCCGGGACCCCTGGCGGGCGGTGGACCAGGGGCATGTGATCGGTCAGGTGGCGCGGGAGCGGGTCGCGACGGTGAACCGGCTGACCGGCGGCGAGCGCCAGGCCGGCACCCTCGCCCGCCAGGCCCGCACCGCCCTGGACAAACAGGCCGCCCTCGCGCGCAAGCAGCGCATGCAGCGCGACGAGGTCACCGGCCGACTGGACGAGGTGGAGAAGCTCCTCGCCTCTCTCACCGCCGAACAGCTCACCGCGCTCACCGCCCTGGAAGCCGAGGACGCCCGGAAGTCCCAGGACACCTTCATGGCGTCGGGCGCCCTGAGCAGCACGGCCAAGAACCCGACCGCCCAGGGCGAACGGGCCCTGCGCTACGCGGTGGAACAACTGGGCAAGCCCTACGAGTGGGGGGCGGAGGGCCCGGACAGCTACGACTGCTCGGGCCTGACCTCGAAGGCATGGGCGGACGCCGGGACCACGATCCCCCGGACCAGCCAGGAGCAGTGGGCCCAGCTGGACCGCGTCCCGCTGGACCGGCTGCGCCCCGGCGATCTGGTGGTCTACTTCCCCGAGGCCACCCATGTGGCGCTCTACCTGGGCGACGGCAAGGTCGTCCAGGCCCCCCGCCCCGGCGCGAGCATCAAGGTCTCCCCCATCGCCGCGAACCCCATCCTGGGCGCGGTCCGCCCGGACCCGGGGGCATCCTCAATCCCGACGTACACCCCACCACCGCTGCCGGCAGACGCCGCGGACGGCTCGGACGCCGGGTACGACAACACCGGCATCTTCTAGGGGCGCGGGGAACTGCGCGACCAGCCACGACGCAACCCGCACTCACCCGGCCAGCGAAGCCAGATAGGCCTCCGCCTTCTCCGGCTCATAGAAGAAGTTCTCAAAATCCGAGGGATCGTCAAACCCATTGGCGAACCGATCCCCCACCGCCGGAATCGCCCCCGCCGCCCCGATGAGGTTCAGGACATGCTCGGGCGGCGGAGCCAGCATCGCGTTGGTCCACTTGGTGACATGCCGCGCGGTATCCCAGTACCGCTCGAACGTCGCCCGCATCCACGCCTCGTCGAACTCCTTCTCCCCCTGTTCCAGGATGGACGCGAGATAGGAGGCCGCGCACTTGGCTGCGGAGTTGGAGCCCTGCCCGGTGATCGGGTCATTGGCGACGACGACATCGGCGACCCCCAGCACGAACCCCCCGCCGGGCAGCCGGCCCACGGGATGGCGGACCGTCGGCGCGTAGCGCCCGGCGAGCGTGCCGCCCGCGTCCGTCAGCTCGGCCTTGGTGGCCCGCGCGTACTCCCAGGGCGTGAACCTCTCCATCAGCTCCAGGGTGAGGGAGAGATGCTCGGCCGGGTCCTTGATGCCCTGGAAGGCGTCCAGGGGGCCGCCGGGTATGCCCTCCCAGAAGAGGATGTCGGCGCGGCCGGAGGTGGTGAACGTCGGCATGACGAAGAGTTCGCCGACGCCGGGCACCAGATTGCAGCGGACCGCGTCGAAGTCGGGGTGCTCGGGGCGGGGGCCCAGGCCGTGGACGTAGGCGACGGCCAGCGCGCGCTGCGGCTCGCGGTACGGGGAGCGGGAGGCGTCCCGGCCGAACATCTGGACCAGCTCGCCCTTGCCGGCCGAGACCAGCACCAGATCGTAGGTGCGGGCGAAGTAGTCGAGGTCGCCGACGGCCGCGCCATGGATGACGAGCTGGCCGCCGCGCTGGGCGAAGGTCTCCATCCAGCCGGCCATCTTGACCCGCTGGTCGACGGACTGGGCGTGGCCGTCGAGTCTGCCGACCCAGTCGATGATCCGCTGGGTGGGGCCGGGGTCGTGCGAGCCGGGGGCGGCGACGGAGACGCCGAGGCCCTCGATGCGGGGGGCCTGGGACTCCCAGAAGTTGAGCTGGAGATCGCGCTCGTGCTGGAGCGCGGTGTGGAACATGCACTGTGTCGACATGACCCGGCCCGCGCGGATCTCGTCGGCGGTCCGGTTGGACATCAGTGTGACCTCGTACCCGTGCGACTGGAGGCCGAGGGCGAGCTGGAGTCCGGACTGGCCGGCTCCGACGACGAGTATCTTCCGCATACGGGTGCTGGCTCCCTGGGTCGGGCCTATGGGGTAGGCCGGTCTACTCGGGTGTTTCGTCCAGCGCGTGGCCGACGAGAGCCAGAAGGGTCTCGATCACAGAGATCCGGCGCCGCGCATCCATGATCATTACAGGGATGTGGGACGGGATCGTCAACGCTTCCCGCACATCCTCCGGTTGGAACATCTCACTGGCGTCGAAGTGGTTGACCGCGACGACATACGGCAGTCCGCAGCTCTCGAAGTAGTCCAGGGCCGGGAAGCAGTCCTTGAGCCGCCGGGTGTCGGCCATCACGACGGCGCCGACCGCGCCGCGCACCAGGTCGTCCCACATGAACCAGAAGCGCTGCTGGCCCGGGGTGCCGAAGAGGTACAGCACCAGATCGTCGTCCAGCGTGATCCGGCCGTAGTCCATGGCGACGGTGGTGGTGAGCTTGCCGGGCGTGGCCGAGAGGTCGTCGGTCTCCTCGCTGGCCTCGGTCATCAGCGCCTCGGTCATCAGCGGAGGGATCTCCGAGACCGAGGTGACCAGGGTGGTCTTGCCGACCCCGAACCCCCCGGCCACCACGATCTTGGTGGCGATGGGGGCCCGGGTGTGGTCGGTCTGCCAGGACCTCGGATTGTCGTCGTCGACGACGAGCGGGATGACGCCCGAGACGGCGGCGTCAGAGACGACGGAGTCCACTCAGCACCCTTTCCAGCAGCGCGCGCTCCGGGCGGCCCGTGCCATGGCCGGTCCCGGTCCCGTACACATGGATCTTTCCCTGGTCCGCGAGGTCGCTGAGGAGCACCCGGACCACGCCGAGGGGCATCTTCAGCAGTGCGGCGATCTCGGCCACCGTGCGCATCCTGCGGCACAGTTCGACGATGGCCCGCATCTCCGGCATGACCCGGGCCAAGGAGCCGTTGGTCAGCTCCTTGCGTTCCTCGCCCGCCTCCAGGGCGGCCGTGGTCGCCACGAAGGTCTCCACCAGCAGGACGTGCCCGAAGCGGGTCCGGCCGCCGGTGAGCGAGTAGGGCCGGACCCGGGCGGGTTTGCGGTCCCCGCCGCGCACCGGGAGTTTCTGGGGGCCGCCGTCGCTCATCGCTCACTCTCCGCCGGTGCGGCCGACCGGGACGCCCCGGCGGGCTCCGGCTCCGGCTCCAGGGACTTCCGCAGCTCGGTGCGGAGTTCGGGGGTCAGCACATGTCCGGCGCGGCCCACGAAGAGCGCCATGTGGTAGGCGACCACACTCATGTCGCAGGCGGCGGAGCCATGGACGCCGAGCAGCGAGCCGTCGCTGATCGACATCACGAACAGGCTGCCCTCCTCCATGGCGATCATCGTGTGCTTGACCCCGCCGTAGTCCAGCACCTTGGCCGCCCCCAGGGTGAGGCTGCCGATGCCGGAGACGATGGTGGCGAGGTCGGCGGAGGAGCCGCGCGGCCCGGTGGGCCGCTCCTCGCGCGTCTCGCGGGCCTCCGCGATCCTCCCGGGGTCGGAGGAGAGCAGCAGCAATCCGTCCGAGGAGACCACCGCGACGGAGAGGATGCCGGGCACCTCCTCGACGAGGTTGGTCAGCAGCCAGTGCAGATTGCGGGCCTCACTGCTCAGTCCGAACGTACTGGTCGCGGTCAACTGCTTGCCTCCTCGACAGTTCCCCCCGTGGATTCTTCGGCTTCCGCGTGTGCGGTGTGTGCAGCGTGCTCGGTGTCGGGTCCGGTGCCGGAGGTCCGGGTACGGGCCGTCTCCTCGGCGATCTCCGCCCGGACGTCCCGCAGTCCCGCCTCGGCGCCCCGGCGGAATCCGCCGAGCCGGCGCCGCAGTGCCTCGGCGTCCACGGAGGAGACGCGGGGGCGCGGTGGGGCCTGCGGTGCGCTGATCCGGGGGGTGCGCTTGGGCAGCCCCTTGTCGGTGACGGCCTCGTCCGGGACAGGGACCGAAGCCGGGACCGCAACCGGGACCGGGACGGCCCCGGGGTCGGCGGGCTCGGTGCGGGGCCGCTCGTCGGGCGCCCGCTCATGGGTGTCGGGCCCTATGGCGTAGGGGTCCTGGGCCGGTACCGGTACCGATGCCGGTTCCGGCAGGTCGTCCAGCGGTTCGGGGGCCAGCAGCTCCATCGTGGTCTCGGAGGGGCTGTCCCGGCGGGCCACCTTGCGCACGGGCAGGGGCTCGGGCGCCGGGTCGTGGGCGGCTTCCGGCGCCGCCGCCTGGGCCGGTTCCGGTGCCGGTGCCGGTTCTGTCGCTGGCGCTGTCGCTGGTTCTGTGGCCGGTTCCGGTACCCGTTGCGCCGGGTGGGCCGCCGCGACCGCCTTCTCGGCGAGGGCGACCAGCGGGTCCTTGGTCCCGGAGCGGCCGTACAGCATGTTGGAGTTGGCCTCGGCGTCGGCGCCGGGCAGGGTGAGGGTGCCGGTGGTGTCGGCGGCGGGCGCGGGGGCCGGTACGGCGGCCGGGCCACCGGTCACCAGCAGCGACTTGGGCAGTACGACGACCGCGGCGATCCCGCCCTGCTTCTGGTCGCGCAGCTGGACCCGCACCTGGTGGCGTAGGGCGAGCCGGGCCACCACGTACAGCCCGAGCCCGAGGCCGTCGTCGCCCTCCCGCTCATAGGGCGACTCGGGGTCGAACTCGCCGAGCCGGGCGTTGAGCCGGGTCATCCGCTCCTCGGTCATGCCGATGCCCTCGTCCTGGACGGAGAGCATCACCTCGCCGTTCTCCAGCAGCCAGCCGGAGACCTCGACGGGGACCTCGGGCGGGGAGAACGTCGTGGCGTTCTCCATGAGTTCGGCCAGCAGATGGGAGAGGTCGTCGGCGGCGAACCCGGCGATCTGGGCGTGCGGCGGCAGCGCGGCGATCCGGATCCGGTCGTAGCGCTCGATCTCGCTGACGGCGGCGCGGACGACATCGACCAGCGGGACCGGGCCCGCGGTGTGCTGGACGTGCTCGGTGCCGGCGAGGACGAGAAGGTTCTCGCTGTGCCGGCGCATGACGGTGGCGAAGTGGTCGAGCTTGAAGAGGGTGGCGAGCCGGTCGGGGTCGTCCTCGCGGTCCTCCAGACCCTCGATGACGGCGAGCTGGCGCTCCACCAGGCCGAGGGTGCGCAGGGAGAGATTGACGAAGGTGCCGCCGATGCTGCCGCGCAGCCGCTCCAGGGCGGCGGAGGACTCGTCGAGTTCGCCGCGCAGCTGTTCCCGGGCGTCGGCCATCCGCTGGCGCTGGGCGACCAGGTGCTTGCGGTCGGACTCCAGGGTGGCGACCCGCTCGTACAGGGCGACGGACTGGGCGTGCAGGGCGTTCACGGACCGGACGACCTGGGCGAACTCGTCGTTGCGGCCGGTGAACTTCACCGCCTCGGCGCCCCGCGGGTCCTCGGCCCCGGCGAGCCGGGCGGAACCGAGGCGCAGCACGGCGAGGGGGCGGGTGAGGCTGCGGGCCATGGCGGTGGCGATACCGACGGCGAGCAGCATCAGCGCGCCGAGCAGGGCGACCCGGATCTCCAGCGCGGTGACATCGTCGTCGCGCAGGGTCTCCAGATCGCCGGTGCGGCGCTCGTAGAGGGCGGACTCGACGCCGCGCATCAGCTCGATCCGGGCGGACAGGGCGGCGTCCAGCTCCTGGGGGTCGGTGCCGAGTGCGTCGTCGCCGAAGGTGGGGCGGCCGGTGAGGTCGGCGAGGAACTCGTCGGCGTCGTTGACCTCGGTGCCGGTGAGGGTGGAGTCGTAGGAGGACTTGGCGCTGTCCGGGGCGCTCTCGTGGAAGCCGGCGAGGGCGGCGTCGGAGCGCAGCCGGGCCTGCTGGGCGGCGGCGGTGAGCGCGTTCCGGACCTTGGTGTCGGCCTCGGAGGAGACGGTGGACTCGATGGGCAGCCCGGTGATCGGGTCGTAGGTGGTCTCGGTGGTGGTCGGCACGCTGAGCGCGGCCAGCAGCAGGCCCCGGGTGGCGGCGGCCTGCTGGACGGCGGTGTCCAGCTCGGCGAGGGCGTGGCCACCGGCACCGGCCCTGGGGGGCAGCTGTTCGGCGAGGTCCTCGGCGAGGCGGTGGAGTTCGGCGATGGCGTCGGAGTACGCCTGGTGGGCTTCGAGGGCGCTGCTCTTGCCGGTGAGGGCGGAGCGGCGGACGCCGGCGACGGCGTCGAGGTCCTCGCGCAGGGCGGCCGGGATGTCGGGGTCGGCGCGCAGTTCGGAGACCTGGCGGTCGACCCGGACGCTGCGCTGCTCGTCGGGGGCCTTGGACTCGTCGCGGCCGGCCGCGACGAAGGAGGTGACCTCGTCGCGCTCGTCGGCGAGCGAGTGGGCGAGGGTGAGGGCGCTCTGGGTCTGCCCGGCCAGGACCACCAGGTCCTGGGTGTCACTGAGCTGACCGGAGGCGGCGAGCACCGAGGGGGCGCCCGCGGCGGCGATGGCCGCGGCGACCACGGTCACCGCGATGATCAGCCGGTTGCGTACATGGGTGGGGCGCCCGCGGCCGACGGGCGGGGTGGCGGGCGGGATGGCCGAGGGGACCACGGAGGGCACCACGGAGGGGACGACGGGCGGGGCGGTGGTCGGGCCGGAGGGGCCCGCCGGTGCCCCGGCGGTGGTGCCGGGCGTGTGGTTCGGGCCTCCCGTGGGGGCCGTCCGCTTGCCTGCGCGCCGAAGCCGCTTCTTCTGCACCGGTGCTCGCATTCCTGACTCGCTGTACCCAAGGGGCCGGGTGACGTTCCGTCAATCGTCCGTCAATTCGGTGCAACTGGTGCGACCTCACCCGGTTTCGGTGACCGACCCTCCCAGTGCCGCTGGGTGGTGGTCGCGCATCATCGGACCCGCCACCCGAAGGAGTGAACATCGGAGGGGAGTTGGCGGGCAAGTTCCTCCGGCGTGTGCGGACGGGGGGGTCCCGCGAGCCAGTTGGACGTCGGGGACGCACTTTGACAGGATTCGCCGTCACCAGTTTCCAGACCATTGCATTACCTCCCAAAACCGGCGGCTGACCTGCGCGGGCGTGCCGCGCGGGCAGAGGTTGTCGCCCATTCGCGCAGCTTGTGAAGGGGTGGTGCAGACTGACGGGATGCGTACGGAACTGGTATCGGAGCCCGGTGACCGGGCACGGCCCAACGAGGACTTCGCGAGCGTCGGACTACCCGCGTGCGGACAGGGCGGTTCGCTCGTGGTGCTCGACGGGGTGACCCCGCCGCCGGACGGGACGGGCTGTGTGCATTCCGTCCCGTGGTACACCGCGCGCCTGGGCGGGGCCCTGACCGAACTGACCGTTTCACTACCGGATGTCCCCCTTGCGGAAGCCCTGTCGCTCGCCATCGCACGTACCGCTTCCGCACATATGGAAACCTGTGACCTTTCTCACCCTCGCACCCCACAGGCAACCGTCGTCACCGTCCGCTGGACCGATTCGAAGATCGAATACCTGGTTCTCTCCGACTCGGCCCTGCTGGTGGAGTCCCCGGACGGCCGGGTCACCCCGCTGCTCGACGACCGGCTCGACCGGGTCCCCCGGACCGCCCTGACCTCGGCCGCGCTCACCGACGCCGGCCTGCGCAACCAGGAGGGCGGCTTCTTCACCGCCGCCGCGGACCCGTCGGTCGCGGCACGGGCGGTGACCGGGACCCTGCCCCGCGCCGAGGCCCGCGCACTGGCCGCGCTCACCGACGGGGCGACCCGCTGGACGGAGATGTTCCGCGAGGGCGACTGGACCGATCTGTTCCTGCACGTCCGCAAGAACGGGCCGCGGTCCCTGATCGACCAGGTCCGGGCGCGGGAGCGGGCGGACGCCGAGGAGCGGACCCGGCTGCGGCGGAGCAAGACCCACGACGACGCGACGGTGGTGTTCGTGGAGTTGTAGTCGCCGTCTCCATTGCCGTTACCGTCTCCGTTGCCGTTGCCGTCTCCGTTGCCGTCTCCGTCTCCGTCTCCGTGGAAGTGGCCGGTATAGGGGAGAAGAAAGGGGAGGCGGGCTATTTCTCCATCCCCTGGTTCAGCTGCTGGAGCAGCCGGGCCAGTTCCGCCACCTCGCGGCGGTCCCAGTGGGCGAGCTTGCTGACATAGCGGGCGCGGCGGGCCTCACGGACCCGGCCGACCCGGGTGCGGCCCTCCTCGGTGAGATGGACCAGCCAGGCCCGGCCGTCCGCCGGGTCGGGCTCGCGGGCCACCAGGCCCAGTTCCTCCAGGGCGCGCAGCTGACGGGACATGGTGGCCTTGCCGACACCGATGAACGCGGCGAGGTCGGTGGCCCGCTGCCGCCCGCACTCGTCGAGCCGCACCAGCAGTCCGTACGCCGAGGACTCCAGGTCGGGGTGGACCTCCCGGGCCATCTCGCCCTGGTTGGCCCGCGTCCGGCGCATGAACACGGTCAGCTCCCGCTCCAGGGCGAGGAACTCGCGGTCCACACCGCTGGGCGCCGGGCCCGGTCCGCCCCGATGTCCGTCCGCGTTCGTGTCCTCGTGCACGTCAGCACCCCTGCCGGTTTCCGGTTCATGAGAGTTTCCGCCAGGAGCCGTCATCTCCGCAGCTCCGTCAGTATTTCGCAGGCATAGACCAACGGCAGCGTCCGGCTCCCCTTACCTCCCGCCGCTCTACGTGCGTAGCGTTTTTACCGTGCCCAGGCGGGCGTCCCCGCGTCATTGGGCCCACCGGGCGTGTCCACGGCACCCCGGTCCCGCCCGACCGCCGGGCGTCGGCCGGGCGTCCGGTCATGGCGAAGGCCCGGGGCCTCCCTCACGGGACCCCGGGCCCTGCCCGACCGGCCGCGTCCGTCACGCCGCGACCGGAACCTCCGGCGCCGCCGCCCCGCTGGTGGCGGGCGCGAGCGCCAGTTCCAGGACCTGGCGGACATCGGTCACGGCGTGGACGTCGAGCTTGTCCAGCACCTCGGCCGGGACGTCGTCCAGGTCGGCTTCGTTGCGCTTGGGGATGACGACGGTGGTCACCCCGGCGCGGTGCGCGGCGAGCAGCTTCTGCTTCACACCGCCGATCGGCAGCACCCGCCCGGTCAGCGAGACCTCACCGGTCATCGCCACATCCGTACGGACCAGCCGGCCGGAGAGCAGCGAGGCCAGGGCGGTCGTCATGGTGACGCCCGCGCTGGGGCCGTCCTTGGGGACCGCGCCCGCCGGGAAGTGGATGTGCACACCCCGGTCCTTGAGGTCGCCCACCGGCAGTTCCAGCTCGGCGCCGTGCGAGCGGAGGAAGGACAGGGCGATCTGCGCGCTCTCCTTCATCACATCGCCCAGCTGACCGGTCAGGGTCAGCCCGGCCGCGCCGGTCTCCGGGTCGGCCAGCGACGCCTCCACGAAGAGGACGTCCCCGCCCGCGCCGGTGACCGCGAGGCCGGTGGCCACGCCGGGCACCGCCGTGCGCCGCTCGGCCGGGTCCTGGGCGGACTCGGGCACATGGTGCGGCCGTCCGATCAGGGCGCGCAGTTCCGCGTCCGTCACGGTGAAGGGCAGCTTCCGCTCGCCCAGTTCGTGCTGGGCGGCGATCTTGCGCAGCAGCCGGGCGACCGACCGCTCCAGGGTGCGCACCCCGGCCTCGCGCGTGTACTCGCCGGCCAGCTTGCGCAGGGCGCTCTCGTCGATGGTCACCTCGTCCTTGTCCAGGCCCGCCCGCTCCAGTTGGCGCGGCAGCAGGTGGTCGCGGGCGATGACGACCTTCTCGTCCTCTGTGTAGCCGTCGAGGCGGACCAGCTCCATACGGTCGAGCAGGGCCTCCGGGATGGCTTCGAGGACATTGGCGGTGGCGAGGAAGACCACATCGGACAGGTCCAGTTCCACTTCCAGGTAGTGGTCCCGGAAGGTGTGGTTCTGGGCCGGGTCGAGGACCTCCAGCAGGGCGGCGGCCGGGTCGCCCCGGAAGTCGGACCCCACCTTGTCGATCTCGTCCAGCAGGACCACCGGGTTCATCGACCCGGCCTCCTTGACGGCCCGGACGATCCGGCCCGGCAGCGCGCCGACATAGGTCCGCCGGTGGCCGCGGATCTCGGCCTCGTCCCGGACACCGCCGAGGGCGACCCGGACGAACTTGCGGCCCATGGCGTGCGCGACGGACTCACCGAGCGAGGTCTTTCCGACGCCGGGCGGGCCGACGAGCGCCAGCACGGCACCGCCCCGCCGCCCGCCGACGACCCCGAGGCCCCGCTCGCCGCGCCGCTTGCGCACGGCCAGGTACTCGGTGATCCGCTCCTTCACGTCCTCCAGGCCGGAGTGCTCGGCGTCCAGGATGCCCTTGGCGCCCTGGATGTCGTAGGCGTCCTCGGTCCGTTCGTTCCAGGGCAGTTCGAGGACGGTGTCCAGCCAGGTGCGGATCCAGGAGCCCTCGGGGGACTGGTCGCTGGACCGCTCCAGCTTGTCGACCTCCTTGAGCGCGGCCTCGCGGACGTTCTCCGGCAGATCGGCGGCCTCGACGCGGGAGCGGTAGTCGTCGGACTCCTCGCCGTCCTTGTCCTTGTCGCCGTTCAGCTCGCGCAGTTCCTTGCGGACCGCTTCGAGCTGGCGGCGCAGCAGGAACTCCCGCTGCTGCTTGTCGACGCCCTCCTGGACGTCCTTGGCGATGGTCTCGGCGACATCCTGCTCGGCGAGGTGGTGGCGCAGGTGCTGGGTGGCCAGCTTCAGCCGGGCGACCGGGTCGCCGGTCTCCAGCAGTTCGATCTTCTGGTCAGTGGTCAGGAAGGGCGAGTAACCGGAGTTGTCGGCCAGGGCGGAGACCTCCTCGATGGCCTGCACCCGGTCCACCACCTGCCAGGCACCGCGCTTGCGGAGCCAGCTGGTGGCGAGCGCCTTGTACTCCTTCACCAGGTCGGCGACGGCGCCCGGCAGCGGGTCGGGCACGCTCTCGTCGATCCGGGTGCCCTCGACCCACAGGGCCGCTCCCGGCCCGGTGGTCCCGGCCCCGATCCGCACGCGGCCCCGCCCCCGGATCAGCGCGCCCGGGTCGCCGTCGGCCAGCCGGCCGACCTGCTCGACCGTGCCGAGCACGCCCGTCGTGGCGTAGACCCCGTCGATCCGCGGGACGAGCAGCACCCTGGGCTTGCCCGGCTCCGAGCGGGCCGCGACCTGAGCGGCCTCCACCGCGGCGCGTACATCTGTGTCATTGAGGTCCAGCGGGACCACCATCCCGGGCAGCACGACCTCGTCGTCGAGCGGCAGCACGGGCAGGGTGAGCGGTGTGAACGCCCCGTAGTCAGCGGACTCAGCAGCCATGATCTCCCCTTCGGCAGTCAAGTTGAGCTATGCCGACTCAATGCTCATGAGCCTTCCATTGTTCCCCACCGGATGTTCGCTCTGAGCGATCGACCGGGAGGCCCTCTGTGACGTGCCAGAACACCGACGGGCACGGGGGGATTCCGGCCACCGGGAAACCCCGCTAAGGTAATGATCACTCATCAAGACTGACCATTACATGGAGTGGGGAATGAACGAGACCGTACGGGCCTGGGTGACGGGCTGGGTCGTGTCGCGCGGGGCGGCGGAGCCCCTGGCCGAGCCCTGGGGCCGGACCGTCGACGTGGGCCTGCCGGAGCAGGTCACCCGGCATGTCCTCGGCACGATCGGTGACGCCGTGGACGAGGAGACGGTCCGCAAGGTCGCCGGGTCGGTGCTGGGCCGGGGCGTCTGGCTGAAGGTCTTCGCCGACCCCGCGCGGGTGGCCCCCTGGCTGGGCGACGGCTGGTGGATCGACCCCGAGCCCGCGTATCTGATGTCCGCCCGGTTGACCGGCCGCCCGGACGCCGGGCGCCCGCTGCCCGACGGCTACCGGTCGCGCTCCTGGACACGGGACGGGGTGACCCGGGTGCTGATCACCGCCGCCGACGGCTCCTTCGCCGCCCGGGGCCAGATCGCCACCGTGGGCACGATCGCCGTGGTCGACCAGATAGAGACCTCCGCCGGACACCGCCGCCTGGGCCTGGGCTCCGCCGTGATGCGCACCCTGCACCGCACCGCCGCCGAGCGCGGCGCCCACACCGGCGTCCTCGGCGGCACCCCCGACGGCCGGGCCCTGTACGAGTCGCTGGGCTGGCGGGTGGTGGCCCCGCTGACCAGCGCGAAGTACACCGGCGGAAGCGGAGATTCACCGGCGGACACGGGCGATGCCGGTGCCGCCGCCTAGGTTCCACCCACGGGAAAACCCCGGTCATCCGCCCTCTGGCAGGGAGACGGACGACCGGGGCCGTTCTCAGGGGCGTCAACTGAGGGCCAGTGCTTCCGCCGGGTCCTCGAACCATGGGCGAGCGCTGCCGTCCGGGCCGACAGTGAGGCCGAACCGGTCCACGCCGGGCCTGCCGCGCTCCGTCCACCACGTGAGGGCTCGCTCCACCTCGTCCCACAGGCGGCGCGGCCCGGACTGGTGGACCGTGGCGTCCGGCTTGCCTCTGCGGAACTCGACGGCGGCCCATGACCGGCTGGTCAGGTCGAAGAACCACGCCTTCCCGACCCCCTCGCCGGTCGGGTTGACCACGTGGGCGCAGTCGGGCACGCAGAGCCCCGTCACGAACCGCACGGGCTCGTAGCGGCCCCCCAGGTCCGCCATGGTCGCCTGGGTGCTGGTCACATCGGCGTCGCCGGGGAACTGCGGGACGTGCTCACGAAAGCGGTCCCAGTCAAGGCGCTGGTCCCGTAGCTTCATGAACTCGACCATCCGGAGGAACGGCCCGGACGCGCGGCCGTCGTCCCCCACGCTCAACCGGACAAGCGCGTCCTGGTCGCTGTAGTGGGTGCCCCACGGAGCGAGGATGATCCCGCCCGGCCGCGTCTGCTCCAGCCAGCGCGGCGGCACCGCTCGCACTCCCGCCGTGGCGATCACACGGTCGTACGGTGCCCCGTCCGGCCAACCGTCCCGACCGTCCCCATGGACCACCTCGGGGCTGAGTCCGGCGCGCTTCAACGCGCCTCGGGCCCGCTCGACCACCGCCGGGTCGATCTCGACGCTGACCACGTGGGCACTGCCCAGGCGGCGGGCGAGCAGTCCGGCGTTCCAGCCGGTGCCGGTGCCGATTTCGAGGACCCGCGTACCGTCGCTCACCGCCAGATCGCGCAGCATGGCGGCCACGACTGACGGCATGCTCGCCGAGCTGGTCGGAACGTTCCCCGGCCCGGTGCCGGTGTGCGCTCCGTCATCCCACTGCGTGACGAGGGGGACGTTCGCGTACGCGGCGCGCTCCCACCGTTCGAGGTCACCCTTGCGCGAGACGGGCACGCTGCGGCCGGTGGCCATGTCGTGCGACCAGACGAGATCCGGCAGGAACAGCGACCGCGGAACGGCCCTGTACACATCCGCCCATTCGGGCGTCAGGGCTCCGGATTCGAGGAGGGACCGCGCCAGTTCGTCACCGGCGCGGCCTTCCTGCTCTGAGCTGAACGTCACTTGCGGTGGCCTCCATGGCCGGGCGGCATCTCACCGTCCGGGGGCGGCGGCGGGGGCGGCGTCCAGGGCTGGCCGGGATGGCCGTCCCCGTCGTCCCCGTCGTCCCCATTCCAGCAAATCGGTCCAACCATCGTCAGACCCTCCCATCACGGAAGTGCGGACCCATCAGGCGGAGCGCCGAACGGGGTCTTGCGGCCCGCCCCCGACCGGAGGGCGGGAGCTTCATCGGGCGGCGGGTCCACTGGCTGCTCACGCCACCGTGGAGGCGAAGTTCCAGCCGGAACGTGCACGGCTGCCCTTCAGTCACTCCGCGGTCCCGGTCATCGCCCGTGACACCTACGGCCTGGAACGTCGGCCACGTCAGAGGGTCGGCCTTCGTCCGCACGGCGTACTCGCGGTAGCGGTAGCAGGTGGTCGTACCCCTCCGTGTGCCCCTTGCCGCTCGGCGCATCGTCGGTGCTGATGGGCTCCACCTCGTCCGGAGACGCATCCCATTCCCGACCGCCACTCTGCGGGCGCAGGTAGATCCGTCCGCCCTGCCGCGCCATCACCACCCCTACGCGACCCCGCTCGGTGTCATGGGCGAGCGTGCCGACGCCCTGAGTCTCAGGCAGTCTCGTTCACCGTCTCCGGCAGGGGGATGCGCTGCCCGCGCGACTCCGCGACCCTGAGCGCGTCTGACAGGGCCTCGGCCAACCGGGAGGCCAGCCAGCGGTACTCGATGGCCGACACCGCCCGCGTTCCGGGGGGCAGGATGCCTCGGGCGTACTCCAACAGCTCTTCACCCATGGTGAGCTGTGCCGTTTCGATGCCATCGGCGAGCGTCGAGAGGTAGCCCCCGGCATCGGTGCTCAGGTAGCAGGGAAGCCCTTCCGGGGTGGACCAGGGCAATAAGCGCGGGCCGGACACGCCCGAAGCCGCGTCGTACAGCTCCCTGCGGCGAAGGCGGTCCGCGTCGCTCCTGGCCTGGCTCACCGTGCACCCCCGGCATGGGATCGGGATCGGATACCGGGACCGTAGCTGTGTGACGGAGCGTCAAGCCATCGGCCGCGCATGGCAGTTCGTGACACCAGGTGCGCGAACTGACACGCCTCGTAACACCTAGCCGATAACTCCCAGGTAGTCGGCCATATCGCGCATGTCTGCCGTCAGGGTGCGCTTCCGCTTCCGCAAGATCTCCTGCATGATCTCAGCGGCCAGGCGCTGATGCCTCAGCCACTCCGGCGACTCTCGCCGGACGCCTGCCAGGTTGTCCATGGCTGCTGACAGATCGCCCGTCTGTGCATGCGCGCGTGCCACGTCCAGCCGGTGACGGTTCCAGTCGTTGTCACTGGGCCGTCCGGTGGTTTTCCACGCCTTCGGCGACATGGCGTCTTCGCCGGACCTGCGGACAACAGTGCGCGCGTCCCCTATGACCATGGCGTCTTCCACGCCCTTCATGCCGACCGTGAGGGGTCCGAAGGTCGTCCAGTGCCGGAAGAACGATCCGGTGTGCTCCCTGCCGACGGCGGACGCCGCCGCACTCGCGATGCGGTGGTACTGCCGCGCCTCCTGCGGACGGTTGTTCCGTCCGGCAGCAGCCGCCGCGCGCAGTGCCAGCCAGCCCCACGCGGCGCACTCGTCCGGGGTCGCTCGGGACATCCTCGGCTCAACCAGGTCAGCCGTGGCGGCCGCGAGGTTCTCCGCCTCGTCCAACCGGCCCTGCCTGAGAAGCAACCAGCACATCCCGATGACGCCGGAAGCCCCGGTGAGCCTGTCTCCGGCGCTCCGAGCGTCCGAGATCGCGCCCGACAGAGCGGTATAGGCGAGATCGTACTGCCGTACCTGTGTCAGATAGCGACCGGCCAACTGCATGGCTTCAGCGCGGCCGAGAAGCGCCTGGCGGTGCTCGTCGCCGCTGTCGTAGAAGGAGACCGCGCTGTTCGCGTCTCGCAGCAGGCCGGGGAGTTGAGACGCCACGCTCTTGTAGCTGTCGGAGTGGTAGAGCACCGCCCCGTCATGTACGGCCCTGCGGAAGCGACGTAGGTTCGGCTCCTCCCCGATGGCTTCGGCGTCCACGTCAACCAGTCCCACGGGTGGGGTGAGCGCGGCGCGTAGTTGGATCAGGTTGATCCGGTTCGGCTCTTCGGCACGCCCTACCGGCTCGGGTGCCTCCGACGCCATCAGCACCGCTGTGTTGACTCCGAGGGCACGGGCGAGAGCATGAAGCGTCTCCATGCGGACCATTCCGCCTTGCTCGACCTTCCGCACGGTACCCGGCGATACCCCTGCCACGTGGGCCAGTTCCTCCTGGCTCATACCGGCGCGACGCCGGTACTTCCGAACGTTGTCCGCTAGCTCCGTAGCCATGTGCTCACCTGCCTTCAGCGCCACGGTACGCCGGACGGGCGAACCGACCGGGGCTATCCCGGCAGATACCCACTGCGGAGGGAGCACCACCCTGGGGTGCCCCCCCGGGCGCGCGGCCGGCCGGAGCGGCTTTGGCCGGTGTCCTGCCCGGTACGGGACAGGCGGGCCGACCGGTAGCGGGTCAGCGCCCTGTGGACCCTCTGCCGTTCGATCTGTCGTTCGATGGAGACGTCGCAATCCACACCGAACCGGAAGACCCTCACCCATATCAACGCACCCCAGCCGGGACCTGCCTCACCCGACCACAACCTCCCGAGGCCATACACCTAGCCTGCGCGCATGGGAATGACCGGAGAATACGTACGGCTGAGCGCCTCCGACCTCGACCGGGCACTCGGTGACATCGACTGGGCGCAGCAGCGGGTCGGCGAACTGGCCGAGGCGGAGGACGCGGCGGAGTCACCGCTGCCCGAACCCCGGCTGCACAGCACCGGGAAGACCTGGCACGCGCTGGACTTCCTGCTGCGGCGCAGGGCGTTCCCGGTGGACATCGTGTTCGGCGAGGAGGACATCCCCGGGGCGCCGGACTGGGGGCACGGCCCGCCCCGCTTCCTCACCCCGGACCGGGTCGGCGCCGCCGCGCGGGCGCTCGCGGACCTGACCCCGGAGGCCCTGGGCGAGAACGTCCCGGAGGCGGAGCTGGCGGCGGCCGAGATCTACCCCCAGGGCATCTGGGACCGTGACGGCGGGGAACTGGACTGGGTGCTCTCCGAGTACCACGACCTGACCCGCTTCTTCCGCATCGCCGCCCGCTACCGGCAGGGGGTTGTCATGTGGATCGGGTGACGGGAGGGGAGGGGGAGGACGGGGGCGGAGGGCGGGGGCAGATGGCGGGGGCATCGGGCGGGGGCATCGGCCGGAATGCGACGCCGGTCGACGCCCGCCCGGAACGCCGCGCCGCCCGCCTGAAGAGCCGCGCCGCCCGCCCCGCGAGCCCCCTTCTCCTGCCCCCTCCCCGCCCGTTCACGCTCCGTCAACGCCATGTGCGAAATTCCGTCAGCAAGGCGTCAGGGAGCTGACAGGATGGGCGGATGTCTCTCAACTCACCACCCCCGGCGTCCGCCCCTGTCGGGGCCGATGACGCCCCGGTCGTGCTGGACCGCCGGGAAGGGCCCTACGGCGAGGTCGCGCTGCGGCGGCACGGGGAGTTGCTCCAGATCATCGCCAACGGCTGCTTCCTGATGGACACCTCGGACGGCCGCTCCGAACGGCTGCTGGTGGACGCGGCGCTGGGCGCTCTCGGCGACCGCCCCCGACCCACCGTGCTGATCGGCGGACTGGGCGTCGGGTTCTCGCTCGCACACGCCGCCGCCGACCCCCGATGGGGCCGGATCACGGTGGTGGAGCGCGAACCGGCCATCATCGACTGGCATCTGACGGGTCCCCTTTCGGAGTTCTCCCGCGAGGCCCTCGCCGACCCGCGCACCGAGGTGGTGGCGGCCGATCTGATCGACTACGTCAATGAGACGTGCGCCACTTATGACGCGCTCTGCCTCGACATCGACAACGGCCCCGGCTGGACCGTCACCGAGGGCAATGACGGGCTCTATTCGGAGGCCGGAATCGCAAGCTGCGCAAGGGTGTTGACCCCCTCGGGGGTACTCGCCGTATGGTCCGCGAAACCCTCTCCGGAATTTGAAGGAACCTTGGGGAATGCCGGTTTCCAACGTGTGCGTACCGAAGAGGTCCCGGTTGCCCGGGGAGTTCCGGACGTCGTGCACATCGGCGTCCTGCCTGGATAGCAATGCCGCGGTGACTGCCCGTACGCTGCGTACCTGACGCGGATCATTCAAGCGTCAATCGCAGTCGAGGGATCACCCCACGGATTCCGAAAAGCACACTTCAGGGGCGGGCGATGGAGCAGACACACACCTCCCAGAGCGGCGCGGCGGCGACGGCCACCCCGGGCGCACAGCGGCGAGTCCTGGTGGTCGAGGACGATCCGACCATCGTGGATGCCATCGCGGCCCGGCTGCGCGCCGAGGGATTCCTGGTGCAGACCGCC
Source organism: Streptomyces sp. NPDC004610 (assembly GCF_040609715.1). Classification (NCBI taxonomy): domain Bacteria; kingdom Bacillati; phylum Actinomycetota; class Actinomycetes; order Kitasatosporales; family Streptomycetaceae; genus Streptomyces; species Streptomyces sp. NPDC004610. Next base: position 114,505 of record NZ_JBEXLA010000002.1, on the reverse strand, counting down.
GGTGACGGCCCGGCGGCGGTGGACACGGCCGAGGCATGGCAGCCCGATCTGCTGATCCTGGACATCATGCTGCCCGGCTTCGACGGACTGGAGGTCTGCCGCCGGGTGCAGGCCCAGCGCCCGGTGCCGGTGCTGATGCTCACGGCGCGTGACGACGAGACGGACATGCTGGTCGGCCTCGGCGTGGGCGCCGACGACTACATGACCAAGCCGTTCTCGATGCGGGAACTGGCGGCGCGGGTGCATGTGCTGCTGCGCCGGGTCGAGCGGGCGGCCATCGCGGCGTCCACGCCGAGGAGCGGCATCCTGCGCCTGGGCGAGCTGGAGATCGACCACGCGCAGCGCCGGGTGCGGGTGCGCAGCGAGGACGTCCATCTGACGCCCACCGAGTTCGATCTGCTGGTCTGTCTGGCGAACACCCCGCGCGCGGTGCTCTCCCGGGAGCAGCTGCTCGCGGAGGTGTGGGACTGGGCGGACGCCTCCGGCACCCGGACCGTCGACAGCCACATCAAGGCGCTGCGCCGCAAGATCGGCGCGGAGCGGATCCGCACGGTGCACGGCGTCGGCTACGCGCTGGAGACCCCGACGCCATGAGCGAGGGGCGGCCGGCCGCGAGAAGGAGCCCCGGGGAGCGCAGGCCCGGCGAGGAGCCCTGGGGCGGGGTGCGGCCGTTCTCGATCAAGACCAAGCTGGGCGCGCTGGTGGTCACCTCGGTGCTGATCACCACCGGTCTGTCGATGATCGCCGTACGGACCCAGACCGAGCTGCGGTTCATCACCGTCTTCTCGATGATCGCGACGCTGCTGATCACCCAGTTCGTGGCGCACTCGCTGACCGCACCGCTGGACGACATGAACACGGTGGCGCGGGCGATCTCGCACGGCGACTACACCCGCCGGGTGCGCGAGAACCGCCGGGACGAGCTGGGTGATCTGGCCGTCACCATCAATCTGATGGCGGACGAGTTGGAGGCGCAGGACCATCAGCGCAAGGAACTGGTGGCCAATGTCTCGCACGAGCTGCGCACCCCGATCGCGGGGCTGCGGGCGGTGCTGGAGAACATCGTGGACGGGGTCACCGAGCCCGACCAGGAGACCATGCGCACCGCCCTGAAGCAGACCGAGCGGCTGGGGCGGCTGGTGGAGACGCTGCTGGACCTGTCCCGGCTGGACAACGGGGTCGTCCCGCTGAAGCAGCGGCGGTTCGAGGTGTGGCCGTATCTGTCGGGGGTGCTGAAGGAGGCCAACATGGTCGCCTCGGCGCGCGCGGGCATGGCGTCCGGCTCCGGCAGCCACACCCGGACGGATGTCCATCTGCGTCTGGACGTGACCCCGCCCGAGCTGACCGCGCACGCCGATCCGGAGCGGATCCACCAGGTGGTGGCCAATCTGATCGACAACGCCGTCAAGCACAGCCCGCCGCACGGCCGGGTCACCCTGCGGGCGCGGCGCGGCGCCCGCCCGGAGTCGCTGGAGCTGGAGGTGCTGGACGAGGGTCCCGGCATCCCGCGCTCGGAGTGGCACAAGGTGTTCGAGCGGTTCAACCGGGGAGCGGTCAACCGGCCGCACGGTCCGGGCAGCGACGGCGGGACGGGGCTCGGGCTGGCCATCGCGCGCTGGGCGGTCGATCTCCATGGCGGCCGGATCGGAGTGGCCGAATCCGAGCGGGGCTGCCGGATCCTTGTCACCCTTCCGGGAGACCCGGCGCTACCGAGTTGACGTAAAGTTTGCCGAGAGACGTCCGGCCGTCGACGTGGCGGGCGTCCCCCGGCATGTGTGATCAGGCACGTGCGGACCGCAGGTCACGGGTGCGACACGCGCCGGACCTGGGCCGACGCATTTCTCCCACAGCGGAACCACGCTTGTTTCCCGCCATTTACAGCCGTGAAACTCGCCTTGCGATGTGACTTACACGACGATGAACGGGCCCGACCTGACCTTCAGGGTCGCGGGGGCGTAGCCTTTATTCCCGCTGTCCCATCACCTTGTGAAGCGGAAGAGGGCGGTTGCCGCCGTGTCGCCACAGTCCCCCAGTAACGCATCGAGTGTCTCGACCGACGCAGGCCAAGCGGGTAAGAACCCCGCTGCCGCGTTCGGGCCGAACGAGTGGCTCGTCGACGAGATCTATCAGCAGTACCTCCAGGACCCGAATTCGGTAGACCGCGCCTGGTGGGACTTCTTCGCCGATTACAAGCCGGGCGCTCCAGCGGCCGGGACCGCGGAGACCACCACCACCGCCCCGGCGGCTCCCGCGCCGGCCCAGGCCCCGGCACCGGCTGCGCAGGCGACCCCTGCCGCCCCGGCGCCGACCGCCCCGCAGCCCGCCGCGACCGCCCCCGCACAGGCTCCGGCGCCCGCCCGGCCCGCGGCCCCGGCCGCGCCCGCCGCGCAGCCGGCCGCCGCCGCCCCGGCACCCGCCAAGGCCGCACCGGCCGCTCCGGCGGCCCCGGCGCGGCAGTCGGCCCCGGCCGCCGCCGCGCCCGCCGGTCCCGAACTGGTGACGCTGCGCGGCCCGGCCGCCGCCGTGGCGAAGAACATGGACGCCTCGCTGGAGATGCCGACCGCCACCTCGGTGCGCGCGGTCCCGGTGAAGCTGCTGTTCGACAACCGCATCGTGATCAACAACCACCTCAAGCGCGCCCGGGGCGGGAAGATCTCCTTCACCCACCTCATCGGGTTCGCGATGGTGCAGGCCATCAAGGCCATGCCGGCGATGAACCACTCCTTCCAGACCAAGGACGGCAAGCCGACCCTGGTCAAGCCGGAGCACATCAACCTCGGCCTCGCCATCGACCTGGTCAAGCCCAACGGCGACCGCCAGCTCGTCGTCGCGGCGATCAAGAAGGCCGAGACGCTCAACTTCTTCGAGTTCTGGCAGGCGTACGAGGACATCGTCCGCCGCGCCCGGGACAACAAGCTGACGATGGACGACTTCACCGGGGTCACGGCCTCCCTGACCAACCCCGGCGGCCTCGGCACGGTCCACTCCGTGCCCCGGCTGATGCCCGGCCAGTCGGTGATCATGGGCGTCGGCGCCATGGACTACCCGGCGGAGTTCCAGGGCACCTCCCAGGACACCCTGAACAAGCTCGGCATCTCCAAGGTCATGACGCTCACGTCGACCTACGACCACCGGGTCATCCAGGGCGCCGCCTCCGGCGAGTTCCTGCGCCAGGTCGCCAATCTGCTGCTCGGCGAGAGCGGCTTCTACGACGCCATCTTCGAGGCCCTGCGCATCCCCTACGAGCCGGTCCGCTGGCTCAAGGACATCGACGCCAGCCACGACGACGACGTCACCAAGGCCGCCCGGGTCTTCGAGCTGATCCACTCCTACCGGGTGCGCGGCCATGTCATGGCCGACACCGACCCGCTGGAGTACCGCCAGCGCAAGCACCCCGACCTCGATGTCAACGAGCACGGGCTGACGCTGTGGGACCTGGAGCGCGAGTTCGCCGTCGGCGGCTTCGCGGGCAAGGCCCTGATGAAGCTGCGGGACATCCTCGGCGTGCTGCGCGACTCGTACTGCCGCACCACCGGCATCGAGTTCATGCACATCCAGGACCCCAAGCAGCGCAAGTGGATCCAGGACCGGGTGGAGCGCGGCCACACCAAGCCGGAGCGCGAGGAGCAGCTGCGCATCCTGCGCCGGCTGAACGCGGCGGAGGCGTTCGAGACCTTCCTCCAGACCAAGTACGTCGGGCAGAAGCGGTTCTCCCTGGAGGGCGGCGAGTCCGTCATCCCGCTGCTGGACGCGGTCCTGGACTCGGCCGCCGAGTCCCGGCTCGACGAGGTCGTCATCGGCATGGCCCACCGCGGCCGGCTGAACGTCCTGGCCAACATCGTCGGCAAGTCGTACGCGCAGATCTTCCGGGAGTTCGAGGGCAACCTCGACCCGAAGTCGATGCACGGCTCGGGCGATGTGAAGTACCACCTGGGCGCCGAGGGCACCTTCACCGGGCTGGACGGCGAGCAGATCAAGGTCTCGCTGGTCGCCAACCCCTCCCACCTGGAGGCGGTGGACCCGATCCTGGAGGGCGTCTCGCGCGCCAAGCAGGACATCATCAACAAGGGCGGCACGGACTTCACCGTCCTGCCGGTGGCGATCCACGGCGACGCGGCCTTCGCGGGCCAGGGCGTGGTCGCCGAGACCCTCAACATGTCGCAGCTGCGCGGCTACCGCACCGGCGGCACGGTCCATGTCGTCATCAACAACCAGGTCGGCTTCACCGCCGCCCCCGAGTCCTCGCGCTCCTCGATGTACGCGACGGACGTGGCGCGGATGATCGAGGCCCCGATCTTCCATGTGAACGGCGACGACCCCGAGGCCGTCGTACGGGTCGCGCGCCTCGCGTTCGAGTTCCGTCAGGCGTTCAACAAGGATGTGGTCATCGACCTCATCTGCTACCGCCGCCGCGGGCACAACGAGACCGACAACCCGGCCTTCACCCAGCCGCTGATGTACGACCTGATCGACAAGAAGCGCTCGGTGCGCAAGCTCTACACCGAGTCCCTGATCGGCCGCGGTGACATCACCCTGGAGGAGGCCGAGCAGGCCCTCCAGGACTACCAGGGCCAGCTGGAGAAGGTCTTCACCGAGGTCCGCGAGGCCATCTCGCAGCCCGCCGCGGTCGAGACCCCGGACCCGCAGGCCGAGTTCCCGGTCCAGGTGTCCACGGCCGTCTCCGCCGAGGTCGTCAAGCGGATCGCCGAGTCCCAGGTCACCATCCCCGACCACATCACCGTCCACCCGAGGCTGCTGCCGCAGCTCCAGCGCCGGGCGGCCATGGTCGAGGACGGCACCATCGACTGGGGCATGGGCGAGACCCTCGCCATGGGCTCGCTGCTGCTGGAGAACGTCCCGATCCGGCTGGCCGGGCAGGACTCCCAGCGCGGCACGTTCGGCCAGCGCCACGCGGTGATCATCGACCGGGAGACCGGCGAGGAGTACACCCCGCTCCAGTACCTCGCCGAGGACCAGGCCCGGCTGAACGTCTACAACTCGCTGCTCTCCGAGTACGCGGCCATGGGCTTCGAGTACGGCTACTCGCTGGCCCGCCCGGACGCGCTGGTGATGTGGGAGGCGCAGTTCGGCGACTTCGTCAACGGCGCCCAGACGGTGGTGGACGAGTTCATCTCGTCGGCCGAGCAGAAGTGGGCGCAGACCTCCGGTGTCGTCCTGCTGCTGCCGCACGGCTACGAGGGCCAGGGCCCGGACCACTCCTCGGCCCGCCCCGAGCGGTTCCTCCAGCTCTGCGCGCAGAACAACATGACGGTCGCGATGCCGACCCTGCCGTCGAACTACTTCCATCTGCTGCGCTGGCAGTCGCACAACCCGCACCACAAGCCGCTGGTGGTCTTCACCCCGAAGTCGATGCTGCGGCTGAAGGCGGCGGCGTCGAAGGCGGAGGAGTTCACCACGGGCCACTTCCGCCCGGTCATCGGCGACGACTCGGTCGACGCGGCGGCCGTGCGCAAGGTCGTCTTCTGCTCCGGCAAGGTCTACTACGACCTGGAGGCGGAGCGGAAGAAGCGGGGCGTCACCGACACCGCGATCATCCGGATCGAGCGGCTCTACCCGCTGCCGGGCGCCGAACTCCAGGCGGAGATCAAGAAGTACGCGGGCGCCGAGAAGTATCTGTGGGTGCAGGAGGAGCCGGCGAACCAGGGCTTCTGGCCCTTCATCGCCCTCAACCTGATCGACCACCTGGACCTGGCGGTCGGCGCGGACGTCCCGCACGGCGAGCGGCTGCGGCGGATCTCCCGCCCGCACGGCTCGTCCCCGGCGGTCGGTTCCGCCAAGCGCCACCAGGCGGAGCAGGAGCAGCTGGTGCGCGAGGTGTTCGAGGCGTGAGCCGCCTGAGTGGCGTGAGCCGCTGAGCACGGTGTCGTGAAGGGCCCGGCCCCCGGGGAACTCCGGGGGCCGGGCCCTTACGCGTGCCCGTGTGCCGGGGCGGGGCGTGCCGGGGCTCAGATCACCTGCGGTTCGAAGTCCCAGTAGGGGCGCCGCCCGGCGAGCATGTGCAGCACCTGGCTGTGCTCGGCGGAGTAGGCGTCGGTCAGTCCGGACACCGCCTCCTCGCGGACCGCCGCGGCCTCCCGCGCCCGCCCGGCCGCGTCGAGGTCCTGGGCGAGACCGGCGGCGAGGTTGAGGGTCTGCACATGGTGGGCGCCGAGGGCGGTACGGGACCGGACCAGGGCGTCCTGGCCCAGGGCGACGGCCCGGTCCAGTTCGCCGGTGCGGGCGAGGGCGGTGGCGGTGTTCATGGCGCAGCCGATGGACCAGACATGGGCGGTGCTCAGCGCCCGCTCCATCCCGGCGCGGGCGCGCTCGGCGCGGGCCAGGGCGGGACCGTACTCGCCCTGGTCGCCCTGGATCAGGGCGCAGTTGTCCAGGGTGCCCACCACATAGGGGTGGCGGTCGCCGAGCAGGGCGACATAGGCGGTGTGGACGGTCTCGATCAGTTCGCGGGCCTCGTCCAGTTCGCCGATGTCACGCAGCAGCATCGCGTAGTCGGAGCCCATCATCAGGATCTCCGGGTGCTCGGGGCCGTGCCGGCGCAGCATCCGCTCCCGGGCCTCGCGCATCAGGGACCGGGCCCGCAGGGTGGCGCCCTCGCGGCGCAGACAGAGCGCCAGACTGTGCTGGGCCAGCAGGGTCTGGCCGTGGTTGCGGCCGTACTCCTCGACCCAGCGGCGGAAGTTCAGCTCCTGGATGTCGAGGGCCTCGCCGTAGCGGCCGAGCAGACGCAGGGTCCAGGCGGTGCCGAGGGCGGCTTCGAGGGTCGCCGGGTCACGACCGCCGCTGAGGGCGATCCAGGCCTCCAGGACCGACCGGTGCAGGGCGAGGGACTCCTCGTAGCGGCCCAGCAGGCGCAGGGCGAGGGCGAGGTTGCTGCGGATGTCGAGGGTGCGGGGGACCTCGCGGTCGCCGAGGACGCTGGTCGCCTGCGCCAGGGCCTCCTCGTAGAGCAGCCGGGCCTCGTCGTAGCGGCCGAGGGTCATCAGGGTGCCGCCGAGGCCGTTCTTGGCGCGCAGTTCCTGGACCGGGCTGCGGTCGGGGCGGGCGGCGATCCGCTCCAGCGCGGCCCGGCCGATGCGCTCGGCCTCGCTGTAGCGGCCGAGGGCGCGCTCCCCGGCGGCGAGTTGGTGGACGGCGCGCAGGACGGAGGGGTCGGTGTGGCCGGAGACGGTGGTCCAGGACCGGACGGCGGCCTCGCTGAGTCCGCGGGCCTCCTTGTACTCGCCGCGCAGCCGCAGGTACTCGATGCAGTTGAGGACCAGCGCGCGGACATCGAGGTCGCTGGAGTCGAGGGCGCCGGTGGGTTCCAGATGGGGGATCAGCTCGGCGTAGCGCGGCCAGTGCAGCCGGTCGGCGGGGCGGCGCGGGTCGGCGGCGACCAGGACCCGGCGGGCGGTCTCGGCGGCCTGGCGGGCCTCGTCGGCGCCGAGGTGGTTGCGGACGAAGCGGTGGAAGAGGCGGTGCATCCGCAGGGTGCCGACGGTCTGGGTGTCCAGCGGGCCCTGCTCGTACTCCAGCCGCATCGAGGCCGCCTCCGACAGCACCCGCAGGGCGGTGTTCCAGCTGCTGGGCTCGGTGACCAGGGAGACCAGATGGTCGGGGAGGTCGCCCGCGCGGGCCGACTGGACCAGGGAGAGCGGGATGACGTCCGGGGAGAAGAAGGCGAACAGGGAGAGCAGATCGTAGGCGCCGGGGTGGCGGTCGCGCAGGGAGTTCACGGTCTGCGCCCAGGCGGCCCGGAACTCCTTGCGGTACTCGTCGGAGGAGATCACCGGTACAGCGTGCGGGTCGCCGTCGCGGATGTGGGTGATGTAGTCGTCGATGTCGGCGGTCTCGTTCAGCTCGACCCAGGCCGCGGTCTGGTCCATCAGCAGCGGGAAGTCCTCGACGGCCCCGGCCAGCAGATCGGCCTGGGCGGGGGTGAGGCGTCCGCTGCGGCGGCAGGCGAAGTCGACGGACTCCTCCCGTTCGAAGGGGGGCACCTCGATCTCCTGGTCGACCCAGCGGTACCACTCCCGGCGGGCGGTGGTGACCAGCAGATGCCCGGTGGACGCCTCGGGCAGCAGGGTCGCCACGTCCTGGGGGTCCTCGGCGCCGTCCAGGACGATCAGCCAGCGGTCGCGGTCGCCCAGGGTGCGTTTGGCGGCCTCGATCCGGCCGCGCAGCAGCTCCCGGGTGTCGGGTTCGACACCGAGCCGGTCGGCGAGGCGCGCGAAGTCCTCGCGGGCCCGGGGCCGTACGGCGGCGCGGACCCACCAGACGATGTCGTACTCGCCCTTGTAGCGGTGGACGTACTCGGCGGCGGTCTGGGTCTTGCCGATGCCGCCGGGGCCGCGCAGGGCGACCCGGGTGCCCTCGCCGCCCTCGGTGAAGGCGCGGTGCATGCGCTCCAGGACGCGTTCGCGGCCGGTGAAGTCGCGGATGTGGCGGGGGGCGTTGAAGCAGGCGGGGGCGTCGTCGGGGAAGCGGGGGCCGTGGCGGCGGTCGAGGGTGACCGGGCGGCCGGGGGGCGGGACGACGCCGAGCGCGTCCAGCAGGACGGCGGCGGCCCGGTCGGCGTCGAGGCCGCGCAGGGCTACCACCCGGCCGAGCCGGTCGGCGGCCTCGGGGAGGCTGGTGGCGGTCAGGGAGGCGGCGGCGATCCGGGCGCCGTGCGCGGGCATGACCTGGTCGAGGACGGTGGACCAGGCGAGGCGGCGGCTCGCGTCGAAGCGCAGGAACCAGTCGTCCAGGAGGAGCAGGACCTTGCCGGGCTTCTCCAGCAGCCCGGTGAGCTGCTCGGGCCCGGGGGTGGTGCGCAGCGGGTCCCAGCGGACGGAGTCCGGTACGACGGCGGCCAGGGCGAGGCGGTGCTCGATCCAGGTCGCCCAGGACCAGGACTGTCCCGCGTAGACGACCGTGACACGCTGAGGGGACGGGGAGGGCATGCCGAGGGTCTCCTTCCGGCGGGGCCGGGCACCGCGCCGTGCTGGGCGAACTCCACGTTAGACCAGACCGGTTGACGATATGGAGAGCTGCTCGCCGATCCGCCGGGCGGCATGCCGGATGAGGCGTTCCAGGTCGGCGCAGTGGACGCTGGGGTGGCGGAAGTGGCCGGTGGGAGGGGCGTAGCGGTGGGCGTAGCTGCCGCCGCCGCAGACCCGGACGACGGGGCAGGCCCGGCAGGTCTCCCCCAGGGCGTCCCGCCCGGCGCGCAGGGCGGCGATCCTCGGGTGGCGCAGGGCGTCGTCGAAGGAGTGGCGGAAGATGTCGAGGCCGGTGGCGGGGGCGCCCTCGAAGGCCGACTTGAGGGAGCCGACGCGTTCCATGGCCCCGTCCGTCTCCACGACGACCGCGGTGACCGGGGAGAGCCCGACGGCGTCGGTGCGGGAGGCGCCGCCGAGGAGCAGCGCGGCGATCTCCCGGAACAGCCGCACCCGGGGCCGGTCCGGGCCGGGGTCGGCCCACCACAGGTCGAAGACGGTGGCCAGCCAGTCGCCGTAGGGGGTGGGGGCGGGGCGGTGGCGGCCGGGCGGGCGGGTGCCCCAGTTGAGGTGCGGGAGCAGGAAGTCCAGGGAGGGCGGGGCGAGGGCGCGCAGGGTGCGGTAGACCTCGGCGGGGTCGGTGGCCGGGTCGACGGTGCACAGGATCCCGGCGTAGGTCTCGGGGCGGCGCTCGGCGAGCAGCAGGGCCGCGCGGCGGACGGCCGGCCAGGAGGGGCGTCCGGCGTGGTCGGTGCGGCGCGCGTTGAGGGCGGCTGTGCCGCCGTCCAGGCTGAGCCCGACAAGGATCCCGGCGTCGGCGAGCCGGTCCAGGACGGGCGCGGTGAGCAGGGTGCCGTTGGTCTGCACGGTGGCGGTGACGGCGGTGGTGTCCGGGACGGCGGCCCGTACGGCGGCGGCGTGGGCGAGGACCGCTTCCGGCCCGGTCAGCAGGGGTTCACCGCCGTGCAGGTCGACCCGGAGGGCGCGGATGCCGTGCGCGGCGGCGTGCTCGCCGATCCGCTCGGCGGTGCGCCGGACGACGTCCTCCCCGGCCCTCGGCGGGCGTTCGCGCCAGGTGTGGTCGGGGCCGCTGTAGATGTAGCAGTAGGTGCAGGCCAGATTGCAGCGGCTGTGCACCTTGAGCACGAACTGGCGGAACCCGTCCCCGCTCATGACCCCCCGTCCCTCGGTTTCGGCGGCGGTTCCGGCGGGTCGGGCGAGTCCCGGAAGTAGGCGAAGTCCGGCTCACCGGCCGCCTCCCGGGCCCGTAACTCCCCCAGCACCTCGGCCAGGACGGGATGCCCGCTCCCCGTCGGCCGCGCGAACTCCGGCAGCCCGGCGTCCCAGCGCTCCCCGGCCCCCGTCATGCCCCACCCCCACCGTCCCGTCCGGCGGCCCCCCGGCCCCGGCAGCCGTGCCCCGGGTGCGGCTCGTCCCACGCCCGACCCCGCACCCGGACCCCCCGTGCGATTACCCCGCCCGGGTGGTGGTACGCCCACCCCGGCAGCCACCGGCCGGTGCCGCCCGGGTCGCGGTACGCCCGCCCCGGCAGCCACCGGCCCACCCCGCCCGGGTCCCGGTACGCCCGCACCGGCAACCACCGGCCGGTCCCGCCCGGATCGCGGTACGCCCGCACCGGCAACCACCAGCCCACCCCGCCCGGGTCCCGGTACCCCCGCACCGACCGCCTCCGGCCGGTCCCGCCCGGATCGCGGCACACCCACCCCGGCAACCACCGGCCGGTCCCACCCGGATCGCGGTACGCCCGCCCCCGCAACCACCGGCCCGCCCTGCCCGGGTCCCGGTACGCCCGCACCGGCAACCACCAGCCCACCCCGCCCGGCTCACGGCACACCCACCCCGGCAACCACCGACCCACCCCACCCACATCGCGACACACCCACCGCCTCACCCCACCCAGGTCGTGGTACGCCCGCCCCGGCCCCCCGCGGCCCGTCCCGCCCGGTGTCATCCCGTCACCCCGGTGTCCCGTTCCAGGGTGTCCAGGAGGCCGCGGGCGGTGGTGGCCTCCGGGGTGGCGTCGAGACCGGCCTCGGTGTAGAGGCGCAGGGCGTCGCGGTACTCGCGGGCGGCGCGGGCGGGGGCGGCGGCGCGGGTGAGGGACGTGGCGCGTTCGACGCGGACGCGGGCCTCGGCGGCGGGCAGACCGAGGGCGCGGTACAGCTCGGCGGCGCGCAGCAGATGCTCGGTGACGTCGTCCAGGTCGGCGCGGGCGCCGGTGTGCTCGGCGCGATGCCGGGCGGTGGCGGCGCGCAGCCGCCAGGCGCGGGCGGCGAGCGGGTCGTCGTCGGTCTCGCGGGCGGCGGTGCCGAGTATCCAGTCGGCCTCGTGCAGATCGGACAGGCCGCCGCGGTCCAGGTGGCGGTGCAGAAGGGCCTCGCCGAGTTCGACGCGGTGGCGGGAGAGCGCGGGGTCGTCGTCGGGGGCCTCGTCCACGGCCATGCGCAGCACCCGTACGGCGTCGTTCCACTCGCGGGCGGCGCCCAGGGCCAGGCCGAGGCGGTACAGCAGGGCGGGGCGGGACGGGTCGTCCAGCGGGAGGGCGCCCGCGCCCTGCCACCACGACCAGACGGCGGCCTCCAGGTCCTCCGGGGCGCCGGTGAGGCGGTGCAGGGCGAGATAGGCGGCGCCGAGCCGGTCGAAGCAGAGCGACCGCAGGGCGTCGTCGCCGCCCGCGTGGTCCAGCGCCTGCTGGAGGACGGCGACGGCCCTGCGGCGGACGGCGGCGTCGGTGCGGGCCTCGCGGGTGAGGGCGAGGGCCTCGGCGGCGTCCAGATGGGCGCGGGCCAGTTCGGGGGCGGCGGTGCCGCCGGAGGCGAGCAGGGGCAGGGTGTCCCGGAACGCGGCCTCGGCGGACTCGGCGGTGCGCAGGGCGCGGTCCCGGGTGTCGGGGTCGGCGTCGGCACCGGCGGCGAGGTGCCGGGCGAGGGCGAGGAGGGCGCGGGCCTCGAAGAGGCGGGCGGCGGGGCGTTCGGCGCGCAGCCGGTGCTGGGTGGCGAGTCCGGCGGCGCGCGAGAACCACCGGGTGGCCTCGGCGTACGGCTCGCCCCCGGCCGGTCCGAGGGCGGCCGGTCCGGCGCGGGCGATGAGGGTGGCGGCGGCCAGCGCGGCGCTCGCGCGCAGGGCGAGGGCCTGGTCGAGGAGGGCGGGTTCGGTGTCGGGCGGGAGGTCGGCGAGGCGCCGCTCGGCGCGCAGCCGGGCCAGCAGCGCGAGCCGGACGGCGGGGGCGCCCGGGGCGCCGAGGTCGGCGGCGAGGGAGTCGGGCAGGGTGGCGGCGGCCGGTCCGCCGGTCTCCAGGTCGGCGGCGATCCGCAGCAGGATCTGCGCCTCGGTGAGCAGCCCCGCGGCGTCCCCGTCGGCGGGCTCGGGCAGTACCTCGTACGCCTCGCGGAGATTGTCGGCGGTGCCGGCCGCGCGCCAGCGGGAGAGGAGGGCGGCGGCCAGCCGTCCGAGGAGGGTGTGCCGTTCGGGCGGGCGCCGCTCGGCCGTGAGGGCCTGGCGGAGCAGGCCGATGCCCTCGTCGAGGTCGCGGGCGGTGCCGCGGCCCGCGTAGCGGTCCAGGAGGAGGTCGGCGCGGGCGGCGAGTTCGCCGGAGCTGCCTGGGGAGACGGTGGGGGCGTTGCCGTAGCGGGCGAGGACCTGGGAGGAGATACGGGCGAAGGCGCGCAGGAGCTGGCCGTCGGCGCCGGTCTCGGTGGTGTCGGTGGCGGGGGCGGCGCCGGAGAGGTAGGCGGCGGCGAGCGCGGGGAAGTTCCGCGCGGAGCGCCCGTAGTGGCGTTCGACGTACTGGGAGCTGTGTTTGAGGACGAGCTGGGCCTCGCCGCCGGGCAGATGGCGCAGCAGGTCCTCGCGGACGCCGTCGATGAACTCGTAGCCGCCGCGGGTGACGGTGTCGCTGCGCCGCAGCAGTCCGCCGAGCAGGACCTCCGCCATGGCCTCGGGTCCGCTCGCGGGCAGCATGGAGCGCTGCACGACCTGCATCACGGGCAGGGCCAGCGGCACGGTGGCGAGGTACTCGGCGAGCCGCCGGGCGTCCTGGGAGGCGGTGCGGCGGAAGGCGCGGACCCGGGCGCGGGCGTCGAGGTCGTGGGCGGCGCGGGGGCGCCGGGTGGCGGCGGGGTGGTCGGGGCGGACCCAGGCGGCGGAGGTGGTCAGCCGCTGGGCGGTGGCGTCGCAGACCAGGCGCACCCAGTTGCCGAGCGACGCCGGGCGCAGCGCCAGCACCGGGACGGGCAGGGCCCCGGCGGGGCGCGGACCGGCCCGCTCGGAGCGGAACTCCAGCCCGGCGGCGGGCCCTTCGCGGCGCCGCAGCTCCCCGGAGAAGGCGGGCAGATGGGTGGCCCGCCACATCCGCTGGGGCAGGGGCTGGAGGACGGCGAGGGGGGCGCAGGACGCCCAGGCGTGCAGTTCGCGCTGCATCCGCCCGGCCCGCCAAAGCGGTCCGGCGCAGTCGCTGAGGACCAGGGTGAGCCGGCGTCCGCCGGGGTCGCGCAGCAGTCCGGGTCCGGCGGCGGGCGCGGCCGGGTCGGGCGAGGCGCTGACCCGCATCTGCCCGGCACCGCCCTCGTGCAGATAGTGCACGCGCACCTCCCGGAAGGCGCCCGCGCGTTCGCAGACCTGCCGTAACTCGGTGAGGGTGTCCAGCCAGACCACGGTGGACGACGAGACGTCCAGGACGAGCTGGAGCCGGGCCTCGCGCCGCCGCCGCAGCGCCGGTACGGGGACCACGAGCCGGGTGTCGGCGGCCCGCTCGGCGGTGGCCTCCTCGTCCACCGCGCCGCTCCCGGTCCCGGTGGGGAGGGCGCCGGGCGGCCGGTAGCGGGCGAGGGGGCGCAACGCGCGTTGCAGGGCGAGCGGGTCGGGCAGCACCGACGCGGTGGGCACCCGGGCGTCGACCACGGCGGCGGCGGTGTGCCCGGCCGCGCCGGACGCCGGGGCACCGGGGCCGGGGCCAGGTCCGGGGCCGCGCCGGTCGGTGCCGGGGGCCCTGGCGGGGACGGCGAGGGACGCCTCGTCGGGGGTGGCGGGGGCGGGCCGGACCGGCTCGGGCGGGTCGGACGGGCCGGGATCGGCGGGGCGGGGATCGGGAACGGGCGGGGTGGCCGCCGTACCGGGGAGATGGCGGGCGAGCCAGAGCGCGTCCGCGAGTTCCTCGGCGTCCGGAGCGAACCCCGCCTCGCGCAGCCGGCGGGCGAGCGACTCCAGGGAGGCGGCGGCGGTCATGGCCGGTTACCGCTGCCCGGCGTCGAGCGAGCCCATCAGCAGCCGGGCGAGTTCGGTGCGGCGCGGGCTGCCGGGCGGGGCCACCTCCTGGGTGAGGAAGATCGCGTTGAGCAGTTGGTCGGTGGGGCGCGGTGCCCCGCCCCGGTCGGCGGTGAACAGCTCCACCAGGTCCTGGTGGTCCTCGTCGGCGCCGTCGCCGAAGTGGGCCCGCACCATCGCGGCGAGCCGTTTGCCGCGCGGCGGGTCGAGATGGAGATGGATGCAGCGGCGCATCAGGGGCGCCGGGAACTCGCGTTCGCCGTTGCTGGTCAGCACGATCACCGGGAAGGCGTGGCAGCGCACCCGGCCGCCGGTGACGGGCACGCGCTGTCCGTCGTCGGTGAGCACCCGCACGGTCCGCTGCCCCGGCCGGTCGGCGATCCGCTCCAGCGCCGGGATGACGAACTCGCCCTCCTCCAGCACGTTCAGCAGGTCGTTGGGGAGATCGATATCGCTCTTGTCCAGTTCGTCCACGAGGAGCACGCGCGGACGACGCATCGGCAGCAGCGCGGTGCCGAGCGGACCGAGCCGGACGTAGTGGGCGACGGAGGACTCACCGCCGCTGTCACTCTCTTCGGGTTGCCCGGCCGGGCGGGCCTGCGCGTCCTGGAGCCGCCCGATGGCGTCGTACTCGTACAGACCGGTGCGCAGTTCGGTGCGGCTGACGATGGGCCACTGGAGGACCCGGCCGAGGTCCAGCTCATGGGCGAGGGCGTGGGCGAGGGTGCTCTTGCCCGCGCCGGGGTCGCCGGTGACCAGCAGGGGGCGGCGCAGGAAGAGGGCCGCGTTGATCAGGTCGATGGCCCGCTGCTCCTGCACCGGCAGCGGCGGGCGGTCGCCCAGACGCCGGGAGGAGGCGCTGTCCAGGGGCGGGACCCGGTAGACGTCGTCCAAGGGTTCGCCGTCGAAGCGGCGCCAGCGCGGGGGTTCGGGCAGGGTCTCTATCCGCTCGCGCGCGGGAACGCCCTCACCGCGGTAGACGGGCCACTTGCTCATGGTTCGCTCCTCCGCCTCGACAGTCGATGGCACGGCACGGCCGACAGGGTGAGCGGCGCCCACAACGGGCCCCTGAGAACGTACCCAGGGGGGAGGGGTACGTCACTGCTTTTCGGCCAGCGGGACGGCGGCGGTCCCGGAAGCCCCACCGGATTCCAGGAGCCCCGCCAGACCTCAGGAGCCCCACCGGACCCCAGGAGCCCCACCGGACTCCCGGAGCCCTACCGGACTCATGGGGCGTCGAACACCCCGTCCTCCGCGGGCAGCGGGCGGGCGGGGTCGTCGTAGAGCACGGCGAGGGTGTCGGCCCAGTGCCGTCCGTTGCCCTTGCTGATGTGCTCTCTGATACGGCGCAGGCGCTCGGGGAGTTCAGCCGGGTGCCCGACCTCGGCGAGGAAGTCCGCGGTGGAGCGGTGCAGTGCGTCGCAGCCCGGCCCGCACCAGGGGCCCGCGTGGTCACCGTGGTGCCACAGCGCCACTCCGTGCCCGGCGTCCAGCACCCGCCGCATCGCCGGGTGCCCGGCCCCGGTCCCGGCCCGCCGGCACTGCACCGGGACCTCCCCCGGCCCCAGCCCGGCGAAGTCGTGCTCCCCGGCGTGCTGGTCACCGGCCCCGCCGTCCCCGAAGACCGTGGGCCGCGCGGTGAGCCGTCCACGGGCGAGCATCCCCTCCCAGCGCCGCTCCCAGGATTCGGCCGGAACTCCCCGGCGCCCGATGTCGCGAATGACCACCGGGCGGCGCACGCCCAGCAGTTGCTGGCGCGCGGTGTCCCACAGCGGCGCCGAGTCGTAGATCTGCCACTCGTGCACCGGGGTGTCGAAGTGCCGTGGATCCAGGGCGACTTCGAGGGGCGCGGGCAGCTCGGGGGTGTCCACCGCCCGGAAGGCGGCGGCCAGCGGCCGGGCGATCACCGACCGCAGCCGGGCCAGCTCGACCCCGGGCCCGGTGGTGTCCCCGTCCCGCGGTACGTCGCTGTCCTCGCCGCCGTCGTCCACGCGCAGCGTCCAGTAGACCCGGGAGTGATCGTCGTCCAGCGGCTCCAGCTCCAGCAGCACGACGGGACGCTCCGGGTACGGCCCGACCGCCCCGCCCCGCCCGGACGGCACGAGCCCGGCGGGCAGGACGGCGTCGAGAACGGTGGTGTGGAGCGAGGGCGGTACGGGCTCCAGCCGGTCCTCGATCCAGTCACCCAGCCGGCGGACCGCGCCGGACTCCGACGCGGGCGACCCCGGTTCACGGGACGGCGGCCGGGGCTCGCGGGACTGGACGAAGAGCTGGACCAGCCGCAGATAGCGCAGCAGCACGAACGCCCCCTGCGGCTGGTCCCCCTCGTAGAGCAGCCCGTGGCCGTCGCGCCAGGTGAGGGGGAGATGGGGGCGGCCGGGCGGATCGTCGCCGCGCGCCTGGCGCACCAGCAGGGTGACGGTGTGCGGGGCGTCGGGCGGGGGCACCTCGGCGAGCAGGGCGAGCGCGGTCCGGCGGTCCAGCGGGGACCAGTGGTCGCCCGCGCGGGTGGCGGCGCCGGGTAGCTCCAGCTGGCGGCCGACCCAGTTGTGCGGCTCCTTGCGCTGGGCGTGGTGCCAGGCGTCGTGGGCGGCCACGATCGCCGGGTAGTGCTCCTCGAAGCGGCGCATCAGGGACACCGCGATGGACAGTCCGCCGGTGTCCCCGGCGACCCGGCTCTTGATGACGGCGACCACCGCGCCGGTGGCCGAATCCAGTACCGGGCCGCCGGAGACGCCCTCGGGGAAGGTGTTGGTGGGGCCGAGCCGCAGCCCGTAGGGCCCGTCCTGGGAGCTGACCTCGGCCGAGCCGCTCCAGGCGGAGGCGGCGCCGCCGTCGGCGGGCCGGTAGCCGTGGACGACCCGGCCCTCGCCGAGGGGGTGGTCGGAGCGGTCGCTGAGCCAGACGCACTCATGGCGGACCGAGGGGTCGGTCAGCCGCACCAGCGCGAGGTCCTGCTCCACCGGCACGCTGGTCCAGTCGTCGCGCTCGGCGCCGAGGTCGCCCTCGTAGAGGGAGGCGGCCAGCCGGGCGGCGACGGGCCGTCCGTCGTGCAGCCCGGGGCCCCGGACCCGGAACTCGTCCCCGCCCGCCGCGCCGATCCTGCCGAGCAGCACATGTGCGCAGGTCAGCGCCCAGCCCGGGGCCACGAGGAAGCCGCTCCCCCACATCTCCTCGTCGCCGGGGCGGGCGGAGTGGAAGTGGACGGTGGCGTTCTCGATCCGGGTCCGGAGACGGAGATCCTGCCTCTCAGGCATCCGCGGAGGGGGTGGCCGGGCCGGTGGGACCGGTAGTGCCGGTGCGGCTGCCGCCGCCGGGGCCGGTGCGGGGGCCGGTGCGGGGGCCGGTGCGGGGGCCGGTGCCGGGGCCGGTGGGGCTGCCGCTGTCGCCGCCGGTGCGGGGGCCGCTGTCGCCGCCGGTGCGGGGGCCGGTGCCGACCGGCTGGGTTCGGCCGTGAGCGCGGCGTTCGTCGAGCTTCCAGACCAGGCTGACCTGGAGGGATGTCCTGGCCTCACCGTCGGCGAGCACGGCGACCGCCGTGCCGGGGCGGGCCACCAGCTCCACCCCGAAGGTGATGCCGGCCTCGTCGGGAGCGGCGGCGAGCGCGGCGTCCAGCACGGAGGCGCCGACGCCCTCGATCAGCTCGCCGAGTTGCTCCAGCCGGACGGCTCCGCCGCCCCGGCCGACCCCGACATCAAGGTCGTCGGACCCGTATGCACCGGGTTTGCGCGCCCCCTTTGCGGGGGTGACCCGGGCCAGTACGGTCTGGCCTCCGGGCAGCGTGATCTCGCGCAGCGTCTCGTCCATGGCTCCCCCGAACTGTGCCCGCCCGGTACGGCTCCGCGGGCTGGTGCACTGCGACGAGGCTAGCCCTCCGGGCGGTGGCGCAGGGAGCCCGTTAACCGGCCAAGTGGCGCATATTCTGAAGGCATGTATTTCACCGACCGAGGCATCGAGGAACTGGAGAAGCGGCGTGGCGAGGAGGAGTTCACCTTCGAATGGCTCGCGGAGCAGTTGCGCACGTTCGTGGACCTGAACCCGGACTTCGAGGTCCCGGTGGAACGCCTGGCGACATGGCTGGCCCGCCTGGACGACGAGGACGACGAGGAGTGAGCGGGCGGGCGTAGGGGGATGGACAGCGTGCCTGGGGGCGCCGCCCGCGCCCGGGTCGCGGGGGGGGATTCCGGCGCTTGCGTTCGTGCGCTGTAGCCGCGGGGACGGAAGCCGACACCAGGGGCGCCCGCGCTCGTCGAGGCGCGGATACCGGCCCCAGGGGCACCTGCACCTGCCCTGACCACGAGGGCGGATGCCAGCGCTACAGGGGTCCGCCTTAGCCGTGGGGGAAAGTCGGCCCCAGGGGGCGCCCGCGCCGGTCGACGGCGGATACCCGCTCCAGGGGCGCCCGCCCCAGCCACGGAGGGCGGATACCGGCCTCAGGGGAATCCGCCCTCGTCACCGGGCAGAAGCCAGTCATAGGCGGCGCCTGCCGCGCCCACAGGACGGATACCGACTCGACGGGCGTTCGCGCAGGCCGCCGGGCGGAAACCGGCCCCAGGGCCTCCGTCCTGGGACCGGGGGCGGATGCCACGCCCCCGGGGGGCGTCCGCCGTAGCCGCAGGGCGGAAACCGGCTACGCCGACGCCCGACCCGCCCTAATCGCGGGGCCGGACGAGGTCGTACGCCAGTCCGAGCGCGCCGTGGGCGAGGAGGAGTCCGCTCGCGGTGAGCCAGCCGGGGCTGCGGCGGCGCAGGGCCCAGACGGCGAGGGGGACGCCGAGGGCGATCTGGGCGAGGGCGAGGACCCTGGCCTCCGGCCGCCCGGACAGGGGCAGATAGGGGCCGATGGGCCCCTCCCCGAGGGCGTGCAGTTCGTCGCGGGCGCTCTCGCGCAGGGTGTCCCGCAGGGTCTCGCGGTCGATCCGCCGGACGCCGGGCCCCTCGCGCAGGGCCGTGCGCAGATCGGCGGTGGGGGCGCCGGGAGTGAGTCCGGCGGGCAGTCCGACACCGGCCCGGGACAGCACCGCGAGCAGCCCGCGCAGCCGCGCGCGGGCGTCGGACACCGGGTCCGGCTCCGCCAGCCGGTCCAGCGACTGCACATCCAGTACGGGGTCCAGGCCCAGCCGGGCGGCGAAGGTGCGCATGGCCTCGTCCTCACCGGCCGGGGTGCCGTCGGCGAGCCAGACATAGCCGACCGGGCGGCGGAACCCGGAGGCCAGGGCGTACCCGGCGCGGTCCCGGTCCCACCACAGCGCGAGCACCGGCCAGGGGGCGCCGACGGCGAGCGCGGTGGCCCACCCGGTGGCCACCCGGTCGACCGGTTCCGCGCCGTCGGCCCAGGCACGCCCCTCGGGCACCAGCACGCTCCAGCCCTCACCGGCGGCGGTGAGCAGCAGGGGCTCCGGCAGCAGCGCGGCCACCAGGGCGACGGAGTCGGCGGGGGCGCGGCAGAGCAGCAGGGCGCCGGGGGCGGGGCCGGGGCGGGCGCTCGGCGCGAGATCTTCCGACGACATGGTTCACACGCTAGGGCAATTTGCCCGATTCGGCGGTCTCAGCGCCGGTCCACCCTCCGCCCTCCCCTCACTCACACGGAACGGGACACCCCGGCCCGCCCCCGGCTCGCCGCCACCCGCCCCGGCCGCCACCCGCCACCCGGCACCCGGCACCCGGCACCCGGCCCCACGCATCACACATCCGCGACTGTCTTGACTTTCCGTTTCCGCGATATATCGTGAATAGCCAGAGACACGATATGGCGTGTCGGGTGCCGTCATGAGATGTCCACCGTCATGCCCGTCCGGTCGCGCGTGCGGTCCGGCCCGGTCGAGGAGGTCCGCACCATGTCCGAGTGGTCCGTCGGTGAGCCGAGGAAGCTCACCTTCGACACGCCCGTCAGCGAGCTTCAGGTACGCATCGTCAGTGGAACCGTGAACGTCGTGGGGACCGACGAGAGTTCCGCGCGGCTGGAGATCTCCCGGATCGACGGCCCGCCCCTCATCGTCACCCAGCAGGACGGCACGCTGACGGTGGCCTACGAGGACCTCCCCTGGAAGGGCTTTCTGAAGTGGCTCGACCGCAAGGGCTGGCGGCGCAGCGCGGTCGTCTCGCTGGCGGTGCCGACGCGTACGCGCGTCGAGGTGGGTGTGGTGAGCGCCAACGCCGTGGTGTCGGGGATCGAGGGCCGCGCCGAGGTCAAGGGCATCTCCGGGGACGCCACGCTGGTCGGGCTCACCGGCCCGGTGCGGGCCGACACGGTCTCCGGGAGCCTGGAGGCGCAGGCGCTCAGCGGCGATCTGCGGTTCAACTCGGTCTCCGGGGACCTCACGGTCGTGGAGGCGGGTTCGTCGGTGAAGGCGGACTCGGTGAGCGGTTCGATGATCGTCGATCTGGACCCGACGAGCCGTCCGACGGACATCAGCCTGACCAGCGTCTCCGGCGAGATCGCCATCCGGCTGCCGCACCCGGCCGACGCCGAGGTGGAGGCCAACACCGCGAGCGGGCATGTCTCCAACGCCTTCGAGAATCTGCGGGTGGGCGGCCAGTGGGGCGCCAAGCGGATCACCGGCCGGCTCGGCGCGGGCAACGGCAGGCTGAAGGCGACGACGGTCTCCGGCTCCATCGCCCTCCTGCGACGGCCGCCGACGGAGGAGGACGCAGGGGAACCGCAGGACGAGTCACCGCCGTACGAGCCACCGCAGGACGAGTCACCGCAGCACGACTCACCACGAGACGACTCACCGCAGGACACATCGGGGGCCACCACGAGGAAGAATGCCGTTTCCGGCCAGGACACCGGCGACGACACCGGTCCGGCCGACGGCACGACTGACAAGAAGGTGCTCTGACATGCCCCCCGTCTTCGCACACGGCCGCCTCCGGCTCTATCTGCTGAGGCTGCTCGACGAGGCCCCGCGCCACGGCTACGAGGTGATCCGCCTGCTGGAGGAGCGCTTCCAGGGGCTGTACGCGCCCTCGGCGGGCACGGTGTATCCCCGGCTGGCCAAGCTGGAGGCCGAGGGCCTGGTCACCCACACCACCGAGGGCGGCCGGAAGGTGTACGCCATCACGGACGCGGGCCGCGCCGAACTGGCCGCCCGCAGCGGCGAACTGGCCGATCTGGAGCTGGAGATCCGGGAGTCGGTGGCGGAGCTGGCCGCCGAGATCCGGGCGGATGTGCGCGGGGCGGCCGGTGATCTGCGGCGCGAGATGAAGGCGGCGGCGAACGAGGCCCGGCACAGCCGGGACTCCACGCGCCCGGCGACCGCCGAGGAGAAGGAGGCGTGGCTCGCCAAGGAGGAGATGCAGCGCGTCAAGCAGGAGTGGAAGGAACAGGCGCGGCGGGCCAAGGACGAGAGCAGGCGGGCGCGGGAGGAGGCGCAGCGGGCCAGAAGGCAGGCCAAGGAGGCGCAGGACCGGGCGCGCGCACAGGCGCAGGAGGAGGTCCAGCGGATCGCCCGCCGGGTGCAGGAGCAGGTCCAGGACCACTTCACGCGGGGCGAGTGGCCGACGGGCGTCCGGGAGGGTCTGACCGAACTGGCGAAGGAGTTCGGCGAGTTCGGCAAGGACTTCGGCCGCGACTTCGGCTTCGGCCGCGCCTCGGACAAACGGCCGCCCTCCGGTACGACCCCGGGCGACCGGACACCCGAGCACGACGACGCCCGCGTACCGCAGCAGGACGACGCCGCACCCGAGGACACGCCCTCCGGCACCGAGCGCCCCTCCGCCACCGAACGCCCCTCCTGGGCCGACGAACCCCCGACCGGCGACCCGGCCCGTGACCTGGACCGTCTGCTGGACCGCTTCCGCGACGACATCCGCGACGCGGCCCGCGACCACGGCGTCACCCCGGCCCAACTTCGCGACACCCGCCGCCATCTGTCGACAGCGGCGGCCCACATCGGGGCGTTGCTGAGGGGGCCGGGGGCGTAGAGCGGGCCTCGGGGCGAGGGGGGCGCCGGAAGGCGCCCCCCTCGCCCCCTCACCCGAACCGCCCCCTCACCCCCCACCCCTCACCCCGCCGCCCGCTCCCCTCCCCCACCCCCCAGCACCCGTGTCACCGACTCGAAGGTGACCCCCTGGTCGGCGAGCACCTCGGCGACGACCCCGCGTCCCGTGGTGAGCGCGAGCAGGATGTGATGGTCGCCGATGGTGCGCTCGCGCCGGGCGAGGGCGATCCGCAGGGACTGTTCGAGGGCGTCCTTGGCGGGGCGGCTGAAGGAGCGGTGCCCCCGCCACCAGCGCCCGTCGCGCCGGTCGCCGGAGAGCGCACCGGCGCCGTGCGCCTCCTCGACCCGGGAGACGATCTCGGCGACATCGATACCGAGCCCCGCGAGGGCGTCCGCGTCGGCCCTGGAGAGCCCGGCGCGGCGCCGCGCGTCGGCGAGGGACGCCCGCAGGGCCTCACCCCGGTCGCCCACCCCCAGGGCGGCGAGCGCGAAGGCGCCCTTGCCGCCGGGCCGGTCGGCGAGGGAGAGCAGCAGATGCTCGGTCTCGACCGTCCGGGCCCCCACCCGCTCGCTCTCCTCGACCGCGCCGGTGACGACCGCGCGGGCGTCCTTGGTGAACCGTTCGAACATCATCGCCTCCCGTACTTCTTGTGCACGGCCTGTCGGCTGACCCCGAGTTCCGCGGCGATCTCCTGCCACGACCACCCCTGCTGGCGTGCACCGCGCACCTGCACCGCCTCCAGCTGCTCCAGCAGCCTGCGCAACGCGGCGACGGCCCTCAGCCCGACCCGCGGGTCACGATCACCGGCCCGTTGTGCGAGATCCGTTGCTTCGGTCATGACGTCAACCTACATTGACACCCCGAACACGTCAACCAACGTTGACAAGAAGGCCATGAGAACCACCAGGACCCGCAAGAAGAGGAAAAACGGGATCCCCGCCCCCTACCCCCGAAGCACCACCTTCCCGAACAGCCCGCCCGACTCCATCCGCTCGAACCCCTCGCGGGCCCGGTCCATCGGCAGCACCTGGTCGATGACGGGACGGACACCCGTCGCGGCGCAGAAGGAGAGCAGGTCCTCCAGTTCGTCCTTGGTGCCCATGGTGGAGCCGACGATCCGCAGCTCCAGGAAGAAGACCCGGGTCAGCTCGGCGTGCGAGGGCCGGTCACCGCTGGTGGCGCCGGAGATGACGATCGTGCCGCCCGGCCGCAGCGACTTGACGGAGTGGGACCAGGTGGCCGCCCCGACGGTCTCGATGACCGCGTCCACCCGCTGCGGCAGCCGCGCGCCGGGCTCCACGGCCTCGACGGCTCCCAGCTCCAGCGCGCGCTTGCGCTTGGCCTCGTCCCGGCTGGTGGCGAAGACCCGCAGCCCGGCGGCCTTGCCGAGCACGATGGCCGCGGTGGCGACCCCGCCCCCGGCACCCTGCACGAGCACCGAGTCCCCCGGCCGCACCCCGGCGTTGGTGAACAGCATCCGGTAGGCGGTCAGCCAGGCGGTGGGCAGACAGGCGGCCTCCTCGAAGGACAGCTCCCGGGGCTTGGGCAGCACATTCCAGACGGGTACGGCGACCTGCTCGGCGAAGGTGCCCTGGTAGCGCTCGGTGAGGATGGAGCGGGGCTCCCGGGGGCCGACGCCGTGTCCGGTCTGGCCGATGACGGAGTGCAGGACGACCTCGTTGCCGTCCCTGTCGACCCCGGCGGCGTCACAGCCGAGGATCATCGGCAGCCGGTCCTCCGGGAGACCGACGCCGCGCAGGGACCAGAGGTCGTGATGGTTGAGGGAGGCGGCCCTGACATCGACGACGGTCCACCCCGGCGGCACCACGGGAGCGGGCCGCTCCCCCAGCTCCAGTCCGTCGAGCGGTCGGTCACGGTCGATACGGGCGGCGTAGACAGCGAACATGCCGCCGACGATAGGTCGCCCACGCACCCCGGGGCACCAGGAGAACCTGTGACACATCCCCCCTTGCCAACAAGGAGGCGACGGAGCAACGCCCCGCCTTTATGCCTTTAGGGGCGCGGGGAACTGCGCGCCCAGCCACACACAACCCGCACACCCCCACCCACCCACCCCCGGGGCGACGGCTCCCCGTCAAACAATCCCGCACGGGTGGGTGGGTGGGCAAAGGATTGGCCCCGCCCAAACCGGCGGGGCCAAAGCGCTAGCGCCGCGCAACCCCATCCGCCCGAGCCGCCGCAGCCACCGCCGAGGTGACCGCAGGAGCAACCCGCTCATCGAAGGGAGAGGGGATCACATAGGACGCCGAGAGGTCGTCCCCCACCACGCCCGCGAGGGCCTCCGCCGCGGCCAGCTTCATGCCCTCCGTGATCCGGGAGGCCCGCACCTGGAGCGCCCCCGCGAAGATCCCGGGGAACGCCAGCACGTTGTTGATCTGGTTGGGGAAGTCCGACCGCCCGGTCGCCACCACCGCCGCGTACTTGTGCGCCACGTCCGGGTGCACCTCGGGGTCGGGGTTGGCCATGGCGAACACGAACGCGCCCGGCGCCATCGAGGCGACCGCCGCCTCCGGCACCGTACCGCCGGACACGCCGATGAAGACGTCCGCGCCCGCGAGCGCGCCCTCCAGTGAGCCGCTCAGGCCCGCCTTGTTGGTGAAGGACGCCAGCTCCCGCTTGACCGGCGTGAGGTCGTCCCGGTCGGCCGAGACGACACCCCGGCGGTCGGTGACCGCGACATCGCCGATCCCGGCGTCGATCAGGATCCTGGCGATGGCGACCCCGGCCGCACCGGCGCCGGAGATCACCGCCCGCAGCTCCCCCAGCGCCTTGCCGCTCAGCCGCGCGGCGTTGCGCAGGGCCGCCAGCGTGACGACCGCGGTGCCGTGCTGGTCGTCGTGGAAGACGGGGATGTCGAGCCGCTCCTGGAGCTTGCGCTCGATCTCGAAGCAGCGGGGCGCCGAGATGTCCTCCAGGTTCACCCCGCCGAAGGACGGCGCGAGCCGGACCACGGTCTCCACGATCTCGTCCACGCCCGTGCAGGCCAGCGCGATCGGGACCGCGTCCACCCCGCCGAACTGCTTGAACAGGATCGCCTTGCCCTCCATCACGGGCAGGGACGCCTCGGGACCGATGTCCCCGAGGCCGAGCACGGCCGTGCCGTCGGTGACGACGGCGACGACCGAGGACTTCCAGGTGTAGTCGTTGACCAGGTCCGGCTGCTCGGCGATCGCGCTGCACACTTTCGCGACGCCGGGCGTGTACGCGAGGGACAGGTCGTCCTTGTCGCGCACCGGCACCGTGGCCTGCACGGCCATCTTGCCGCCGCGGTGCAGCGCGAACGCCGGATCGAACGAGTCGAGGGAATCCAGGGAATCGAGGGAATCCAG
The DNA here is from genome assembly GCF_040609715.1 of Streptomyces sp. NPDC004610. Taxonomy (NCBI): domain Bacteria; kingdom Bacillati; phylum Actinomycetota; class Actinomycetes; order Kitasatosporales; family Streptomycetaceae; genus Streptomyces; species Streptomyces sp. NPDC004610. The sequence goes on along the minus strand of NZ_JBEXLA010000002.1, from coordinate 88,947 downwards.
GGAACCGAGGGGCTTCCCGCCCTCCTGATCCGCGCTTCCGATGCTTCCGGCGTGTCCGGCGTTTCCGGCGCTGCGAGGATTGACGATCTCCGCTGCCACGTGTCTGACCCCTTAGGTGTTCATGGTTGAGGGTGGCCGCCTCTGGTCGAAGAGGCGGGCGGGACCGTGTACGACCCAAGTGGTGCGTAGGGATACGTAGCGATACGTACGGGCGTACACGACGGGCACGCCGCACACGCGCCCTTGAGCCCCGGATGAGGGGTGTAAAGAACCTTCATACCTGACGACCGGTGCCGTGGACGAGTCCATAACGCGAAGGTCACATGCATCACGCGAAGATCACGGCCCGCCGCCCGGCACGGGTCCGGCGGCCGTCCGGCACCGGCCCGCCGCATCCGCGCATACCGGGACCATCACCACAAGGGCCGATCAATCCCCTGAGCGGAGCGCAAGAGCGGGCAAAGAACGCCCGGCCCTCGCCCCCAAGACCGGGATCACCGAAGATCTTCCGGCCGGAAGCAGGGATTCCTGAAGAAGGTCCGGCCGTGATGTACCGGAGTGGTGCGGTTCGGGGGTGGCCCGTTATCCGATTTTGACATGCCTGCCCCCCTGAATGCCTTAGTCCGAATGGCAAGATGCCGTCATCACACGAGGTCGCGACGCTCGAAGAGATGTGTCGGCCCGACCCCACGGCAACCCCTCTCCATCCGCCGGAGGAATCCACCATGACCGCAAGCACCATCCGTCGTACGACCGCCCGCTCCCGGCTGGCCGCGGTCGGCTCGATCGCGGTCGCGGGCGCCCTGCTGCTCACCGGCTGCGGTGACCAGACCGAGGGCGGCGGTACGGAGAGCAAGGAGAGCGCCGGCGCCGGCTCCTCCTCCGCCGCGGCGGCCCCGCTGGCCGACAAGCTGCCCCAGGAGATCCGCGACAAGGGCGTCATCAAGGTCGGCTCGGACATCGCGTACGCCCCGGTCGAGTTCAAGGACGACGCGGGTGCGACGGTCGGCATCGACCCGGACATCGCCGCGGCGATGGGCAAGCAGCTCGGGGTGACCTTCGAGTTCGAGAACGGCACCTTCGACACCCTGATCACCGGTCTGCGCTCCAAGCGCTACGACATCGCCATGTCCGCGATGACCGACACCAAGGACCGCCAGGAGGGCATCGACGCCGACACCGGCAAGAAGGTCGGTGAGGGTGTGGACTTCGTCGACTACTTCACCGCGGGTGTCTCGATCTACACCAAGAAGGGCGACGACCAGGGGATCACCACCTGGGCCGACCTGTGCGGCAAGAAGCTCGTCGTCCAGCGCGGCACGGTCTCCGAGGACCTCGCCAAGGCCGAGGCCAAGAAGTGCCCGTCCGGCGAGAAGCTCACCATCGAGGCGTTCGACAACGACCAGCAGGCCCAGACCCGGCTGCGGGCCGGCGGCGCCGACGCCGGTTCCTCGGACTTCCCGGTCGCCGCGTACGCCGTGCAGACCTCCGGCGGCGGCAATGACTTCGAGCTGGTCGGCGAGCAGGTCGAGGCGGCCCCGTACGGGATCGCGGTGGCCAAGGACAACACCCAGCTGCGGGACGCCCTCCAGGCCGCCCTGGACGCGGTGATCGCGGACGGCGAGTACCAGAAGGTGCTGGAGAAGTGGGGCGTCACCGAAGGCGCCGTCACGGAGGCCGTCGTCAACGGCGGCAAGTGACCCGGCCCCGACGACCGCGGGCGCGGAAAGGCAACACGCGTGACTCCTGACATCTCCAAGACGGGCGACCGTCCGGCGGGCACCCCGCCGGCCGGCCCGGACGCCATCAAGGCCGTCCCGGTCCGTCACTACGGCCGCTACCTCACCGCCGTGGTCGCCCTGGCCCTGCTGGGCTCCATCGTCTACGCCTTCTCCCAGGGCCGGATCAACTGGGGCGCGATCCCCGACTACTTCTTCGACGACCGGGTCCTCAGCGGTGTCGGCAAGACGCTGCTGCTGACCGTGCTGTCCATGGCGATCGGCATCGTCGGCGGCATCCTGCTGGCCGTGATGCGGCTGTCGAAGAACCCGGTGACCTCGTCGATCGCCTGGTTCTACATCTGGTTCTTCCGGGGCACGCCGGTCCTGGTGCAGCTGGTGGTCTGGTTCAACCTGGGCCTGGTCTTCGAGTTCATCAACCTCGGCCCGTTCTACCGGGACGAGTGGTCGGACTTCATGACCCCGTTCCTGACCGCGCTGCTCGGCCTCGGGCTGAACGAGGCCGCGTACATGGCGGAGATCTGCCGCGCCGGTCTGCTGGCGGTGGACGAGGGCCAGACGGAGGCGTCGCACGCGCTGGGCATGAGCCAGTCCAAGACGCTGCGCCGGATCGTGATCCCGCAGGCCATGCGGGTGATCGTGCCGCCGACCGGCAACGAGGTCATCAATATGCTGAAGACGACCTCGCTGGTGTCGGTCGTCCAGTACTCGGAGCTGTTCCGGGTGGCCCAGGACATCGGCCAGACCTCCGGCGCCCCCGCCGAGATGCTGTTCCTGGCGGCGGCCTGGTATCTGCTGCTGACCTCGATCTTCAGCGTCGGCCAGTACTACCTGGAGCGCTACTACGCCCGGGGCTCCTCCCGGCAGCTGCCGCCGACCCCGATGCAGAAGATCCGCCGGAACCTGCTGTCACTCGGCCGCCCGAAGGGAGCCACGGCATGACGCACGACCCCGCCGTCCCCATGGTGAAGTCCGAGGGCGTGCACAAGTCCTTCGGCCCGGTGGAGGTGCTCAAGGGCATCGACCTGGAGGTCCGCACCGGTGAGGTGTTCTGCCTGATCGGCCCCTCCGGCTCCGGCAAGTCGACCTTCCTGCGCTGTATCAACCACCTGGAGAAGATCAACGCCGGACGGCTCTACGTCGACGGCGAGCTGGTCGGTTACCGGCAGAAGGGCGACAAGCTCTACGAGCTGAAGGACAGCGAGGTCGCGGTCAAGCGCCGGGACATCGGCATGGTCTTCCAGCGCTTCAACCTGTTCCCGCACATGACCGCCGCCGAGAACATCATCGAGGCCCCGGTGCAGGTCAAGGGCGTGTCCAAGGCCCAGGCCAAGGAGCGGGCGATGCAGCTCCTGGAGCGGGTGGGCCTCGCCGACAAGGCGCGGAACTACCCCTCGCAGCTCTCCGGCGGCCAGCAGCAGCGGGTCGCCATCGCCCGCGCCCTGGCGATGGACCCCAAGCTGATGCTCTTCGACGAGCCCACCTCCGCCCTGGACCCGGAGCTGGTCGGCGATGTCCTCGACGTCATGCGCGACCTGGCCGAGTCCGGTATGACCATGATCGTCGTCACCCATGAGATGGGCTTCGCCCGCGAGGTCGGCGACAGCCTGGTCTTCATGGACGGCGGTGTGGTCGTCGAGTCCGGCAACCCGAGGGACGTCCTGACCGACCCCCAGCACAACCGCACGAAGGCGTTCCTGTCGAAGGTCCTGTGACCGCGAAGGCCCTGTGACGGCGGAGCACCGAAGGGGCGGTACGGGGATCTCCCCCCGTACCGCCCCTTCACCGTTCGCTCGTCGCCCGCTCCGCCCCGCCTACTTCAGGGCCAGCAGCAGAGTGTCCGACGGGGAGCACCAGACCGGGCGGGCCTCGCCGAAGCCGGCCTCGCGCAAGGTCCGGGCGTGCCAGGACGCCGGGGGCATGTCGCCGTCGGCGTGTTCGCCGTAGATTTCGAAGCGGCGGGCCGTGGGGACGGCCAGGACGGGGTCGGCGGCGGCGAGCTGCCACCAGGCGGCCCAGTCGACGGCGCCGTCGTTCCTGGCCTGTTCCATGCGCTCGTGGCGCAGCGCGCGTTCGGCCGCGTTGATCCGGGGGGTGGTGTCGTCGATCATGTGATCGGCGTTCATGAAGACACCGCCGTCCCGGACCAGCCCCGCCACCTGGCCGTAGAGGGCGGCGAGGGGGCCCTCGTGCAGCCAGTGGAGCGCGGTGGCGGTCAGCACGGCGTCGTAGGACTCGTACGGCAGGGCGGTGGGCCAGTGCGGGTCCTTGAGGTCGGCGGTGACGAAGGTGACCCGGTCGTCGCCGGCGAAGGTGCCCTCGGCGATGGCGAGGAGGGCGGGGTCGAGATCGACGCCGGTGCTGACCGCGCCGGGGAGGCGGTCGAGGAGGCGGGCGGTGATGGTGCCGGTGCCGCAGGCGAGGTCGAGGACGCGCGGGGTGCGGCCGACGGTCGCCTCGACCATGTCCAGCATCACCCGGAAGCGCTCCTCGCGGTCCGGCATGTACCACTCCTGCTGCCGGTCCCAGCTGCGCTGCCACCCCTGCCAGTCGGTGCCGGTCGCCGTGGTGTCGGTCATGGGTGCCCTCCGTCACATACCGCGCGTAATACCCTGGATGCAGGATCGGCTGTTACCCCGACCGCATCACGACCATAAGGCTCCTCCGTAAGGACTACAAGTGGAATTGACCTATTACTCGGACTATGCCGTGCGGCTCGTGAACAGCGAGGAACCCGGGCGGGGCACGGACACCCTGACCACGGTGGAGGCGGTGCGCGAGCTGTTCGGCGCCAACCGGTCGGCGGGCCGCCGGGCCACCGACGCGGACGTCACCCGCTTCCGCGCGGTCCGCGCCCGGCTGAGGTCGGTCTTCGAGGCGGCGGACGCGGGCGACGAGACCCTCGCGGTCGATCTGCTGAACTCGCTGCTCCTGGAGTTCCCGGTCAGCCCCCAGATCTCCGGCCACGACTTCCGCGACGACGACGGCCGCCCCCTGTGGCACATGCATCTGGCCGACCACCCGTCCAACGCCACCGCGGGCTATGCCGCCATCGCGGCGATGGGCCTGGCCTTCCACCTCACGGAGTACGGCGTGGACCGGCTGGGCCTGTGCGAGGCGCCCCCGTGCCGCAACGCCTATCTGGACACCTCCACCAACCGCTCCCGCCGCTACTGCTCCGACCGCTGCGCGACCCGCGCCAATGTGGCCGCCTACCGGGCCCGCAAGCGTCTGGAGGCCGACCGGTCGGACAGCACCGGCCGCGCGGCCGACACCGCCCATCGCAGCACCGCGAACGGCGCCCGCCGGCCCGCGGGGAACGGCCGGTAGCGAAACCGCACCCGCCCGAGCACCAGCTCCTCGGGCACCACCCCGTAGTCCGTACTGTCCCCACCCGCGTACGCGTTGTCCCCGAGCACCCACCAGCCGCCCTCGCGCCGCCCCGCCGCCCGCTTGACGACCAGCAGGTCCTGCTGGAACGGATGGCGCAGCACGACCACGTCACCGGGCCTGACCCGGGTGCCGTAGTGCACCACCAGCCGGTCCCCGTCGCGCAGTGTGGGCACCATCGACGGCCCCGAAACCTCGGCCAGCCCGAAGGGCAGCACCAGGCCCCTGCGCTCGCCCTCCTGCGACAGTTCCGGCATCCCGGCACCTCCCCGGTCGTTCTCCACCAGTCTCAGTCTGACCCCGGACTTTTGTCCTAAGCCCATGGGGGCACCCGCGAAAACCCGTCTCCCAGGGAGTAATGTCCCACCTGAGAAGACGATCACGAGGAAGGAATGCTCCATGCTTTCCCGCCTGTTTGCCCCCAAGGTGAAGGTCAGCGCCCACTGCGACCTGCCCTGCGGCGTGTACGACCCGGCCCAGGCCCGTATCGAGGCGGAGTCGGTCAAGGCCGTCCAGGAAAAGATGGCCGCCAACGACGACCCGCACTTCCAGGCCCGCGCCACTGTCATCAAGGAGCAGCGCGCGGAGCTGGCCAAGCACCATGTCTCCGTGCTCTGGAGCGACTACTTCAAGCCGCCGCACTTCGAGAAGTACCCCGAGCTGCACCAGCTCGTGAACGAAACCCTCAAGGCCCTCTCCGCCGCCAAGGCGTCCACGGACCCGGCGACCGGCCAGAAGGCCCTGGACCACATCGCCCAGATCGACAAGATCTTCTGGGAGACGAAGAAGGCTTGATCTTGCCTCAAGCCCCTGACCTGCAACTCTTACCTGCTTGCACGGTCTACCCGACCGCACCCGGCCCGCAGCCCGCCGATCCCGGCAGCTGCGGCGTCCGGGTGCGGTCCGCTTTTCAGGCCGCGTGCGGGGTGAAGGTGACGCGGGAGTCGCTCGCGTCGACGACCACGCTCAGCGAGCCGTCCAGGGCCTTCGCCAGGCGCCGCAGCAGCGGCAGGGTGGGCACGGTGTCGCCGCCCTCCAGCCGGGAGACCTGCGGCTGCGTCATCCCGGCTCGCTCGGCCAGCTCGCTCTGGGACAGTCCGAGTTCGATCCGCCGGTCGTAGACGGTCTGCCCGAGGTCTCCGGCCAGCCGTGCGTCGATGTACTCCTGGTCGTACTCAGCCTCCTCCCCGGCGAGCTGCCGGGCACGGCGGGTCCTCCATGTGCTGTGATTCATCAGCCCTCCTCGCGGCGACCATAGGTCGGCCGGGCCCGGCCGCGCTCCGCCGGTACACAGGTCTTCGCCACCACCCGTGGACCGTGCCCTCCCCTTCTCCCCGCCCGCCCACCGAAATTCCCCCGCCCCCCACCCACCTCCCCCCTACCCTCGCGTCATGACCGTCCGCTGGACCTACGCCTTCATCGACCGGCCCGCCGAGCGCCTCGGCGCCGCCCTCGCCTTCTGGACCGCCGTCACCGGCACCCGGGCCTCCGGGCTCCGGGGCGACCGGGGTGAGTTCGCCACCCTGCTGCCGGACCCGGGCACCGGAGCCGACCCCTGTGTCAAGGCGCAGGGCACGGACTCCGGCCCCGGCGGCGCCCATCTCGACTTCGCCGTGGACGACGTCGGCGCCTTCACCGCCCAGGCCCTGCGGCTCGGGGCGCGGGTCGACGCCACGCACGACGGGTGGACCGTCCTGCGCTCCCCGGCGGGGCACGCGTTCTGCGCGGTGCCCTGGCACGGGGAGTCGGTCCGGCCCCCGGTCGTCGGCGGCAGCCGCCTGGACCAGGTCTGCCTGGACACCCCACCGTCCGCGTACGACGCCGAGGCCGCCTTCTGGACCGCGCTCCTCGCCGGTGCCGACGGGTCGGGGTGGGAGTTCGTCACCAGTCCGCTCCCGGAGTTCCGGGCCCTCGTCCCGCCGACCGGGCTGCCCGTCCGCGTCCTGCTCCAGCGGCTCGGCACCGAGCGGCCCGCCGCCGCCCATCTCGACCTCGCCTGCGCCGACCTCGACACCACCGCCGCCGCCCATGAACGGCTCGGCGCCACCCTGGTGCGGCGGCACCCGTACTGGATCGTCCTGCGCGACCCGGCGGGCGGCACGTACTGCCTCACCGGCCGCGACCCGGAGACGGGCGGGCGCCCGAAAGGCGACTGAGCGCCCGAACTTCCGGTCGGGCTAGGGTGCCCGGCGTCCGAGGGCCCCCGCCCTCCCCCGCAGATAGCGCCGTTCCGGCAGGCTCAGCGTCCGCGCCGCCGCCGATTCATAGGCGGCGCGCGCCTCCTCGTAAGCCCCGGCGCGCTCCAGCAGATGGCCGCGTACCGCGTCGACCCGGTGGCCCGGCTGGGGGCCCAGGGCGTCCACGGCGGCGAGCCCGGCGTGCGGGCCGTCGACCATCGCCACCGCCACCGCGCGGTTGAGCCGCTCCACGGGGCCGGGAACCATCCGGACCAGGATGTCGTAGAGGCCGAGGATCTCCCGCCAGTCGGTGGCGTCGGCGGACGGGGCCTCGTCGTGGACGGCGGCGATGGCCGCCCGGAGCTGGTACGGCCCCGGACGGCCCCGCTCCAGCGCCCCGGTGATCAGGGCGACACCCTCGTCGATCGCGGCCTTGTCCCAGTGCCCCCGGTCCTGTTCGTCCAGCGGCACCAGATCGCCGCCGGGCCCCGTGCGCGCCTCGCGGCGGGCGTCGGTGAGCAGCATCAGCGCCAGCAGCCCGGTCACCTCGGTGTCGTCCGGGAGCAGCCGGTGCACGGTACGGGTCAGCCGGATCGCCTCCCCGGCCAGTTCCCGGCGCTGGAGCCGGGGCCCGGAGGTGGCCGTGTACCCCTCGTTGAAGATCAGGTAGAGGGTGTGCAGGACGGCCGGGAGCCGGGCGGCCCAGGCGTCGGGCCGGGCGAACCGCACCCCCCGCACCTTCCGCTTGGCCCGGCTGATCCGCTGCGCCATCGTCGCCTCCGGCACCAGACAGGCACGGGCGACCTCGGCCGTGGTGAGTCCGCCGACCGCGCGCAGGGTGAGCGCGAGCTGGGCGGAGGGGCCGAGATCCGGGTGACAGCACAGGAAGAGCAGGGTGAGGGTGTCGTCCTCGCGCGGCGCCCGGTCCGCGCCCGGCGGCGGCGCGGTGAAGGCGTCCCGGGGCGCCAGCGCGGCGACCCGCTCCTCTCGTCGCCGCCGCGCCTCCTCACTGCGCAGCACATCCGTCAGCCGCCGCGCCGCCACCCTGATCAGCCAGCCCCGGGGATTGTCCGGAACCCCCCGCTCCGGCCACTGCTCGGCCGCCGCGATCAACGCCTCCTGCACGGCGTCCTCGGCGGCGTCGAAGTGCCCGTACCGGCGCACCAGCGCCCCGAGGACGGACGGGATCAGCTCCCGCGCGTCCCGCAGGGCACCGGACACGCTGTCGCCGCCGCTCACGGCCGACCGCTCCCGACCACTCCCGGCCGCTCAGAGGTCCCCGGCGCCGTCCAGGATCTGCCGGATCTCCACCGGGTAGACCGGCGCCCCGGCGGGCTGCGGGCACCCGGCGATCCGGGCGGCGATCTCCGTGACCCGCTCCAGCCCGGCGCAGTCCAGCACCCAGTACCCGGCCAGCATCTCCTTGGTCTCGCCGTACGGGCCGTCGGTGACGACCGGCTTGCCGTCCTCGCCGAGGGTGACGTGCCGGATCTGCTCCGGGGCGGCCAGGCCCTGGCCGTCGATCAGCTCACCGCTCTCCGAGAGGTCGTCGTCGAGCGCGCGCATGAAGGCGTACATCGCCTGGAGGTCCTGCTCGCCCCAGGCCGGGGAGGAGGCCGACGCCTTGCCGCCCATGGCGTCGTAGTCGATCTGCGCGCCCTGAATCATGACGAGGTACTTCATCGTTCCGCTCCTTCGGCTCGGCCGCCCCTGCCGGGCGACTCTCACACGGGACGTCGGAACCGATCGACCGTTCTCGACAGGGAGCGGAGAAATTTCCGAACCGAACTTCCGAACCGAACTTCCAGACCGAACTTCCGGACCGAATGTCCGGCGGCACCCGGCGCGGATCGCTCAGCCGGACCGCCCGGAAGCGCGTTCCCGATCGGCGGCCGGCCGATCGTCCCCGCCGACCACCGAGCCCTCCGCCCGCTCCATCCCCTCGGGCTCCGCGTACGCCGCGCACTTCTGGTTCCGGCAGGGCCCGCCGACCCAGGTCGGCACCCAGGTGCCCAGCGTCTTGTGGCGCCGTATCACTGTCTCCACCGGCTGTCCGCAGACCGGACAGGCATGTCCTTCACTGTCCATGCCCCCAGCGTAGGACGGCGGACCGCTCCCCGCCCCCTGCCGTGCACCGCTTCAGCGCGTCCGGCCGTACGTCCGGACGAGCACCCCGTTGCCGAAGGTGCGCAGCGACTCCAGGGTGAACTCCGTGATGTCGCAGCCCTTGGCGAACATCGGCATTCCGGAGCCGTAGACGATCGGATAGGTCTTGACGACGATCTCGTCGATTTCGTCGAAGAGCGCCCCGGCGAGCTGCGCGCCGCCGCACAGATAGATCCCGAACCCGCTCTCCTCCGCCTTCAGCTCCCGCACCTTCCCGACGACATCGGAGGCGACGATCTCGACATCCGGGTCAGGAGACTCGCCGAGGGTGGTGGAGGCGACGTACTGCCGCAGATGGGCGTAGGGGCTGGGCATGCCCTCCTTCAGAGCCAGGTCGTAGCTGGCCCGGCCCTGGATGATCGTGTCGAACCGCTTGTTGGCCAGATGGTCGGTGCCGGTGGCCCGGCGGCCGATGGTCGGCACGGTCTCCGGGTACTCCGTGGTGAGGAAACCGAAGAACTCCTCGTCCACGAACCGGACCATCTCCGTGGCGTCCCCCTGCGGATCACCGATGAATCCGTCCAGGGAACAGGCGATGAAATACGTGAGCTTGCGCAAACCGATCTCTTCTCACTCGTCTTGGACACGCATACGGACACGCATACGACTCGCTGACAACTTCATTTGTAGTACTCCACCCGTAGTGGTTGCAAGCCCTTTAAAGAACCCGTCTCGCGGCCCAGCGCGCCGCGAGACGGGTTCGACCTTCGATCGCCGCAGGTCAGAGGGGTCGGACAGGGGTGATCAGGAGGCGTGCGCCTCCCGCCACATCGGCCACATCGACGGCCCGCCGTCCGGCAGCTCCAGCGGTGCGCCGAGCGGCTCGAAGCCCAGCCGCCCGTACAGCCCCCGGCTGCGCGCGCTGCTCGCCTCCAGATACGCGGGCGTCCCGTCCCGGTCGCAGCGGTCCAGCACGGCCCCGATCAGCAGCCCGCCGAGCCCCTCCCCCTGCCGCTCCGGGGCCACCCCGACCATCCACAGATACTCGTGCGCCCGCCCTCCGGGATGGATACCGGCGGTCAGCCGGGCGATCTGCTCCACCCGCGGATTCCCGGGATCGACGACTTCGCGCAGCCGTACGGCGTCATCCTCACCCTCCTCGTGCCCTTCCGCCCCCACTGGAACGGACAGCCACAGGGCGCACCCCGTGCCGTCCTCCAGCAGATCGATCCGGCCGTCGGCCAGCACGATGTCGGTGAATGCCCCCATCAGCCGGTGATGGGCGCGGGGCAACGCGTCCCCGGGGAAGACCCAGTTGCTCACCGGGTCGTCCCGGAAAGCCGAGTCCAGCAGCCGGACGACCTGCTCCCGGTCGCCCTCCCCCGCCGTCCGGATCGCCACACCCATGATCCCGCCCTTCCCTTCAACCCACCGCGGTCTTCTGGCGGTTGAAGAGTAGCGGGGGGTGGGTGGGGAGGCAGCGGGCCCCGCGCAGCGTGGGGTCGCGCGGGGTCCCTCCGGGGAGGACAGCGCGGGGGCCTGCCGGGGGGCCACTGCAACGCAGCCCACCGAGCCGGTGGATGACCGACCCCCGCCCCAAGGCCGGGCAAGCGTCAGCCCCCGCCCGTCCCCGGCCCCGCCCCACCCCCGGAATCCACCCCGGCCCCTGAAATCCACTCCGGCGAAAATCCACTCCGGCCCCGGAGCCCCCGGCCCGGCGGAGCCTCCGGGGCACCTGAACCGCCCCGGAGACCCAGCCACCGCCCGGCACCGGAGACCCAGCCACCGCCCGACACTGGAGCCGCCCCCCCGGCACGGGGAACGGGCACCCAGGACAGCACCCAGCCCCCGCGCCGGCACCGGACACCCAGCAAGGCACCCGACCCCGGCACGCAGCACAGCCCCCGGCACGGGACCCGGCACAGCCCCGGCACGGGACCCGGCACGCAGCACAGCCCCCCGCACGGCACCCGACCCCCAACCCCCGGCAGGACCCGCCACAGCCCCCACCACGCCCCCACCAAGCCCCCACCACGCCCCCGGCATCACGCCCGCCCCACGCCAAGACGGGACGTCAAGCGCTCCGGCGCGTCACGAACTCCGCCAACGACAGCAGGCCGTCCGCCGCCGCGGGGTCCGGGATCGCTTGGGCCAGTTGGTCCATCGCACGGCCGATCCGGTCCGCCGCCTGGCTCTGGGCCCAGTCCCGGCCGCCGGCCCGCTCGATGGCGAGCACCGTGCGCTCCAGATCCCGCTGGTCGTACGGCTCCCCGTACAGCGCGGCCAGTTCGGCCGCCCCGGGGGTGCCCGAGGTGAGCGCCGCGACCACCGGCAGGGACTTCTTGCGGGCGGCCAGATCCGCGCCGGCCGGTTTGCCGGTGCGGCCCGGGTCGCCCCAGATGCCGATGACGTCGTCGATCAGCTGGAAGGCGAGCCCGGCGGCCCGCCCGAAGGCGTCCAGCGCGTCGACGACCTCGTCGTCCGCCCCCGCGTACAGCGCGCCGACCGCGCACGCGCAGCCGATGAGGGCGCCCGTCTTGGCCTCCGCCATGGTGAGCACCTCGGCGAGGGTGACCTCGCCGGGTGCCCGGCTCTCCATGGCGGTGTCGGCGTGCTGCCCCTCGCACAGCTCGATCACACAGGCGGTGACCCGGGCCGCCGCGCGCGGGGCCGCCGGATGCGGGTCCCGCGCGAGCATCAGCAGGGCCAGCGCCTGGAGGGCGTCCCCGGTCAGGATCGCGTCGGCGTCGCCGAACACGGTCCAGGCGGTGGGCCGGTGGCGCCGGGTGACATCCCGGTCCATCACATCGTCGTGCAGCAGGGTGAAGTTGTGCACCAGCTCCACCGCCGCCGCGGCCCGTACCGCCGAGGACCGGGCGGTGGCGCCGCCCAGGGCCTCGGCGGCGGTGAGCACCAGGGCGGGCCGGATCGCCTTGCCCGCGCCGCCCGCCGAGGGCGTTCCGTCCGGGTTCTCCCAGCCGAAGTGGTAGCGGGCGACGCGCCGCATCTGCGCGGGCAGCGCGGCGAAGGCGGACCGCAGTTCGGGGTCGACGGACGCCCTCGTACGGTCCAGTATGTGCGCCGCCTCGTGCGGGGCGTCCGGGTCGCCGTCCGGGTGGACGGCGACCCCGCTCTCCCGTACCCCGCCGCTCCCGCGTCCGGCGTCCGGTGCTGTCAACTCGGCCATCGGATCCCCTTCAGGAAGCCCGCGGACACGGCGTGGGTGCGGGAGGGATCACTGCCAGCGGCCGATCTCGACGTTCTCCAGCACGCCGAGCGCGTCCGGGACCAGCACGGCCGCCGAGTAGTAGGCCGTGACGAGGTATTTGATGATGGCCTGTTCGTTGATGCCCATGAACCGCACCGACAGGCTCGGCTCGATCTCGTCCGGGAGCCCGGACTGCCGCAGCCCGATGACGCCCTGGTCCTGCTCGCCGGTACGCATGGCGATGATGGAGGTGGTGCGGGCCTCGGTGACCGGGATCTTGTTGCAGGGGTAGATCGGCACGCCCCGCCAGGTCGGGATGCGGTTGCCGCCTGCGTCCAGGCTCTCCGGGACCAGTCCGCGCCGGTTCAGCTCGCGGCCGAACGCGGCGATGGCGCGCGGGTGGGCGAGGAAGAGCTTGGTGCCGCGGCGGCGGCTGAGCAGTTCGTCGAGGTCGTCGGGGCTCGGCACACCGTCATGCGGCTGGATGCGCTGGTCGTACTCGCAGTTGTTGAGGAGACCGAACTCGCGGTTGTTGATCAGCTCGTGCTCCTGGCGCTCCTTGAGCGCCTCGACCGTGAGCCGCAACTGCTGCTCGGTCTGGTTCATGGGCTGGTTGTAGAGGTCGGCGACCCGGGAGTGGACCCGCAGCACGGTCTGGGCGACGCTCAGCTCGTACTCGCGGGGGCTGCCCTCGTAGTCGACGAAGGTGTGCGGGATGTCGGGCTCGCCGGAGTGGCCGGCCGCGACGTCGATCTCCTTCTCGCCGTACTTGTTGGTGCGCTGCGCGGGGATCGCGCGCAGTGCGTCGAGGTGCCCGCGCAACGTTTCCGCACGTTCGGCGACCTGCTGGAAGTGGTCGCGCGCGAGCACGAGGACCGTGCAGGGGGTGTCCGCGCGGACGGTGAACTCCCAGATCGCGTCCGGGTCCAGCAGCGCCTGCTCCCCGAAGTAGGCGCCGTCGGCGAGGACCCCGAGCACGGCGTCGTCGCCGTAGGGGCCGGTGCCCACCTTCTCCACCCGGCCGTGCGCCAGCAGATAGACCTCGTCGGTCGGGTTGCCGAAGGAGGCGATCACCTCCCCCGCGGGGATCTCCCGCTGGACGCATCGCCGCGCCAGCTCGGTCAGCACCTCGCCGTCCTCGTACGACCGCAGGGCGGGCAGTTCGCCCAGCTCGGCGGGGATGACCTCGACGCGGTCGCCGGTCTTCACAAAGGTGACGCGACCGTCGCCGACCGCGTAGGTCAACCGCCGGTTCACCCGGTACGTGCCGCCCTGCACGTCCACCCACGGCAGCGTCCGCAGCAGCCAGCGCGAGCTGATCTCCTGCATCTGCGGCACGGACTTGGTCGTGGTGGCCAGGTTCCGCGCGGCCGCCGTACCCAGACTCTGCTGCGGCTCGCCCTGCTCCGTGCGGACCTCTTCGCCTACCGACATATGGAACTGCCCTCCCGGTCATGCCCGGACAGCACTCCGCCGCCGGGCACCGAACTCCGCGGCAAGGTTTCCATCACCCGGCGTGCCGGTGCTATTACCCGAAAGAGCGGGAATGGATCACCGCGCGCCGGGGCACATGTGAGGCACCACGGCACCCCACCCCACGCCGGAATGCGCCCCTCCGCCCCCTCCCCCACCCCTCTCCGTAGCGGAATCGATCTGTCCGAATCCACTCGCACGCTGTACGAACGAAGGGTTCGGCGGCGGTGCGTTCGGTACAAGCAGCGGTACGAGACGGCCGCGCCCGGCGGTCGGCGCTCAGCTGCACGAAGGAGAGACGGCCATGGCCCCACCCATGTCCGCGAACACATTTCTGAATACCCTGCGCGAGGAGGGGCTGAAGGTCGTCGAGGTCGGCGACTGGCGTACCCACAACCGCAACAGCAAGGGCCCGTGGGGGCCGGTGCACGGCGTGATGATCCACCACACCGTCACCAAGGGCAGCGCCAGAACCGTGGAGATCTGCCGCGACGGCTACGCCTCCCTGCCCGGCCCGCTCTGCCACGGCGTCATCACCAAGGACGGCACCGTCCACCTCGTCGGCTACGGCCGCGCCAACCACGCGGGGCTCGGCGACGACGACGTACTGAAGGCCGTCATCGCCGAGAAAGGCCTCCCGCCGGACAACGAGGCGAACACCGACGGCAACACCCATTTCTACGGCTTCGAGTGCGAGAACCTCGGCGACGGCAAGGACCCCTGGCCCGCCGCCCAGCTCGACGCCATCGCCAAGGCGGCGGCAGCGGTCTGCCGCACCCACGGCTGGAGCGAGCGCTCGGTGATCGGGCACCTGGAGTGGCAGCCCGGGAAGATCGACCCCAAGGGCTTCACCATGGCCAGCATGCGCGAGCGCGTCAAGGGACGGCTGAAGTAGCGGCCCGGCCATGGGCCACCGCGAGCGCGCGGCGGCGTGGCCGACAATGGGCCGATGACCGGCCCCGATCCCGTCGCCGCGCTGCGCCCCCGGCTCCCCTCGCCGCTGGTGGAGGTGACCGACGCCCGCTTCACCCGCCGAGGCGTACGGCTGCTGCTCAAGCGGGACGATCTGATCCACCCGGAGCTGATCGGCAACAAGTGGCGCAAGCTCGCCCCGAACCTGGCCGCCGCCACCGGCCGTACGGTGCTGACCTTCGGCGGCGCCTACTCCAACCATCTGCGGGCCACCGCCGCCGCGGGCCGGCTGCTCGGTGTGCCGACCGTCGGCGTGGTGCGCGGCGACGAACTGGCCGCCGCCCCGCTCAACCCCTCCCTGGCCCGCTGTGCCGCCGACGGCATGCGGCTGCACTTCGTCGACAGATCGACCTATCGCCGCAAGACCGACCCCGCGACCCGCGCCGCGCTCCTGCGCGCCACGGACGCCGGGGACGCTGTGGTGATCCCCGAGGGCGGCAGCAACGACCTCGCGGTCCGGGGCTGCGCCGCGCTCGGCGAGGAGCTGCGGGGCGCGGCCGACGTGGTCGCCGTGGCCTGCGGCACCGGGGGCACGCTGGCGGGGCTGGCCGCCGGTCTGGGCCCCGACCAGCGCGCGCTGGGGGTGCCGGTGCTCAGAGGCGGGTTCCTCGGCGCCGAGATCCGCGCCCTCCAGGGCGCCGCCTTCGGCGGGGAGCGCGGCACCTGGGCGCTGGCCGACGGCTTCCATTTCGGCGGCTACGCGCGCGTGCCGGAGGAACTCGACGTGTTCGCCTGCGGGGTCGAACAGCGCCATGGGTTCGCGGTGGAACGTCTGTATGTCGCCAAGTTGCTCTATGCCCTAGTCGCCCTCGCCGAGGCGGGCGCCTTCCCGCGCGGGACCCGGGTGGCGGCGGTCGTCACGGGAGCGCCGTTCGGGGGCGGCGTCTGACGCGGGGAGCGCGGACGCCGTACACCGCCGTCCGCGCCCGCGCACGCGCACACCTCACTCCGAGCTCTCCCGGTAGGCCGCCGCCTCCTCCAGGTCCAGCCGGCGCAGCAGGGTGCGCAGCATCTCGTCGTCGATGTAGCGCAGATCGCGCAGCCGGACGAAGACCGCGCGCTCGGCGCCGATCATCTCGCGGGAGAGCCGCCGGTAGGTGTCGTCGACGGTCTCCCCGGTGACCGGGTTGGGCTGGCCGAGGCGCTCCCACACCGAGTTCTGGCGGCGCTCCAGGACCGTGCGCAGCCGGTCGGCGAGGGGGCCGGGCAGGGCGTTGCGCTCATCGGTGAGGAGGTCGTCCAGCCGCTGCTCGGCCGCCCGGGACGCCTGCGCCTGGGCGTTGGCCTCGACCAGGGTCTCGGCCTGGACGTCCTTGCCGGGCAGCCGCAGGACGCGGATCAGCGGCGGCAGGGTCAGGCCCTGGAGGACGAGGGTGCCGATGACGGTGGTGAAGGTCAGGAACAGGATCAGATTGCGGCCGGGGAAGGGCTCGCTGTCGTCCATGGTGACCGGGATGGAGAAGGCGATGGCCAGCGAGACCACCCCGCGCATCCCGGCCCAGGAGATGACGAACGCGCCCTTCCAGGTCGGGTTCTCCTCGCGTTCACGCACCCGCGCGAAGAGGATCCGGGGCAGGAAGGTCGCCGGATAGACCCAGATGAACCGCGAGGCGACGACCACCAGGAAGACGGCGATGGCGTACCAGGCGGCGTCGAGTCCCTCATAGGCGCCGAGTCCGCGCAGGACGACCGGGAGCTGGAGGCCGATGAGGGCGAAGACGGCGGACTCCAGGACGAAGGCGACCATGCGCCACACCGCGTCCTCCTGGAGCCGGGTCGCGAAGTCCACCTCCCACGCGCGATGGCCCAGGTACAGCGCGACCACGACGACCGCGAGCACCCCGGAGGCGTGCACCTGCTCGGCGACGGCGTAGGCGGCGAACGGGATGAGCAGCGAGAGGGTGTTCTGGAGCAGGGCCTCCTTGAGATGGATGCGCAGCCAGTGGATCGGGAACATCAGCAGCACCCCGATCCCGATGCCGCCGACCGCCGCGACCACGAACTCGGTGATCCCGCCGGCCCAGCTCGCCCCCTCGCCGACGGCCGCCGCGACGGCGACCCGGTAGGCGGTGATCGCGGTGGCGTCGTTCACCAGGGACTCGCCCTGGAGGATGGTGGTGATCCTGGACGGCAGTCCCACCCGGCGCGCGACCGCCGTGGCGGCGACCGCGTCGGGCGGCGCCACCACCGCGCCCAGCACCAGCGCCGCGGTCAGCGGCAGCCCCGGGATGAGCAGATAGGCGGCGTAGCCGACGGCCAGCGTCGCGAACAGCACATAGCCGACGGAGAGCAGCGCGACCGGCCGCAGCTGGGCCCGCAGATCGAGGTAGGAGCTGTCGGTGGCGGCGGTGTGCAGCAGCGGGGGCAGCAGCAGCGGCAGCACGATGTGCGGGTCGAGCGCGTACTCGGGTACGCCCGGTACGTAGGACACCGCCAGGCCCGCGGTGACCAGCAGCAGCGGCGCGGGCACCGGCGTGCGCCGCCCGGCCGCGGCGACCGCGGCGCTGCCCGCCACCAGCAACAGCAGCGGCATCACGTCCATGCGTCATCCCCGCCCTTCGTTGTGCGCGCGGTCTCCCGCACACCCGTCGTAATCTGGCAATCATGAAACAGTGCACGCACGCCGACGCGCTGCCGCACCCGGAACCCGCCCCGGCCAGTGAGACCTGTCTGGAGTGTCTCGCCGACGGGACGAACCCGGTGCAGCTGCGGCTCTGTCTCTCCTGCGGCCACGTCGGCTGCTGCGACTCCTCGCCGCACCGGCACGCGACCGAGCACCACAAGGAATCCGGCCACCCGGTGATGAAGACCTTCGAGCCCGGCGAGAGCTGGCGGTGGTGCTTCGTCGATCATGTCCTGGTGTGACCTCCGGTGACCCCGGCGGTGACCCCGGGCGATCGCCGTACTGTCCGGAACCGGCCCGATGTGATCCACGACAGGTCCGGATCGGGGACGGTTCGACCGTCTGACGCCTGGGTACGTCAATGCGGCGCGCGCTCTTCCCATTTGGGCCCGGCACACCCCTAGCCACGGAGCGTATTCGCGTGTTTACTATGAGTGACGGCAAGGGGATGGGGTCCCGGGGACAGGACTGTTGAGAGCGCGATAGCGTCACCGCTGAACGACCCATCGCGTTACCCCCGGGGGGCGACCCTCGGCCCCGAATAGCTTGTACCACCTTGGAGGTGAGGGTGTCCCAGATCGCAGGCGAGCCCGCGACCCAGGACTTCGTGGAAGTCCGGCTGCCGGCCGCGGGTGCCTACCTGTCGGTGCTGCGGACGGCCACGGCCGGCCTCGCGGCCCGTTTGGACTTCACCCTGGACGAGATCGAGGACCTGCGGATCGCGGTGGACGAAGCCTGCGCGATCCTGCTCCAGCAGGCCGTGCCGGGCTCCGTGCTCAGCTGCGTCTTCCGGCTGGTCGACGACTCGCTGGAGGTCACCGTCTCGGCGCCGACCACCGACGGTCACGCCCCCTCGCGGGACACCTTCGCCTGGACCGTGCTGTCCGCCCTCGCGGGCAAGGTCTCCTCCGCCGTGGACGACGACAAGACCGTGTCCATCAGCCTGTACAAACAGCGCGGCGCGGGACCCGGGCCGGCGTGAAGGACGGGGACGGGCCGGTGCGGGACGACGAGCGCGGCACACGGGAGCTTGCCGCCCAGGGCGCCGAGGGTGCCCCGGGTGGCTCCCGGCCCATGGCGGAGGGCATCGACGCCATCCCCGAGCAGGCCCGGCCGCACCCGGAGGACGTCTCCGGTGGCACCGGACCGGCCGGCTCCCCGGGCGAGGAACGCACGAATCAGGAAGGTGCCGCGCGGAGCACGTCTTCGCGACGGAGCGGGGTGTCCCCCACCCGGGCTGACGCGCGGGCGCGGGGAAGGGCAACGGGCGGGACGATGAGCGAGCACGAGCGAGACCCCGGACAGCCGGTACGACCGGCACAGGCCGCGCAGACGGCACCGAGCAGACCGGCCGGGCAGCACGACCCCCAGGACCGCAGCGGGGCGCGGGCGATGTTCCTGGAGCTGCGCAAACTGCCGGAGGGCAGCGCGGAGTACGCGGAGCTGCGCAATCAGCTGGTGCGGATGCATCTCCCGCTCGTGGAGCACCTCGCGCGCCGGTTCCGCAACCGCGGCGAGCCGCTGGACGACCTCACCCAGGTCGCCACGATCGGGCTGATCAAGTCGGTCGACCGCTTCGACCCGGAGCGCGGCGTGGAGTTCTCCACGTACGCCACCCCGACCGTCGTGGGCGAGATCAAGCGGCACTTCCGGGACAAGGGCTGGGCGGTCCGGGTGCCCCGCCGGCTCCAGGAGCTGCGGCTCGCGCTGACCACGGCCACGGCGGAGCTGTCCCAGTTGCACGGCCGCTCCCCCACGGTCCATGAGCTGGCCGAGAAGCTGGCCATCTCCGAGGAGGAGGTCCTGGAGGGCCTGGAATCGGCCAACGCGTACTCCACGCTGTCCCTGGACGTCCCCGACACCGACGACGAGTCCCCGGCGGTCGCCGACACCCTGGGCGCGGAGGACGAGGCGCTGGAGGGCGTCGAGTACCGGGAGTCCCTCAAGCCGCTGCTGGAGGATCTCCCACCGCGCGAGAAGCGGATCCTGCTGCTGCGCTTCTTCGGGAACATGACCCAGTCGCAGATCGCCCAGGAGGTCGGCATCTCCCAGATGCATGTCTCCCGGCTCCTGGCCCGCACACTGGCCCAGCTCCGGGAGAAGCTCCTGGTGGAGGAGTAGGCGGCGAGGAGTAGGCGGCGGGGGCGGACCCGGGACCGGGCGCTACTTCCGCTCCGCCTCGTCCGCCACCGCTCCCGGCCCCCGGATGCCCAGCGCGCGGGTCGTCTCCTGGTTGACCAGGAAGTACAGCCCCAGCACCGCCGTCACCCCGAGCGCGATTCCCGCCGGGATGGCGGCGCTGTCGGTCTGGAGCAGGTTGTAGGCGACCGGCAGGGCGATGATGTGAGTGATCACGGCCGGGCCCCGGCTCCAGCTCCGCAGGGCCAGCAGCCCCCGGGCGGCGAGCAGCGGCAGCAGCGCGAGCACGATCAGGGTGACACCGCCGGTGACGGCCTGCTGCCGGTCGTCCGGGTGGCCGGTGAGTCCGAGGACGAGGATCCAGGCGCCGCCGATGAGCAGCGCGAGCCCCTCAAGCCCGGTCAGGGCCGCCGCGTAGGTCAGCCGGCGGGGCCGGGGTCCGGTGGCTTCGGGGGTGGGATTGCGCTCACTGCTCACCCCAGCAGGGTAGCCCTCGGGGGGTACGGCACCCGGTGCGGCCCCTGGGCCCGTCGTCCGGATCACGGTCGTCCGGATCATGCCGGGGCCGGGCCCCGCGCACCCGCCCCCTCCCCCGCGCACTGGGATCGGGTACCCCCCAGTAGGTACGCTGCCACCCATGCGTGCACTTCTCGTGGTCAATCCGGCGGCAACCACCACCAGTGCGCGCACGCGCGATGTGCTGATCCACGCCCTCGCCAGCGAGATGAAGCTGGAGGCCGTCACCACCGAGTACCGCGGCCACGCCCGGGACCTCGCCCGGCAGGCCACGGACAGCGGCAACATCGATCTGGTGGTCGCCCTCGGCGGCGACGGCACGGTCAACGAGGTGGTCAACGGCCTGCTGCACGCCGGCCCCGACCCGGAGCGGCTGCCCGGTCTCGCGGTGGTCCCCGGCGGCTCCACCAATGTCTTCGCCCGCGCCCTGGATCTGCCCAACCATCCCGTCGAGGCCACCGGCGCCCTGCTGAACGCGCTGCGCGAGGGCGGCGAGCGCACCATCGGGCTCGGCCTGACCTCCGGCACCCCCGGCACCGAGGACGAGTCGGTGCCCCCGCGCTGGTTCACCTTCAACTCCGGGCTGGGCTTCGACGCGGGTGTCGTCGGCCGGGTCGAGCAGCAGCGCGAGCGCGGCAGAAGATCCACCCACGCGCTCTATGTCCGCCAGGTGGTCCGCCAGTTCCTGGGCGAGCCGAGCCGGCGGCACGGTTCCATCACCTTGGAGCGGGCCGGTGAGGATCCGGTGTCCGATCTGGTGGTGTGCATAGCATCGAACACCGCCCCCTGGACCTTCCTGGGCAATCGCCCGATGTACGCATCGCCTAAGGCGTCGTTCGATACCGGGCTCGACGTATTCGGTCTCAGCCGGTTGTCCACCGCCGCGGTCGCCCGATATGGCACGCAATTGCTCACTTCGTCCCCCGAGCGGGGACCCCATGGGAAGCACGCCCTCTCACTGCACGATCTGGACGGGTTCACCTTGCATTCGAAGGTCCCGCTCCCGCTTCAGATGGACGGTGACCACCTCGGGCTCCGTACCAGCGTGACGTTCACAGGCGTACGCCGTGCACTGCGTGTGATTGTGTGAGCAGAAGGGGCTAAAGTCCTTTCACTCGAACGTTTAGACCAGGGTCCACCCCATGGAAGTACGGCTGTGACCTAGTCGACACCGAGGAATCAAAAAAAACTTTCCAGAAGGGGTTGTATCCGCCGCTGAGGTTTGCGAGTCTCTACGTGGCGATCGAGACGGCCCGCACCACCGGCCTCCACAGATCACCGGAACCCCTCTTCAAACCCACAGGACCACGCCAGGGAAACCTGACGGTCGGCCCTTCCCTTGTTGAGGGATTCGTGAAAGCGTTCACATTCACAAGCAATCAGCACGTAATACCCAAGGAGAGGTAGCAGCCATGGACTGGCGTCACAACGCCGTTTGCCGCGAGGAAGACCCCGAGCTCTTCTTCCCCATCGGCAACACCGGTCCTGCGCTGCTGCAGATCGAGGAAGCCAAGGCCGTCTGCCGCCGCTGCCCGGTGATCGAGCAGTGTCTGCAGTGGGCGCTTGAGTCCGGTCAGGACTCCGGCGTCTGGGGTGGTCTCAGCGAGGACGAGCGCCGTGCCATGAAGCGCCGCGCCGCCCGCAACCGGGCCCGTCAGGCATCCGCCTGACCTACCCACCCCGCACAACAGCCTGAGCTTGGCGGCGCGTACAGCGCGTACGCAACTCCCGCCCCCGAGCCGCAGCGCGCAGTACCCCCGATGCGCACTGACCCCGGACCGTTCCACGGTCCGGGGTTCTTTGCTGTCCGGGGCGCCCGAGGGTGCCCCGGCGGACCACCCTTGTTCCCTTACCGCTTGTTCACTTGTGCTTGTTCACTTGTGCGCGCGGACCGGGATGTCCAGGATCACCTGGGTGCCGCGCTCCGGGGCCGGGACCATGTCGAAGGTGCCGCCCAACTCGCCCTCCACCAGCGTCCGGACGATCTGGAGGCCCAGGTTCCCCGAGGTGTGCGGGTCGAAGCCGGGCGGCAGGCCCACCCCGTCGTCCTGGACCGTGACCAGCAGCCGGGTCTGCTTGGTCGTGCCGCCGCGGACCGCGGAGACCTCGACCGTGCCCGTCTCGCCCTCCGTGAAGCCGTGCTCCAGGGCGTTCTGGAGGACCTCGGTGAGCACCATGGCGAGCGGGGTGGCCACCTCCGCCTCCAGGATGCCGAAGCGGCCGGAGCGGCGGCCGGTGACCTTGCCGGGGGAGATCTCGGCGACCATGGCGACCACCCGGTCGGCGATCTCGTCGAACTCCACCCGCTCGTCCAGGTTCTGGGAGAGCGTCTCATGGACGATGGCGATCGAGCCGACCCGGCGGACCGCCTCCTCCAGGGCCGCGCGGCCCCGCTCGGACTCGATCCGGCGGGCCTGGAGGCGCAGCAGGGCGGCCACCGTCTGGAGGTTGTTCTTCACCCGGTGGTGGATCTCCCGGATGGTGGCGTCCTTGGTGATCAACTCGCGCTCGCGGCGGCGCAGTTCCGTGACGTCCCGGAGCAGCACCAGGGAACCGGTGCGGGTGCCCTTGGGCTTGAGCGGGATCGTGCGGAACTGGATGACGCCGTCGCGGGCCTCGATCTCGAAGGAGCGGGGGGCCCAGCCGCTGGCGACCTTGGCGAGGGCCTCGTCCACCGGGCCCCGGCTGGGGGCGAGTTCGGCGGTCGTCCGGCCCAGGTGGTGGCCCACGAGGTCGGCGGCGAGGCCCATGCGGTGGTAGGCGGAGAGCGCGTTCGGGGAGGCGTACTGGACGATTCCGTCGGCGTCGACGCGGATCAGGCCGTCGCCGACGCGCGGGGAGGCGTCCATGTCGACCTGCTGGTCGGCGAACGGGAAGGCGCCGGCCGCGATCATCTGGGCGAGGTCGGAGGCGCTCTGGAGGTAGGTCAGCTCCAGCCGGCTGGGGGTGCGCACGGTGAGCAGATTGGTGTTGCGGGCGATGACGCCGAGCACCCGGGAGTTGCGCCGTACGGGGATGGACTCGACGCGGACCGGGACCTCCTCGCGCCACTCGGGGTCGCCCTCGCGCACGATCCGGCCCTCGTCGAGCGCCGCGTCCAGCATCGGGCGGCGGCCTCGCGGGACCAGGTGGCCGACCATGTCGTCCTGGTAGGAGGTGGGGCCGGTGTTGGGGCGCATCTGGGCGACCGAGACATAGCGGGTGCCGTCGCGGGTGGGGACCCACAGAACGAGGTCGGCGAAGGAGAGGTCGGAGAGCAGTTGCCACTCCGAGACCAGCAGATGGAGCCACTCCAGGTCGGAGTCGTCGAGGGCGGTGTGCTGGCGGACCAGCTCGTTCATGGAGGGCACGCTGTGAGCGTACCTGGGGGTCTGAGGGGCCCCTGAATGTCCGGCCCTGCGCCATGGGGTCATATTCGGCCCGCGGGGTGGGCGGAGGGGGCCGGAGACACCCGCGGGCCGCGGCGCCTGGGAGGGACCCTCAACCCTCCCGGCACCGCAGCCCGGAGCAACAACGGCCGCGGGGTGTGCGGTCCCGGTCGGCCGATGGATGAGGAGCCGGAGCAGTCAGGGCAGAGAGCACCGGTTCCTCGGTCCGTCCTCCTGTGCGGGGAGGACGGAGGCTTGTGTGCGATTGGCGTTGCTGGTGCTGTGGGCCTTGCAGTTGCCGTGCGCTGTGCGGCGGGCGGTGTCGGCGGCCCTGCGGCCGGCCGGGTCACCACCGCGCGGAATTCCCCGCTGACAGCATTGTGGACTAGACCACTCCGCGTGTCCATGAGTCGGGGGCGGCGAATTGTTGGAGCCTGTTGATTGTTGACGCCACGCAGCCTAACCCGGGGAGGTCGGCCGCGGGGCCTGATATTCACGGCGATTTCGGCGGACGCCCCCGGCCCGTCGCGGGCGGGGGGTCAGCGGGTCTCGGTGACCTTGGCCAGGGCGCGGGGGGCGTCGGGGTCCTGGCCCCGGGCGATGGTGACCTCGTAGGCGAGGAGCTGGAGCGGGATGATCTCCAGTACGGGCTGGACCTCCTCGGCGACCCCCTCGGTGGGCAGGACGAAACCGGCCGAGGCGCCGCGGGCCCGGTCGGCGGGGCCGATGACCACCAGGTCGGCGCCCCGGCCGCGCAGCCGGTCCAGAACGGGCTGGAGGGCCTCGCCGCCCTTGCCGTCGGTGACGACCGCGATGACCGGGGAGACGTTGTCGACCATGGCGAGCGGGCCGTGCAGGAGGTCGGCGCCGGAGTAGGAGAGGGCGGGGATGTAGCTGGTCTCCATCAGCTTGAGGGCGGCTTCCTTGGCGGTGGGGTAGCCGTAGCCGCGAGAGGTGATGACCATGCGCTCGGCGAAGCGGTAGCGGGCGGCGAGGGCGCGGATCTCGTCATGGCGGGCGAGGAGTTGCGCGGCGAGGTCGGGGAGCGGTTCGGCGGCGCCGCCGTCGCCGCCGCCCATGCCCTCGACGAAGAGGTAGAGGGAGAGGAGGGAGGCGGTGTAGGTCTTGGTGGCGGGGAGCGCGCGTTCGGGACCGGCCAGGATGTCGATGTGGTACTCGGAGACCGCGGCCAGCGGGGAGTCCGGGTTGTTGGTCACCGCGAGGGTGATCGCACCGGCCTCGCGGGCGGCGCGGGTGGAGGCGACGAGGTCGGGCGAGCCGCCGGACTGGCTGACGATGACGACCAGGACGTCGGTGAGGTCGGGGCGGGCCCCGTAGGCGGTGGTGGTGGACATGGAGGTGAGCCCGCAGGGCAGCCCGAGCCGGATCTCCAGCAGGTACTTGGCGTAGAGGGCGGCGTTGTCGGAGGTGCCGCGGGCGGTCAGCAGGACGAAGCGGGGCCTGCGGGCGGCGATCTCCCGGGCGATGCGGCGGATCGCCGGGGCGCCCTCGGCGAGGATGCGGCGCAGCACCGCGGGCTGCTCGGCCATCTCGCGGGCCATGATCCGGCCGGGGGCGTCGCCCCGGGGGGCGGCCGGGGTGCTGGCGGCGGTCATAGGGGGCTCCTCCGGGGGCGGGGCGGGGGCGTGCGTCGGCCCTCTGCCCGGCGTCCGCGGCGGGGGCCCACGGTGGCGTCATGGTGCCACGCGCGGCGCGCGCGACGGCGCACATCGACCTGGGACGGCGGGCCGATCCCTGATAGATTGGTCTAAACCACACGGCCCGACGCCGAGTTCTCCGCGTCTTCCTTCGAGTCCCCCGATTCCTCTCTTCAGAACGGCAGGCCCAGCGTGGAAGTTGTCATCGTTCCGGACGCCGCGGCGGGCGGCGAGCTGATCGCCGAGGCCATGGCGCAGTTGCTGCGGAGCACGCCGGACGCCCTGCTCGGGGTGGCCACCGGCTCGACGCCGCTGCCCGTCTACCAGGCGCTGACGGCGAAGGTGCGGTCCGGGGCCGTGGATGTCTCCCGGGCGCGGATAGCGCAGCTCGACGAGTACGTGGGGCTGCCGGCCGAGCATCCCGAGTCGTACCGGTCGGTGCTGCGGCGCGAGGTGCTGGAGCCGCTCGGGATCGGGATGGACGCATTCCTGGGGCCGGACGGCACGGCCGAGGACATCCCGGCGGCGTGCGAGGCGTACGACCGGGCGCTGGGGGCGGCCGGCGGGGTCGATCTCCAGTTGCTGGGGATCGGGACGGACGGGCACATCGGCTTCAACGAGCCCTGCTCGTCGCTGGCGTCGCGGACCCGGATCAAGACCCTCACCGAGCAGACCCGGGTGGACAACGCGCGGTTCTTCGACGGGGACATCGAGCAGGTCCCGCACCATGTGATCACCCAGGGGATCGGGACGATCCTGGAGGCGCGGCATCTGGTGCTGCTGGCCACGGGTGAGGGCAAGGCGGACGCGGTGGCGGCGACGGTGGAGGGGCCGGTGGCGGCGGTGTGTCCGGCGTCGGCGCTTCAGTTGCACGCGCGGGCGACGGTTGTCGTCGACGAGGCTGCGGCGTCGAAGCTGAAGTTCGCGGACTACTTCCGCCACGCCTTCTCGAACAAGCCTGCGTGGCAGGGGATTTAAGGATCGGGATCACCGAAAGCGCCGGTCACTCCAAGAAGTCGGAGTGACCGGCGCTTTCGTATGGGGTGGTGCGGCTTGCTGCGCGAGTGCGGGTGCGTCGTGGCTGGTCGCGCAGTTCCCCGCGCCCCTAAGGACGTTGCAGCCGACGCCAGCCCCCAAGGGGCGCGGGGAACTGCGCGAGCAACCCCCACCACCCGCACCCGGCAACGCAGCCTCAACCCCCCACGATCGCCTCCGCCGCCGCCCTCCCGCAGACGCGCCCCGCGCCATACGTCGCCACATGCAGCGCGCCCCTCGGTGGGGACTGGGGGACGCCCATCTCGACCACGATCGTGTCCGGGCGGGACGCCAGCAGCTCGGTCACCGCGTCGGACATCCACGCGTGCCGGTGCTCGTCCCGGACCACGGCCACCAGCGGACGCGCCCCCGCCGCCGCGAGGATCTCCCCCGCCGCGCCGGGACCGGCGTACGTCCCCGACTCGGTGCCCGGCAGGAGCTCCGCCAGGTCGGCCACCGGCCCCCACGGCGTCTCGTCGCCCACGGCGATATTGGCGACCGGCGAGAACAGCGCCACGTACGGCGCCGCCGTCACCGGGGAGAAACCTTCCTCCGCAGCCGCCGTCACCCGGACCGCCCGGCGCGCGGCCGTCAGCCCGATGTCCCGGGGGACCGAGCCCTCGGCGGAGCCGCTCGCGGCGTCCCGCGTCCAGCGCGCCAGCCCCCGTACCCGTTCCGCCGCGTCCACGAGGCGTTCCTCGGGGAGGTCGCCGGAGCGGACCGCGGCGACGATGGCGTCCCGCAGCCGCCAGACCGTCTCGTCGTCGGCGAGGCCGCCGCCCACACAGATCGCGTCGGCACCGGCGGCCAGGGCGAGGATGGTGCCGCGCTCGATGCCGTAGGTGCCGGAGATGGCCTGCATCTCCACGGCGTCCGTGACGATGAGGCCCTCATGGCCCAGTTCGCGGCGGAGCAGACCGGTGAGGATGCCGGGTGACAGCGTTGCCGGGCGGTCCGGGTCCAGGGCCGGGACCAGGATGTGGGCGCTCATCACGGCGAGGGAGCCGGCCGCGATCCCGGCCCGGAAGGGGGCGAGATCGCGGGCGGCGAGGACCTCGGCGTCCACGTCGATGCGGGGCATCGCGTGGTGGGAGTCGACGGCGGTGTCGCCGTGCCCGGGGAAGTGCTTGACGCAGGCGGCGACGCCCGCCGCCTGGAGCCCCTGGACATAGGCGGCGGTGTGCCGGGCGACCAGGGCGGGGTCGGCCCCGAAGGAGCGGACCCCGATGACCGGGTTGTCGGCGTTGGAGTTGACGTCGGCGGACGGCGCCCAGTTGAAGTTGACGCCGCACTCGGCGAGACGGCGGCCGAGTTCATAGGCCACGTCCCGGGTGAGGGCGGTGTCGTCCACCGCGCCGAGGGCGTGGTTGCCGGGGAAGGAGGAGCCGGTGCGGACCTCCAGCCGGGTGACATCACCGCCCTCCTCGTCGATGGCGACGAGGACGTCGTCGCGCTCGGCGCGCAACTGCGCGGTGAGGGCGGTCAGCTGCTCGGGGGAGGCGATGTTGCGGCCGAACAGGCCGACCGAGGCGAGGCCCTCGCCGAGCCGGCGGAGCAGCCAGTCGGGGGCGGTGGTGCCGGGGAAGCCGGGCTGGAGAACGGTGAGCGCGTCCCGTGTGAGGGTGTCGGGCTCGCTGGCGATGGTCGTCATCGGATGGCGTTATCCCTTCACGGCGCCCGCGGTCAGGCCGCCGACGACCTTGCGCTGGAGGAAGAGGAAGAGGAGGAGGATGGGGATCGCGAAGAGCGTGGAGGCGGCCATGGTGGCGCCCCAGTCGTTGCCGAAGACGCTCTGGAAGCTGCTCAGCCACAGCGGCAGGGTCTGCGCGTGGGCTTCCTTGTTCACGACCAGGACGAGCGGGAACTCGTTCCAGGCGGTGATGAAGCCGAACATCGAGGTGGCCATCAGACCGGGCGCGAGCAGCGGGAAGATGACCTTGCGGAACGCCTGGCCGCGGGTGCAGCCGTCGACCATCGCCGACTCCTCCAGCTCCTTGGGCACCGCGGCGACGAAGCCGCGCAGCGTCAGGATGGTGAAGGGCAGGATCATCATCGTGTAGAAGAGCGTCAGCGGGACCAGGCTGTTCAGCATCGACGCGTCCCGGACGATCATGTAGATCGCGATGATCATGACTTCCCAGGGCGCCATCTGCGCCATCATGAAGCCGATGATGAAGCCGCGCCGCCCCTTGAACCGCATCCGGGCCAGGGCGAAGGACGCGGCGAGCGCGATCAGCAGCGAGAACGAGACCGCGAGGCCGGTGACGATGAAGGAGTTCGCGACGAACGTCCAGAAGTTGTCCGCCGAGACCGCGGTCGAGAAGTGCTTGAAGGTGAAGTCGGTCGGGAACCAGACCGGGTCCTCGGAGATGATGTCACCGGTCGGCTTGAACGCCGTGGAGAACATCCAGTACACGGGGAAGACGAACCCGATGAACAGGATGATGGCGGTGACATTGGGCCACACACGGCCGAAGAGCGAGCGCTTCACAGCTCCTCCTCCTCTTGCTTGAGCACGAGCCGCAGGTAGTACGCGGAGATTCCGAGCAGGATCAGGATGGTCAGTACGGCGATCGCGGCACCCATGCCGTAGTGCTGGTTGCCGACACCCTCGACGTAGGCGTACACGGGCAGGATCTCGGTGAGCCGGTCGGGGCCGCCGCCGTTGAAGGTGAAGACCTGCACGAACGCCTTGAAGACCCAGATGACCTCAAGGAACGTGGTCGCGTAGAGGAACGGGGAGAGGAACGGCATGGTCACCGTGCGGAAGCTGCGCCAGGCGCCGGCTCCGTCCAGGGCCGCGGCCTCGTACAGCTCGCCCGGGATGGTGGTGGTGGCCGCGTAGAGGTTGAGCGCGACGAACGGGATGGACATCCAGACGATCAGCACGGTGACGACGAAGAACGTCGACATCTGGCTGCTGGTCCAGCTGTAGTCGGCCATGGAGTGCCAGCCGAGTTTGTCCAGCACCCAGTTGACGACACCGAAGCGCTGGGCGAACAGCCACTGGTAGACGGTGGTGGCGGCGACCACGGGCATCGCCCAGGTCAGCACCAGACCGACCATCAGCACGATCCGCATCTTCTTGCCCAGCTTGGCGAGCAGCAGACCGATGAGTGCGCCGAGCACCATGATCAGGGCGACATTGACCGCCGTGAACAGGATCGAGCGAACGGTGACCCGCCAGAAGTCCTCTCCGGTGAGGGTCTCCTTGTAGTTGTCGAAGCCGTTCCACTCGGTGACGCGCTGGATGAGCTGCGCCATATTGAGGTTCTGGAAGGACAGCAGGAAGTCCTTCAGCAGCGGCCAGCCCAGCAGCAGCACGGTGGCCACGACTGCGGGCGCCAGCAGCAGGTACGGCAGATAGTCACCGGCGCGTTTCGGTGGTCTGCCCGGCCCGCCGGTCGGCGTCTTGCGGATCGGCACCTGATCCGAGGGCGGCCGTTCGGTCTGCACGGTCATGCTCGCGATCTCTCTTCTAGACCTACGTACGTTCGCCGGGGCGGAGACGGTCCGCGGACCGCCCCCGCCCCGGCTTGAGCGCGGGAGCGCTGGTGCGACTACTCCTGCGACAGACGCTTGTTGAACTCGCCCTCGACCTGGGCGGCGGCCTCGGCCGGGGTCTTACCGTTCAGCACAGCGGTCAGGTAGGTCTTGATCGGGTTGGGCGCGTTCTCGACGGCGGCCCACTCGGCGATCAGCGGCGTGGTGCCACCGCCCGCGGCGGCCGGCGCGGCGGCCTCGGCGGCGGCGTTGCCCGCCAGGTTGGACTGGAGCGACTCCTTGTTGGGGATGACGCCGTTGGCCTTGGCGAGCTTGCCCTCGAACTCGTCCGAGAGAATGATCTTCATGAACTCCTTGGCCAGATCCTGCTTCTGGCTGCCCGCCGCGACGGCGAGGTTGGAGCCACCGAGGAAGACACCCTCGGGCTTGTCCGCGGTCGGACCCGGGATGGTGAAGTAGCCGATCTGCTCCTCGATCTCGGCGTTGGCCTCGATCGCGATGCCGGCTTCCCAGCCCATGCCGATGAAGGCGCCGACGTTGCCCTCGGCGAACACCTCACCCTGCTGCGGGGTGGCCTCGTCCTTGTCCTTGGGGGCCTCGGACAGGGCCTGGAACTTCTTGTAGGTCTCCGCGGCGGCGGCGACCTCGGGCGAGTCGAGGTTGGAGACCCACTTGTCGCCGTCCTGCTTGACCAGTTCGCCGCCCTCGCCGACCACCAGGCCGACGAAGTGGTACCAGTTCTGGCCGGGCAGGTAGATCGGCTCGGCTTCCGTCTCCTCGCCGATGGTCTGGAGGTTCTCGTAGAACTCGTCACGGGTCTTCGGGGTGGTGGTGATCCCCGCGTCCGCCCAGACCTTCTTGTTGTAGAGGACCACGCGGTTGGCGAAGTACCAGGGAGCCGCGTACTGCTTGCCCTCGTAGACGGAGGAGTTGTTGAGCGCCTCGGTCCAGTCGGCGCCGATCTCGGTCTTGAGGTCGGCCAGGTCGGCGAGGCCGCCGGTCTTGGCGTAGGCCGGGGTCTGGGTGTTGCCGATCTCGAAGACGTCCGGCGGGTTCTCCTCGGACAGGGCGGTGGTCAGCTTCTGCTGAATACCGTTCCACTGCTGGACCTCGAAGTTGACCTTGGCCTTGGTCTTCGTCTCGAAGGCCGCGGCCACCTCCGCCTGCCAGTCGTCGGGGGACGAACCGTCCATCACCCAGACGGTCAGCTCCTGCCCCGCGTAGTCGCCGGGAGCGGCACTGTCGCCACCCTCACTGCCGCTGCCGCTGTCGCCCCCGCACGCCGCGATGGAAACCATCATCGCCGCGACACCGATCGCGGATATCAGCTTGCGCTTCACGCCACCCTCCTCAGGGATGCCACAAACCCCCCTGCCTCCCCGCGGTGCTCGTCGAAACGCCGTGCGTACCGTCAATGGGGCCGGGACCTGGACCAATGGTGTAGACCAGTACGGGGAGCTTGGCTCAGACCAATTGGCCTGTCAAGGGTGCTCATCGGCCCTCTCGGTGTCCGTGATGACACCGAGATATGCAGAGACCTTTCATTGCGCAAGCCACGTATCGGACGTACCACTGCGGGCATACCACCTGCGTGATCCTGTCGTGATGGACTAGACCAACGAGGGTCACGAAGGTATACAGAGGAGATCACGGACCTGCGACGGACCACGGGGGAGGCGATCGGGCCGACCACGAGTGTCCACGCGCAGAGAAAGCCGTGCCACGATGTGAGCCGCGGCCGGCGGGTGCCGGTCGCTTCGGCATCCGGAGCCGGGAAGGCAGAGCATGACCACGGACGTCAGCAGTGCGGAGAACGAGGGTGGGGCGACCGTCCGTACCGCGCGTGTGCCCAAGTACTACCGCCTGAAGAAGCATCTGCTCGACATGACGGAGACGCAGACTCCCGGCACCCCGGTGCCGCCGGAGCGCACGCTCGCCGCCGAGTTCGACACCTCGCGCACCACGGTCCGCCAGGCGCTCCAGGAACTGGTGGTCGAGGGGCGCCTGGAGCGGATCCAGGGCAAGGGCACCTTCGTCGCCAAACCGAAGGTCTCCCAGGCACTCCAGCTCACCTCGTACACCGAGGACATGCGCGCCCAAGGGCTGGAACCCACCTCTCAACTCCTGGACATCGGCTACATCACCGCCGACGACCGCCTCGCCGGACTGCTGGACATCACCCCCGGCGGCCGGGTGCTGCGCATCGAGCGGCTGCGCATGGCCAACGGCGAACCGATGGCCATCGAGACCACCCACCTCTCCGCCAAGCGCTTCCCCGCCCTGCGCCGCAGCCTCGTCAAGTACACCTCCCTCTACACGGCCCTCGCCGAGGTGTACGACGTCCATCTCGCCGAGGCCGAGGAGACCATCGAGACCTCGCTCGCCACTCCGCGCGAGGCGGGACTGCTGGGCACCGACGTGGGTCTGCCGATGCTGATGCTCTCCCGCCACTCCGTCGACCGCGACGGCAAGCCGGTGGAGTGGGTGCGGTCGGTGTACCGGGGTGACCGGTACAAGTTCGTCGCGCGACTGAAGCGGCCGGAGGCGTAGGACGTCCTACGGGGGTGACCGTACGCGGCGACGGCGTCCGGCCGTGGCCGACGGGGTTCCACACCCGGGCGGGCCGCAGCGTAGGCCCATACGTCCGCTTTACACAATCCCCTTACCCGACACGGCCGTTCACGCCGTAGCGCGCCTCACACAGCTGTCGTAGCGTCCTCCCGTCATCGCACACGACGGGAGGACGACCCGTGCGCACAGCGAATGCCCGCTCCATCGTCATCTGGACCCTGGTCACGCTGGTCGGAGCCACCGGCTGGACGGTCCTCGCGCTCTCCCGGGACGAGGAGGTCTCCGCGGCCTGGATGGTCGCGGCGGCCCTCGGCTCGTATGCGATCGCCTATCGCTTCTACTCCAAGTTCATCCTGTACAAGGTGCTGCGGGCCGACCGCACCCGGGCCACCCCCGCCGAACGCCTCGACAACGGCATCGACTACCACCCCACCGACCGCCGCGTCCTGCTCGGCCACCACTTCGCGGCCATCGCCGGGGCCGGTCCGCTCGTCGGCCCGGTGCTCGCCGCGCAGATGGGGTATCTGCCGGGCACGATCTGGATCATCGTCGGGGTGATCTTCGCGGGCGCGGTGCAGGACATGGTCGTCCTCTTCTTCTCCACCCGCCGCGACGGCCGCTCGCTGGGGCAGCTGGCCCGGGAGGAGATCGGCCCGTTCGGCGGGGCGGCGGCGCTGCTCGCCGCGTTCGCCATCATGATCATCCTGCTCGGGGTGCTGGCGCTGGTCATCGTCAACGCGCTGGCCGAGTCCCCGTGGGGCACGTTCTCCATCGGTATGACCATCCCGATCGCCCTGCTGATGGGCTTCTATCTGCGGGTGCTGCGCCCCGGCCGGGTGGTCGAGGTGTCGGTGATCGGCGTGGCCCTGCTCCTCTTCGCGCTGATCGCGGGCCGCTGGGTCGCCGAGTCCTCCTGGGCCGACACCTTTACCCTCGCCCCCTCCACGCTGGTGATCTGGCTGGTGGCGTACGGCTTCATCGCGTCGATCCTGCCGGTGTGGATGCTGCTCGCTCCGCGCGACTATCTGTCGACGTTCATGAAGATCGGCACGATCGTGCTGCTCGCGCTGGGCGTGATCATCGCGATGCCGACGCTGAAGATGGACGCGGTGACGCCGTTCGCCTCGAACGGGGAGGGGCCGGTCTTCGCGGGTTCGTTGTTCCCGTTTGTGTTTATCACTATTGCCTGCGGCGCGCTGTCCGGCTTCCATGCCCTGATCTCCAGCGGTACGACGCCGAAGATGATCCAGAAGGAGACGCAGGTCCGGATGATCGGCTACGGCTCCATGCTGATGGAGTCGTCGGTGGCGGTCATGGCGCTGGTCGCGGCCAGCATCATCGACCCGGGCCTCTACTTCGCGATGAACGCCCCCGCCGGGGTCATCGGCACGACGGTGGAGAGCGCGTCCCAGGCGGTGGCCGGCTGGGGCTACTCCATCTCGCCGGAGGAACTGGCGCAGGCGGCGAAGAACGTCGAGGAGTCGTCGCTGCTGTCCCGGACCGGCGGTGCGCCGACCCTCGCGGTCGGGGTCTCGGAGATCTTCTCCCAGGTCACGGGCGGGGGGCTACGGGCCTTCTGGTACCACTTCGCCATCATGTTCGAGGCGCTGTTCATCCTGACCGCGCTGGACGCGGGCACCCGGGTCGGCCGCTTCATGCTCCAGGACATGCTGGGCAACGTCTACCGGCCCTTCAGGAACATCAGCTGGAAGCCGGGGCTGGTGGTGACGAGCGCGATCGTGTGCGGCCTGTGGGGCTACTTCCTCTGGGTCGGTGTCCATGAGCCCCTGGGCGGTATCAACCAGCTCTTCCCGGTCTTCGGCATCGCCAACCAGTTGCTGGCGGCGGTGGCGCTGGCGGTGTGCACGACGCTGCTGGTGAAGTCCGGGCGGCTGAAGTGGGCGTGGATCACGGGTGTGCCGCTGGTGTGGGACGTGACGGTGACGCTGACCGCGAGCTACCAGAAGGTGTTCTCGTCCGACCCCAAGGTCGGCTTCTTCAAGCAGCGCCAGATCTTCCAGGACGCGATCGACCGGGGCGAGGTGCTGGCCCCGGCCAAGAGCATGGACGACATGCGGACGGTGGTCATGAACTCGACGGTGGACGGGGTGCTGACGGCGGCGCTGGCCCTGCTGATCATCGTGGTGCTGATCGACGCGGGGAGGGTGTGCGTGCGGCATGTCCGCCGCCCGGCTCTGTCGACGCTGAGCGAGGCGGCGTATGTCGAGTCGAGGATTGTGGCGCCGGACGGGTTGTTCGCGACGAAGGAGGAGAAGGCGGAGATGAGGGAGAGGGAGGAGGCGGAGCGTGCGGGGGTCGGTACTGCGGTGGATCGGTGAGGGGGTGGGGGTGGGGGTGTCGCGATGGATCGGTGGGGGCGTGCGGGTCTCGCGGTGGATCGGTGGGGGCGTGCGGCTGTCGCGGTGGGTCGGTGGGGGCGTGCGGCTGTCGCGGCGGATCGGTGAGGGCGTGCGGTGGTATCTGCGGGAGCTGACGGACGAGTCGGCGTACGACCGGTACTGCGCGCATCTGAGGAAGGGGCACGCGGAGGCGGAGGTGCCGACGCGGAGGGAGTTCGAGCGGATGCGGGTGGAGCGGGCGGAGGCGGATCCCCGGGAGGGGTTTCGGTGTTGTTGAGGGGTGGGGGTGGTGTCGGTACGGGGTCGGGTGCGGGTCCGTTGTGGTGGGTCGCGCAGTTCCTCCCCCAGAGGGGGCACCCCCAGCGGCCCTGGGTGGGGTGGTCCGGCCGGGGTGAGGAGGTCCCGGCCGGATGGGTGGGGGGCTACTGGTCCCCGGTACGGCAGCGGGGGCAGCGGCAGGGTGGCCAGCGGAGGGGGTCGAGGAGGAGGAGTGGGCCGGGGCCGGGGCGGTAGGTCCGCTGCGGGGTGTGGCCGGTGCGCTCGCCGTCGGGGCGGACGCGGTACGTCTCGATGGTCATCCGGGACTGTCCGGGCGGGGGCGGGGTACCGGCGTTCATCGGGGGGTCCGTTGGGCGGGGATGCGGGGCGTGGACAAGGGTGCGGGGACGCGCCCGCGCGACGCGGGGTTCCCGCAGACGGGACAGACACCGGCGCGGCGCTTGCCGGGGCCTGGGAGTAACAAGGACAGCGCCCACTTCGAGAGCGTATGGATAATGCTCACTGTCATCAGCTCCTACTGGCTGGTGGCCACGCCCCCGGACGTTCGCCGCGTCGCGGGGGTCTTTACGTGTCGTAAAAGCCAATCGGAGGAGCTGGGCCGCCACCACTGCACAACTGCCGCACCAAGGCTGCGCTTTGGCTTCACTGGGTACGCTCACCAAGGCAGACCACAGCCGGATGGAGTGCGGTCATGGCAGGCAAGCGGAAGCGCTTGGCGCAGCGCCGGAAGTCGAGCGGTTACACCCAGGAACGCTTTGCCGAGGCGTTGAGCGTGGATCGCAGTACGGTGCAGCGCTGGGAACGCGGGGAAGTCGATCCGCACCCGCATCAATGGCCGAGGATGGCATCGCTGCTGGAAGTCGAGCCGGAAGAACTGGCGTCGATACTGGCTCCCGCCCCGGCCGGCCTCCCCCTCCCCCGTGATGAGAGAGGCGAGGATCTGGCACTCAGCATCCGGGATATGTCCCGGCATCTGGTCGCGCTCGACAATGAGATGAACGGGTTGCCCATCGCGGATGTGGCGGCCCGATCATTCAAGAAGGTCCATCGCCGTCTGGGGGAAGACGCCTACGACGGCGCGAATGAACACGACATCCAGGCAGCGGCGGCCGAATTGGCCGAGGTCGCCGGATGGGCCCTCTTCGACGCCGAGGAACATGCGGCTGCCCGCCGGTTCAATCAGGAGGCTTTGTTCCTGGCACAGCTCTCGGGTGACCGATCCATCGAGTTGCTGATCCTCCAGAACATGGCGATGCAGGCCGGATGGGTGGGGCGACCCCGCGAGGAACTGGCCATCGCGCGGTCGATCATCGAGAGATCCGGGATCTCGCCGCGCGTCGAAGCGATCTTCAGGGTGCGTGAGGCGAAGGGATTGTCCGGCTCGGGGCAGGAAGCGGAGGCCACCCGGTCCTTCGCCCATGCCCGCTCCCTCCTCCAGGAGAGCGAACGGGAGAACGACCCGATGTGGGCGTGGTGGATCACTGCGGACGAAATCGACGGGCATCAAGGATTCGCCTTCCAGGACTGGGGAGAGTGGAAGAAGGGGATTCCCTACCTCCAAAGAGCCGTGCGCCAGGAAGCGGGGGCCAAGGTGGGATACCGGGGTATCTCCGGGGTCCGCCTCCTGGCCTGCTATCTGGGAGTGGAGGCGTGGCAGGAGGCCGAGGAACTGGCCACGTCGATCGTCCCGGTCATCGGCGAGACATCCTCAGCCCGCACCCTCCGACTACTGACCAGAACGGCCCGCTACGGCAGAACACTGCGCGCTGTTCCCAGCGGTCTACGAGACGCTCTGGAACAGATCGAATCCTCGATAGCGGAAGACCCCTACTGCATCTGATGCCCGCCCACGTTCGTGGAAGCCACGGGACAGAATCCGGCCCGCCGCTTGCGTGAGCCGACGAGAGTGAATTACCCGACCGCCAAGGGAAACCAGAGAGCCACCATGCCCCAAGAGGCCCCCCACCTTGACCTGGCCAACGTCCTGCGCGCCCGCATCCTCGCCGGAGAATGGGCCGTCGGTGAGCGCCTGCCCTCGCGCGCGCAGCTCGCCGACGAGTACGGCGTGGGCAGGAACGTCACCCAGCGTGCCGTCGACCGCCTGATCATCGAGGGCCTCCTGGAAGGCCGCGCCGGATCAGGGACGTACGTCCGCAAGCCACGCCCACGGCTCCGTATGGTCCGCTCCCGCCACCGCGAACGGCGTGGCGGTTCACCGTTCCGCGCCGACATGAAGGAGCAGGGCAGGACCGGCACCTGGGAGGCGCACAGCGCCGCCCGCACCCCCGCCCCGGAACGCATCGCGGAGCGCCTGGCCATCGAGCCCGGAGACCTCTGCGTCTTCACACGGTACGAGTTCCTCGGCGACGGTCAGCCGGTCCAGCTCTCCGAGTCGTGGGAGCCCATGGCGATCACGGACGGCACTCCGGTCGTACTCCCCGAGATGGGTCCGCTCGCGGGCATGGGGGTGGTCGAGCGCATGCGGTCCCTCGGTGTCGTCATCGACACCGCCGTCGAGATCCCGCGCCCCGGCCGCGCCACCCAGGAACAGGCCAACCTGCTCGGCATCAACCTCGGCGACCTGCTGCTCACGATCGAGCGCACCTACTACGACACGGACGGACGCCCCATCGAGACGGCGGACATCGCCGTGCCGAACGTGCGCTGGGAAGTCGCGTACGAGTTCGGGGTCGACCGGTCCTGACGAGGAGACGGCGCCCACGGGCCCAACCAGCCACCCTCTGAACGCCGAGCACCCCCACCCCCCTAAGGGGCGCTGGGGGTGCCCCCTCTGGGGGTGGGGGTGCCCCCTCTGGGGGAGAACTGCGCGACCAGCCCACCACGACCCGCACCCGGCATCCCACCCCCACGCACCGGCGTTCCCGACCGAGCCGCCGACACCGTGATCTTCATCGCACCCGGCGGGACGCCCGCCGCCGCGAGCGACGAGGCCGAGATCCGCATCCTCGCCGTCGCGCCCAAAGCCCGGCGTCACGGCATCGGTGAGGCCCTCGTCCGGGCCTGCATCGCTCGCCCCGGCGCGGAGCGCATCGTGCTGTCCACGCAGAGCGGGATGCACGCCGCCCACCGCCTCTACGAACGGCTCGGTTTCGTCCGTACCCCGCACCGGGACTGGAATCCCGTGCCGCACCTGGACGACCTCACTCTTCTCACCTACGAGTTGACACTGTGAAACCGGCGCGACACAACATCTGGGGGTGACACGGCGACCGGGCACTACATGTATGCTCATGCTCGCTGTCGCCGCAGGGGAATCCGGTGCGAATCCGGAACTGTCCCGCAACGGTGTACATGTGCGTATTCGCGGTGCCATCCAGCCCCGTGTCAGCACGCCATGGCCAGTCCGAGGACCTGCCGACAGTGCGCCCGGCCACCCGGCCCGGGTGCCATGACGTCCGGGCCTCGTGGAATGGGCCGGTGGACGCGACGCGTACCCGCGCTCGTGCGTCACCGCCCCCTGCCCTCCCCGAGGCCCCGTGCCGAGCGAGGGAGAGCCCCACGTGACGATCGCGCCAGCAGACCCGGCTTCAGCAGTCACCCCCGCGGCTACCGCCACGGAGCCCGACGGTCCCGGAACCGCCCTCCTGCGGACGCTGACGACGCTGACCGCCGACCTCCCCGACGCCGACCCCGGCCGGGTGGCCGCCGCCGCGCTGCGGGGCCGTTCCGCCCGCGCGGACGAGGCGGAGTTGCGGGAGCTGGCGACCGAGGCCGCTGCCGGGCTGATCTCCGAGGACCCCGCCTACTCCCGGCTGGCCGCCCGGCTGCTGACCCTCACCATCGCCGCCGAGGCCGCCTCGCAGGGTGTCACCACCTTCACCGGGTCGGTGGCGACCGGTCACCGCGAGGGCCTGATCGCCGACCGCACCCACGATTTCGTACAGACGTACGCGGAGCGGCTCGACGGCCTCATCGATCCGACCGCCGACGACCTCTTCGGCTACTTCGGGCTGCGCACCCTGCACAGCCGCTACCTGCTGCGCCACCCCATCACCCGCAAGGTGATCGAGACCCCCCAGCACTTCCTGCTGCGGGTGGCGGCCGGGCTGGCGGAGGACGGGACCGTCCGCGCGCTGGACGAGGTGGCGGCCCTCTACCGGCTGATGAGCCGGCTGGACTACCTCCCCTCCTCCCCCACCCTCTTCAACTCCGGCACCCGCCACCCCCAGATGTCCTCCTGCTACCTCCTCGACTCCCCCAAGGACGAGCTGGACTCCATCTACGACCGCTACCACCAGGTCGCCCGGCTCTCCAAGCACGCCGGCGGCATCGGGCTGTCGTACTCCCGGATCCGGTCACGCGGTTCGCTGATCCGGGGCACCAACGGGCACTCCAACGGGATCGTGCCGTTCCTGAAGACGCTGGACGCCTCGGT
The DNA here is from genome assembly GCF_040609715.1 of Streptomyces sp. NPDC004610. NCBI lineage: Bacteria > Bacillati > Actinomycetota > Actinomycetes > Kitasatosporales > Streptomycetaceae > Streptomyces > Streptomyces sp. NPDC004610. The sequence goes on along the minus strand of NZ_JBEXLA010000002.1, from coordinate 49,433 downwards.
GGCCGCCGTGAACCAGGGCGGGCGGCGCAAGGGCGCGGCGGCGGTGTACCTGGAGACCTGGCACTCCGACATCGAGGAGTTCCTGGAGCTGCGCGACAACACCGGTGAGGATGCCCGGCGTACCCACAATCTGAATCTCGCGCACTGGGTGCCGGACGAGTTCATGCGGCGGGTCGACTCCGACGGCGTCTGGTCGCTGTTCTCCCCGGCGGATGTGCCGGAGCTGGTGGATCTGTGGGGGGACGAGTTCGACGCGGCCTATCGGGCGGCGGAGGCGAAGGGGCTGGCGCGCAAGACCCTGCCCGCCCGCGATCTGTACGGGCGCATGATGCGCACCCTCGCCCAGACCGGCAACGGCTGGATGACCTTCAAGGACGCCGCCAACCGCACCGCCAACCAGACCGCCGAGCCCGGCCAGGTCGTCCACTCCTCCAATCTCTGCACGGAGATCCTGGAGGTGACGGACGACGGCGAGACGGCCGTCTGCAATCTCGGGTCGGTCAATCTCGGCGCCTTCGTCGACCAGGCCACCGGGGACATCGACTGGGAGCGGCTGGACGAGACCGTCCGTACCGCCGTGACCTTCCTCGACCGGGTCGTGGACATCAACTTCTACCCGACCGAGCAGGCGGGCCGCTCCAACTCCCGCTGGCGGCCGGTCGGCCTGGGCGCGATGGGCCTCCAGGACGTCTTCTTCAAGCTGCGGCTGCCCTTCGACTCGCCGGAGGCGAAGGCGCTGTCCACCCGGATCGCCGAGCGGATCATGCTGGCCGCGTACGAGGCGTCCGCCGATCTCGCCGAGCGGGTCGGCCCGCTGCCTGCCTGGGAGAAGACCCGTACCGCCCGAGGGGTGCTGCACCCCGACCACTACGGGGTCACCACCGCCTGGCCCGAGCGGTGGGCCGCGCTGCGGGAACGTATCGCCGTCACCGGGCTGCGCAACTCCCTGCTGCTGGCCATCGCCCCGACCGCGACCATCGCCTCCATCGCCGGGGTGTACGAGTGCATCGAGCCGCAGGTGTCCAACCTGTTCAAGCGCGAGACGCTGTCGGGTGAGTTCCTCCAGGTGAACTCCTATCTGGTGCAGGATCTGAAGAACCTGGGGGTGTGGGACGCGCGGACCCGGGAGGCGCTGCGCGAGGCCAATGGGTCGGTGCAGGGCTTCGGGTGGATCCCGGAGGAGGTGCGGGGGCTGTACCGGACCGCCTGGGAGATCCCGCAGCGCGGTCTGATCGACATGGCCGCCGCCCGTACCCCGTATCTGGACCAGTCCCAGTCGCTGAATCTGTTCCTGGAGACGCCGACCATCGGGAAGCTCTCCTCGATGTACGTCTACGCCTGGAAGCAGGGGCTGAAGACCACGTACTACCTGCGCTCGCGTCCGGCGACCCGGATCGCGCGCGCCGCCCAGGGGCAGAGCCGCCCCGAGCAGTCCATCCCCCTCCAGCAGGCCGCCGCCGACCCCGAGGCCGTCGCCTGCTCCCTGGAGAACCCCGAGTCCTGCGAGGCATGCCAGTAATGTCCACCCACCGAAGCCAGAACCTGCTCGACCCCGGGTTCGAGCTGACCCTCCGGCCGATGCGCTACCCCGACTTCTACGAGCGCTACCGGGACGCCATCAAGAACACCTGGACGGTCGAGGAGGTCGATCTCCACTCGGACGTCGCCGATCTGGCGAAGCTCAGCGCTGCCGAGCAGCACCTCATCGGCCGGCTGGTCGCCTTCTTCGCGACCGGCGACTCGATCGTGGCGAACAATCTGGTGCTGACCCTCTACAAGCACATCAACTCACCCGAGGCGCGGCTGTATCTGTCCCGGCAGCTCTTCGAGGAGGCCGTGCACGTCCAGTTCTATCTGACGCTGCTGGACACCTATCTCCCCGACCCGGAGGACCGCAACGCCGCCTTCGCGGCGGTGGAGAACATCCCCTCCATCCGGGAGAAGGCCGCGTTCTGCTTCCGCTGGATGGACTCGGTGGAGAAGCTGGACCAGTTGGAGACGGCCTCGGACCGGCGGCGGTTCCTGCTGAATCTGATCTGCTTCGCCGCCTGTATCGAGGGCCTGTTCTTCTACGGGGCCTTCGCCTACGTCTACTGGTTCCGCAGCCGGGGTCTGCTGCACGGTCTGGCCACCGGCACCAACTGGGTGTTCCGCGACGAGACCATGCACATGTCCTTCGCGTTCGAGGTGGTCGACACCGTCCGCAAGGAGGAGCCGGAGCTGTTCGACGACCGGCTCCAGGAGCAGGTGGTCGGCATGCTGCGGGAGGCCGTCGAGGCCGAGCTGCAGTTCGCGCGCGACCTGTGCGGTGACGGCCTCCCGGGGATGAACACCGAGTCGATGCGGCAGTACCTGGAGTGTGTCGCCGACCAGCGGCTGACCCGGCTGGGCTTCGCGCCGGTCTACGGCTCCGAGAACCCCTTCTCCTTCATGGAGCTCCAGGGGGTTCAGGAGCTGACCAACTTCTTCGAGCGGCGGCCCTCGGCGTACCAGGTGGCGGTGGAGGGCACCGTGGACCTGGACGAGGACTTCTGAGGGTCCCGGTCCGCCGGTCGGTCCTCCCCTCGCTCGGCCTCCCTGAGCTGACGGTCGATGCGCCCCTCGCGCACCGCGCCGATCAGCGCGGGGAGGATCACGAGGAGCAGGATGCCGAGAACGGCCAGCATGCCGAGGAGTCCTTCTGTCTGTGCGCTAGTCATGACATCAGTGTCCTGTCGGATACTCCTTACCAACAGTGGCAGGACTGCCGTACGCCCTCGATTTCCTGCCAAGGGCGCGGCACACTGGCACCATGCTGAAGAACGTGGCCGTCGCCCTGCTCGACGGCGCTCACCCCTTTGAGCTGGGGGTCGTCTGCGAGGTCTTCGGAATGGACCGCAGCGAGGAGGGACTGCCGGTCTACGACTTCGCCGTGGTCTCCGCCGACGGCCCCAGCCTCACCACCCATGTCCCCGGCTTCACCCTGACCACCGAGCACGGCCTGGAGCGGCTGGAGAGCGCCGACCTGATCGCCGTCCCGGCGGGCAACGAGTACGTCGTCCGGGACTATCCGCCCGCGTTCCTGGACGCGCTGGTCCGGGCCGTCGACCGGGGCGCCCGGGTGCTCAGCGTCTGCTCCGGGGTCTTCGTGCTGGGCGCCGCCGGGCTGCTGGACGGCCGGCGCTGCGCCACCCACTGGATGCACGCCGAGGAGCTGTCCCGGCGCTATCCGCGCGCCAAGGTGGAGCAGGACGTGCTGTACGTGGACGACGATCCGGTGATCACCTCGGCGGGTACCGCCGCCGGGATCGACGCCTGTCTGCACATCGTCCGCAAGGAGCAGGGCACCGAGGTCGCCAACCGGATCGCCCGGCGGATGGTGGTCCCGCCGCACCGGGACGGCGGCCAGGCCCAGTACATCGAGCGCCCCCTGCCCGCCTCGGCCTGCGACACCGTCGGCGAGGTGCTGGCCTGGATGGACCAGCACCTCGCCGAGGAGATGACGGTCGAGCAGCTCGCGGCGCGGGCGCTGATGTCCCCGCGCACCTTCGCCCGCCGCTTCCAGCAGGAGACCGGCACCACCCCCTACCGCTGGATCCTGCGGCAGCGGGTGCTGCTGGCCCAGCGGCTGCTGGAGGCGTCGGACGAGACGGTGGAGGGGATCGCCGCGCGCACCGGGTTCGGCTCGGCGGCGGCGATGCGGCACCAGTTCCTGCGTGCGGTGGGCATCACCCCGAACGCCTACCGGCGCACGTTCAGGGGCCCGGAGGCCGCCTGACCTCCTGGCCCCCGGTCCCTGACGCGTGGTCGCTAACGCGCCACCGGGGTGAGCAGCAGCCGGTTGGGCCGCAGGGTGATGCCCACCCGGGTGGTGTCGTCGGAACCGGCCACCTGCTCGAACCGGTACCGGGTGGCCACCGCCGCCGTGATCAGCGACAGCTGGGCCATCGAGAAGTGATCGCTGGGGCACTTGCGATTGCCGACGCTGAACGGGCTCATGGCGAATTTCGGAACGTCCTTAGCCCGCTCGGGAAGCCACCGGTCGGGATCGAAGGAGAGGTTCCCGTCGTACGACCGCGGATCGCGCTGGACCGCGTACGGGCTGTAGACGATGTCCGCACCGGCCGGAATGCGATACCCGCCGAGTTCGGAGTCCGCCACTGCACGGCGGGTCAGTATCCATACGGCGGGACGCAAACGCATCGCCTCGACGACGACATTGTTGGTGTGGGTCAGCTTGCGGACGTCCCCGAATGCGACCGGGCGCCCGCCGGTGACGGATTGGACCTCGTCGCGCACCTTGTCCGCGTGCTCCGGATGTTCGGCGAGGATGTGGAGCAGCCACATGATCGTGGACGCCACGGTTTCACTGCCGGGCAGGACTATCGCGACCACCTGGTCGTGGATCTCCTGTTCCCCGATGGGGTCACCCTTTTCGTCCTTCGCCGACAGCAATGCCGTCAGCAAATCGTCCGGCTTTTGACCGGAGGCCCGGCGCTCGGCGACGATCTCGTCCACCAGGAGATGCAAATCGGCCAAGGCCCGGTTGAATTTCCGGTTGGCCGGAAGCGGTAGCCGGTAGAGCGGGCCGAGCGGCACCACCATCCGCCGGTACATGCCCTTGAAGACCACCGCGAGCGCGTCGCACAACCGCTCCGCCCGCTCGTCCATGTAGTCCCCGCGCAGCAGACAGCGGGCGGCCACCCGCACCGCGACCCGGAACGCCTCGCCGGTGCAGTCGATGGTCGCGCCGGGCTGCCAGCGCTCGGTCAGGGCATGGGCCTCCTCCTCCATGATCGCCCCGTAGGACGGGATGGCGTCGAGCCGGAAGGCGGGCTGGATGGTGCGCCGCTGGCGGCGGTGGCGCGGGCCGTTGGCGGTGGCCACGCCCTCCTTGCCGAGCAGGCCCTCCAGGGACTCCCAGAGCGGGCCGTCGATCTTGTAGTTGGGGTCGAGGGCGAGCGCCCCGGTCAGTTCCGGGGTGGTGACGGCGTACACCGTCTTGGGACCGAGCCTCAGCCGGACCACCTCGCCGTGGGCGCGGAGCCCGGACATGAAGCCGAGCGGGTCGCGCACCAGTTTCAGGCCGTGCCCGACCACCGGCATCCCACCCCCCGCGAGGGGCGGTTCACGCAGTTCCTCGGGCCCGGGTGCGGTGGCTCCGGGTCTCACCGACTCGACGGTCATTTCTCACCTGCCGCTTCGTTGTTGACGTACGGGGGCGTGGACCGGTCGTCCCAGCTGTCGACCCGGTACCGGCCGGATTCATGGTGGAACCAGTAGACGGAACTGAACCAGTTCCGCATGTTCGCGACGCAGGCGCGGACGGCCGCACCGAATTCCTTTCCGACCACCGTGCCGTCGCCGTCCAGTTCGTCGGCGAATATCAGAGCCTGCTGTTCGGCGACCAGGAATTCAGAAATACATTCCTCGACCCGGCGCCGTACTTCGGCGACGGATTCTTCGAGGGTCAGTCCCTCATGGGTGACCAGACTGATCCCGAGATTGTGCACCTCGGCGCCCGCTATTTCCTTGGGGAGTGAGCAGAGGTCGTTGTACCAGGCGGCGAATTCCTGACTGAGCAGCGCCGCCCGGCGAAAGGCCGGGTGTCTGCGCACCGGGCGCGGGAGTTCCAGCCCGGCGGCCGGCTCCAGCAGATCCGTCCAGATCGAGTGCGCGAAGGTCAGCCGGCGCAGCGCGAGATATTCCTCGACGCCGGGGACGATCCCCTCGGTGCGGTTGTGGAACTCGCGGTCGTACGCCTCGATGACCGCGTGGAAGTGCCGTACGAAGCGCGCGTTCCAGGTACCGGGCAGAAAGGACAGCAGCCGGGTCATACTGTCCGCGAACCCCGCCACCAGGGGATCCTTGTGGTGCAGATGGCCCCCGGGGGCGTCGAGGGCCGCGTGCAGCCGCTGCCGCAGCCGGCGCCAGGACTCGGGGCGGTGGTGCACGATGTCCCGGTCGTGGCGGTCGTCCCAGACGAAGAACCAGGTGCTGTAGTCGCCTATCGCCTGGAGTACGTCATCCGGGGCGCCGATGTAGAACCCGGCCATGAGATCGGTGTAGCAAAGTCCATCGGCATATTCCTCCACTGTGTCGGCCGGCATGAGCCGCATTTCGAGCAGCCAGGTACGGGTCTTCTCCTGGAGCCGGGGCCAATACGGGTGCAGCTGCCGTGGAAACGCCGACTCGATCACCGGGAGAGAGAGCGATGGTGGGATCGCGGTCGTCGTCGATGTGGTGCCGTGTGGGAAAGACACGAACAAACCCCTCTCAGCCGCCAGTTGCGCACACCCCTCCCGAGTACCGGGCGGGCGCCGTTGCGTATCCCCGCACTTCCCATTCAGCACCACAACTGACCGATCTGGGAACGGATTTGCTCCATTCACTACCCCAACATGCCCCGAATCCCCTCTTGCGTGACCGATTGTGGATCAGTAGGAGTGGGCACCCGATCGGCCGGACGGCGGACAGACGAACGGCGCCCGACCGGTTTCCCTCCCGGTCGGGCGCCGTTCGTCCGGCTGCCGTCGGCAGCCGCTCAGTCGTTGGGGACGACGGGGTAGCGCGGCTCGTTCTCGGCCATCTGCCGCAGCGCGTCCTTGCGCTCCCGCTTGGACAGCCGGTCGATGTAGAGGTACCCGTACAGATGGTCGGTCTCGTGCTGCAAACACCGAGCGAAGTATCCGCTGCCCCGCACCTTGATCGGATTGCCCCGCTCGTCCTGCCCGGTCACCTCGGCGTAGTCCGGCCGCGCGAGCGGCGCGTACGCCCCCGGCACCGAGAGACAGCCCTCGTTGCTGTCGTCCAGGCTCCGCCGCTCCGCGGGCAGCTCCACCACCTCGGGGTTGCAGACCACCCCCACATGCCGGTTGCCCTCGTCGTCCGGGCAGTCGTACACGAACACCTTCAGATCGACGCCGATCTGATTGGCGGCGAGCCCGACGCCCTCGGCGGTGCGCTGGCTGGCGAACATGTCGTCGACCAGGGTGCGCAGCGCGTCGTCGAACTCGGTGACGTCCCGGCACTCCTTGTGCAGCACCGGGTTGCCCACGACCGTGATCGCCCGCGAGGTCCCCCGCTCACGGTAGGCAAGCTCCCGCTCCTCGCAGCCCTCCGTGTCCACGACAAACCCATCCGCGTCGACGGGAAGCACGCCCACGTGCTGCTGTTCGGTGTCCTGCTGAGCCATGACGGACGTACGCCTTCCTGAAAAGAACTAGGGGTAGATGCACACACAGGGTACGCAGCCATTCAGGGGCGCGGGGAACCGCGCGAGAAGCGACCACCGACCCGCACCCGGCACCAAAAGATCAACACACCTCTTCGAGATCCCGCCAGTCCCGCGACTCCGGAGAGTCAGCCACCCACCCGTCCAGCAACCCCCGCACCAGCGAAGCCGGCGCAGCCACCCCGCACTCCCGCTCCGGCACCCACAGCTGCCCGTCCGTCCGGTGCCCCAGCGGCCCCGGCTGACCCGGCTCGCTGTGATCGTGGGGATCCAGATGCTCCCCGTCCCCCTCGTCGGACGGCATCCGTGACTCCGAGCACAGCCGGCACAGCAGCCGCACCGACGACGACCAGTCCTCCGCCGCGAACCCGGCGTCCGCGGCCAGCTGCTCCAGCGCGTCCCGGTCGGCCTCGGTCGCCGCGTCCAGCAGCACCACCCAGGTCGGCACCGGTGACGGCGCCCACAGCTCGATCTCGTCGAAGACCGGGTAGGCGTGCCCGGCGGAGGTGGTCCGCTCGCCGTGCGGCACCCCGTCGTGCAGGACGACCTCGCCCCAGCGCCGCCCCGACGACGGCAGCGGGATGGACAGCACCTCGATCCGCGCCGGATCCAGCCGCCGCCCCCACACCACCTCGGCCTCGCCCTCCGGCGACAGCCGGACCGCCGCGCTGCCCAGATCCATGCCGACCGGCTCACCGGAGTCGGTGGCACCGCCCGGTACGTGCAGCCCGTACGCCTGCCAGGCGCGGCGGGCCAGCGGCCAGTCCTGGAGGGCGGTGGCGGCGATCCCGACGTTCCACCAGTCGGGTGCCCCGGTCTCCCGGTCCAGCAGGGCGACCGCCCGGAGCCCGGCGGCCCGCGCCTGCTCCCAGTCGTGCCGGAACTTGTGCAGCAGGGCCAGGTTGAACCAGGACTCCGACAGCCAGGGCTCCAGATCGGCCGCCCGTGTCAGCAGCGCTCCGGCGTCCTCGTACCGGCCGTCGCCGATCAGCGTGAACGCACGGTCCGTGGCCTGCCGCCAGGAGGCGGAGGGCCGGTGCCGTCCCTTGCCGAAGATCCTCACGATTCCCGCCTGCCAGTTCCGTTCGGTGGGCTGGCCGAGCCCCCGGACACCCTCTTCCTCGCATCCAACCACGTACCGCTGGAAGGGCGCTCATTACCCATGGGTTACCCAGCCGGGCCCGGGGTCAGACCCCCTGTGCGGGCCCCCGCTCACCCGGTCCCGCCCTGGTTGGCCAGCACCCTGGCGAGGGCTTCCACGACCTCCGGGGCGTAGTCCCCGGCGGTCGCCAGCCGCAGTTCCTCCAGCGCGGTGAGCGGCCCTCCGGGACCGGCTTCCCGCGCTTTCTCCTCGTACGCGTTGACCGCCCTGACGATCCTCGCCGCCACCGGCTGTTCGCGGTAGGGGTCGGCCTGGCGTTCCACCACGGCGGCGACGGCCGCGTCGACGCCGGTCTGGCGGACGACCGCGCCGCCGAGCAGGGCTATCCGGCGCTGCTCCGCGGCGGGCAGCTCGGCGGTGGCGCCGGCCGGGACCGGGTCGACCAGGCTGAGCTGGCCGATGTCGTGCATCAGGGCCGCGTACTCCAGCACGGTCAGCTCCGGCTCGGTGAGCCCGAGGTCCCGGCCGACGGCCTGGCTGAGGGCGGCGACCCGGTGGGCGTGCCCGGCCGGGGTGTACCCGGCGATCTCGGTGGCGCGGGCGAGGGAGGCGATGGTCTGGCGGTAGGTGGCGCGGACGGCGGAGTAGCGCCGGAAGGTGACCTGGGCCAGCAGCAGCGGCAGCGCGAACAACGGGAGCGCCCACAGCCCGGCGACGGCGACCCCGAGCGCCATCACCGCGCCGGTCGCGCACACCGCCGAGCCGATCCCGCGCATCGCCCGCAGCTCCTCGCGCAGCAGCGGGCCGAACGGCCAGCCGGTGCGGGCGTGCGCCAGCGCCCCGGCCAGCACGGCGTCGCAGAGCGCGGTCAGGGCCAGGATCAGGGTGAGCAGCAGGGCGTAGCCGGGGCCGCCCCAGTCGTCGAACACCCCCTGCCGGTACAGGGGCTGGAAGCAGACGGCGGCGAAGCCGACGCTCAGGATGCGCCGGGTGAGATGGTCGAGGGTCGGGCCGCGGCGGCGGGCGATGTGCGGGACGCTCCCGGCCAGGGTCGCCGCGAAGACGACGGTGACGACCTGGACGACCCCGTGCTCGGTCGGCGTCCCGGCCACCGAGCCGAGCAGCGCGTACGAGAGCGCCCCGGCCGTGGCGAGCGGCGCGGCGTCGCGGTCCTCGGTCCAGGTCCAGCGGGTCAGCTCACCGACGGCCACCAGGATCCCGAACACCAGCGCGATCCCCCGTCCCGCCAGCCCGTGCCACAGGGTCAGGGCGAGACAGACGCAGGCGGCGAGCCCGGCGTAGCCGTGCAGCAGCCCGCACAGCACCCGGCCCGCCATCCGGTCCGGCGACCGGCCCGGCACCGCGTACGCGGTCACCGGTGCGCCCCCTGGCGGCGGACCGCCGCCGGGAGGGAGATACGGGGGGCGCGGGGTTCGTCGGAGGTGACGGCCGGGTGCCAGCCGGTGGGGTGGTCGCCGGTGGGGGCCCGGCCCAGCGCCCGGACCAGGGCCTCGACCATCCGCGGGTCGAACTGCGCGCCCGCGCAGCGCCGCAGTTCCGCGAGCGCGACCGGTACCGGGCGGGCCCGGCTGTAGGAGCGGGTGGAGGTCATGGCGTCGAAGGCGTCGGCGACGGCGACGACCCGGGCGGGTTCGGGGATCTGGCTGCCGGCCAGGCCGTAGGGGTAGCCGCTGCCGTCGAGGCGTTCATGGTGGTGGAGGATCGCGGAGCGGGCCTCGCCGAGGAAGCCGATGCCGCGCACCATCTCGTGGCCGTACTCCGGGTGCAGTTCGATCACCCGGCGTTCCTCGGGGGTGAGCGGCCCGTCCTTGCGGAGCAGCCGGGTGGGGACGCCGAGCTTGCCGACATCGTGCAGGATCCCGGCGAAGCGGATGAGTTCGACGCGCTCCTCGTCCAGGCCGAGTTCCCGGGCTATCAGCATCGACGCCTGGCCGACCCGCTCGCTGTGGCCGCGGGTGTAGCCGTCCTTGATGTCGACGGCCTGGACCAGCGCGCGGATGGTCGCCTGATGGGCGGCGCTCTCCCGGTGGTACTGGGCGAACGCCCACCAGGAGACGCACATCGGCAGCAGCACCAGCAGCGCGGCGACCGGCCCGTAGGGGCTGCGCCACAGCACGGCCATCATCAGCCCGGCGAGTCCGTGCACGGCGATCGGCCCGAGCGAGCGGGACAGCAGCCCGCGCCAGGCCCGCCGCGCGGGGACGCCCTCGGCCAGCACGAGGATGCCGCCGTCGAGGGCGGTGAGGACCAGGCCGAAGGCGAGGACGGCGGCGGCGGCCGGGAGCAGCGCGTAGGGGAAGTCGGAGGCGACCACCGCGTCCCGGCCGCCGAACGTCCAGTGGGCGTGGGTCGCGGTCCAGACGGCGACCACCAGCCGCGAGGCCCGCCACAGCCGCCGCCAGCCGCGCGGGCTCTGCTCGACCTCGGCGATCAGCGCCCCCGGCAGCACCACCAGCGCGGCGGCGGGCGGCGGCAGCAGAAACGCCCCGGCGAGCAGCACGGGGTAGCAGGTGCCGGCGAAGCGGCGCCGGGCGAGCCGCTCCCCCGCCGCGTGCAGCACGGCCAGGGCGGCGACGGCCCACCACGGGGTGCGCAGTCCGGCGACGGGGGTGAGACAGGCGAGCGCGATCAGCGCGGCACAGGCGATGTACACACGGGCCTGTGCCGGTCTCGCCGCCATGACGCCCTCCCCCGAGCCTCTCCATGCCTGTCCAGGCTCCGGAGCCTAGGACGGCGGGGCGGGGAACGCGGGCGGATAACCCGTTGATTAGCACGTTCGGGTGACGCGGGGCGGCTCGCAGGACGCCCCCGCGCCGCGGGGGCGGGGGGTCAGGACTCCTGCGCGGCGGTGCTGCTGGTGGTCACATCGTGCTCGGGCGCGGTCTGTCCGGAGCGGATCAGCTCCAGCCGGCCCATCACCTTGGCCCGCAGATCGCTGGGCACGTCGTCATGGCCGCAGCAGCGCTTGACCAGCTTCTTCACGGCCTGCTCCAGGCCGTACTTCTCCAGGCACGGAGAGCACTCCTCGAAGTGCTGCTGGAACTTGTCCCGGTCGATGTCGGGCATCTCGCTGTCGAGGAACTCGTACAGATGGTCGAGTACCTCACTGCAGTCCGTCTCGTGCGGCTCTCCGCAGCTCATGAGCCCGAGCCTTTCGCTTCGTTCGACTCTCCGGCGCCCGCCGGGACGAGCCCGCGCTCACGGGCGTAGTCCTCCAGCATTCCGCGCAGTTGACGGCGTCCCCGGTGCAGCCGGGACATCACCGTACCGATGGGTGTCCCCATGATGTCCGCGATCTCCTTGTAGGCAAAGCCCTCGACATCCGCGAGATAGACGGCGATGCGGAATTCCTCGGGGATCGCCTGGAGCGCTTCCTTCACATCCGAGTCGGGCAGATGGTCCAGCGCCTGCGACTCGGCGGAGCGCAGACCGGTCGACATGTGCGACTCGGCGCGGGCGAGCTGCCAGTCCTCGATCTCCTCGGCCGCGGAGCGCTGGGGTTCACGCTGCTTCTTGCGGTACGAGTTGATGAAGGTGTTGGTGAGGATCCGGTACAGCCACGCCTTGAGGTTGGTGCCCTCGCGGAACTGGTGGAAGGACGCGTACGCCTTGGCGTAGGTCTCCTGCACCAGGTCCTCCGCGTCGGCCGGGTTGCGCGTCATGCGCAGCGCCGCCGAGTACATCTGGTCGAGGAATTCCAGCGCGTCCCGCTCGAAGCGCGCACTGCGCTGAGCGGTCGTCTCCGCGCCGCTGCCCCGGCCCTCGGGCTGCTCCGCCTGGCCGTAGTCGGTCCCTGCGTCGGTACCGGGAACCGGACCCACCTCCTCAAGTTTCCGGGCAGGACCGAACCCGGTCCCACCAGAATCGGAGGATAGACGACGATCCGGTCCGCCCGCCGCTCGAATCGGAGCGGTCTTGGGGGTGTGCAGCACCGTCCACTCCAGGTCGGACTGCGAAGCGCGGCTCGGGACGGTGGTCGAACCCATGCGGCGGACTTCCTCTCCTAGGCTCTCGGCGCCGGTGCCCCGGCCCTTCTGTCCGCCTTCAACAGCTGGCAAAGCACGGGCATTCCCCCGCCCGTCAGCGCAGCCCCTGTGCCCACTCCACCACCCGGTCCGTGACGATCGTCACTGCCTCGCCCTGGCTGAGCGGGGCCGCCTTCGGCACCGCGAGCCCATGATCGGCGTACGGCACCTCGACCAGGGTGTAGGCACCGCCGGGCGGGAACTCGGCGGGGCGGCCGAAGGGGTCGTTCCCGCCCTGGACGACCAGGGTGGGCACCCCGGCGCCGAGCAGCTCACCGGCGCGGGACTTCTCCGGCCTGCCCGGCGGGTGCAGCGGGAAGCTGAGCGCGAGCACGGCGGCGGCGCCCAGTTCCAGGGCCGTACGGCAGGCGACCCGGGCGCCCGCGCTGCGGCCCCCGGCGATCACCGGCAGCCCGCGCGCGGCGAGGGCCGGCCACAGGCCCCGCCAACCGGTGTCCAGGGTCTTCGGGGCCGGGGCGACCTTCTTCCCGGCGACCCGCCAGGGCTGCTCCACCAGGGCGACGGTCACGCCGTGGGCCGGCAGGACGGCGGCGAGGGCCACGAGGTCGCGGGCGCCGATGCCGCCGCCCGCGCCATGGCTGACGGCGAGCACCAGGCGCTCCGCGCGCGCCGGGTGCCAGGTGATCCGGGCGGGACCGGCGTCGGTACCTACGGTCTCGACGGTCTCGACGGTCTGGGGGGTGTCGGGGGTGCCAGGGCTGTCGGGGGTGCCGGGGCTGTCGGGGGTGTCGTCGCCGTCGGTCATGCCGGTGCCTGTCCGTTCGTTGCGTCGTTGCTGGGCGTGGGCGGCGGCTGTCCGTTCGTTGCGTCGTCGCCGGGCCTGGGCGGCGGCGGTGCGTTCCTTCCGTCGCCGTCGGGCCTGGGCGACGGTCCGTTCGTTGCGTCGCCGCTGGTCATCGTCGGCGGCTGTCCGTTCGTTCTCTCGCCGCCGTGTCCGTCGCCTCCGGTGATCTTCCCTCACCGGGCGGTCAGAACAGCGTGCCCTCCTCGGGGGCGGCGAGTTCCTTCAGCAGTTCCGGGCCGTTGTTGCGGACGTTGCTGACGGCGGTGGAGACCGGGTAGGCGCGCATCAGGCCGGGCGGTGGCGGGGCCAGCAGGGAGCGCAGGTCCTCGGGGTCGGTGCGGGTCGGGTCCAGCCAGTCGTCCCAGCGGTCCGGGGTGAGCATCAGCGGCATCCGGGGGTGGATCTCGGCGAGCACGTGGGGCCCGTCGGCCGGGGACACGGCGAGGGGGCTCGTCTCCGCCTCGGTGGTGATCACCGAGCAGGTCACCCACCAGGCCCCCGGGTGCTCGTCGGGCAGGGTGCGGTCGCGCCAGAACTCGTACAGCCCCGCCATCGCGAAGACCGAGCCGTCGGCGGGGAGCACGAAGTAGGGCTGCTTGCGGGGCCGCTTCTTCCTGCCCTCGACCTCCAGCTCCCGCTCGTCCTTGCCGGTGACCCACTCGTAGTAGCCGTCGGCGGGCAGGATGCAGCGGCGGGTGGCGAAGGCGCGGCGGAAGGACGGCTTCTCGTGCACGGTCTCCGCGCGGGCGTTGATCATCCGGGCGCCGCCCTCGGGGGTCTTGGCCCAGGACGGCACCAGTCCCCACTTCAGCTTGCGGAGCTGGCGAACCGGACGAGGGTCCTCCGCGTCTTTGAGGGCACGGTCCAGGACCGCGTAGACCTCTTTGGTCGGGGCGACGTTGTAGTCGGGCGCGAGGGTCTCCTCCGGCTCCCACTTCTCGACCTCAAAGATTCCTGCGAGATCCTCGGGCCTACGACTCGATGCATACCGTCCGCACATACGTGCCACACTGCCAGATCGGCCAGGGAGACAGGGAGCGCCCCGGAAACATGGGCACCACGGACACCACCTCAGCCGCCTCCCTCTGGGACCAGCTCACCGGCACCCAGCCCGCCCCCGACCTCTGGGTGGTGATCGGGACCCTGCTGCTCGCCCTCGTGGTCGTCGTCCCGCACGTCCCCTGGCGGATATCCCGGAACGCGATCACCATCGCCCACGAGGGCGGCCATGGGCTGGTCGCCCTGCTGACCGGGCGCACGCTCACCGCCATCCGGCTGCACTCGGACACCAGCGGGCTGACCGTGAGCCGGGGCAAGCCGCACGGCATCGGCATGATCCTCACCGCCGCCGCCGGCTACACCGCCCCGCCGCTGCTCGGGCTCGGCGGCGCCGCCCTGCTCGGCTCCGGCCGGATCACCCTGCTGCTGTGGCTGGCGACGGGCCTGCTGCTGGCGATGCTGGTGATGATCCGCAACGCGTACGGCGTGCTGACGGTGTTCGTCAGCGGGGCCGCGTTCCTGCTGGTGTCCTGGCTGGCCGGGCCCCAGGTGCAGGCCGCCTTCGCGTACGCGGTGGTGTGGTTCCTGCTGGTGGGCGGGGTGCGCCCGGCCTTCGAGCTCCAGGCCAAGCGCTCGCGCGGCGGCGCGGGCGACTCGGACGCGGACCAGCTCTCCCGGCTCACCCATGTCCCGGCGGGGCTGTGGTTCTTCCTGTTCCACGCGGTGTCGCTGTGCTCGCTGATCGGCGGCGGGCGGTGGCTGCTGGAGGTGTGAGCGACGCGGGGGCGGGGGACGGGCCGGCGGACGACGTGACGGACTGCCGTGACCGTTCCCCCGGCAGATTCCCGGGACAGATACCGACGATCCCTCCCCGCCCCGCCGTGGAGGCAAAACACCGCCCACCCCACCCCTTATAAGGTGGGTGTATGGCCCCCAACACCACGCACACCGCCCTCTGGCCCGCCCCGCACGCGAGCGGAGCCGTCGACGCGACGGTCCACGTGCCGGGGTCCAAGTCGGTCACCAATCGCGCCCTGGTGCTCGCCGCCCTCGCCTCCGAGCCCGGCTGGCTGCGCCGCCCGCTCCGCTCCCGCGACACGCTGCTGATGGCCGGTGCCCTGCGCGCAATGGGCGTGGGCATCGAGGAGACGGTGTCGTCCAGTTCCTCGGTCGCGGGGGGCTCCGGCGAGGCATGGCGGGTGCTCCCGGCCGGGCTGAGCGGCGACGCCACCGTCGATGTCGGCAACGCGGGCACGGTGATGCGGTTCCTGCCGCCGGTCGCCACCCTCGCCGACGGCCCCGTCCGCTTCGACGGCGACCCCCGCTCCTACGAGCGTCCCCTGCACGGCGTGATCGACGCCCTGCGGGCGCTGGGCGCCCGGATCGACGACGAGGGGCGGGGCGCGCTGCCGCTGACCGTGCAGGGCTCGGGGGCGCTGGACGGCGGGCCGGTGGAGGTCGACGCATCCTCGTCGTCGCAGTTCGTCTCCGCGCTGCTGCTGTCCGCCCCGCGCTTCAACCAGGGGGTGGAGGTCCGGCACATCGGCTCCACCCTGCCGTCGCTGCCGCACATCCGGATGACGGTGGACATGCTGCGCGCGGTCGGCGCCCAGGTGGACACCCCGGAGGCGGGCGGCGAGCCCAATGTCTGGCGGGTGACGCCGGGCGCGCTGCTCGGCCGCGATCTGACCATCGAGCCGGATCTGTCCAACGCCCAGCCGTTCCTGGCGGCGGCGCTGGTGACCGGCGGCAAGGTGACCATCCCGGACTGGCCGGCCCGCACCACCCAGCCGGGCGACCGGCTGCGGGAGATCTTCACCGAGATGGGCGGCGCCTGCGAACTGACCGACTACGGACTGGAGTTCACCGGATCCGGTGCCATCCACGGGGTGGACGTGGACCTGGGTGAGGTCGGTGAGCTGACCCCCGGGATCGCGGCGGTCGCGGCGCTGGCCGACTCCCCCTCCACCCTGCGCGGGGTGGCCCATCTGCGGCTGCACGAGACGGACCGGCTGGCCGCGCTCACCAAGGAGATCAACGAACTCGGCGGCGATGTCACCGAGACCGCCGACGGACTGCGCATCCGCCCGCGCCCGCTGCACGGCGGGATCTTCCACACCTACGAGGACCACCGGATGGCCACCGCGGGCGCGATCATCGGCCTGGCGGTGAAGGACGTACGGATCGAGAACGTGGCGACGACGGCGAAGACCCTGCCGGACTTCCCCGAACTGTGGACCGGGATGCTCGGGGCGTAGGGACCACGCCATGCGCCGCTACGGCAAGCACACCGACGAGGACGACATCCGCTCGCGCCCCAACCGCAAGGGCAACCGGCCGCGCACCCATATCCGCCCCAAGCACGAGGACGCGGCCGAGGGCATGGTCCTCACGGTCGACCGGGGCCGGCTGACCTGTCTGGTCGAGGACCGCACGGTGCTGGCGATGAAGGCCCGTGAACTGGGCCGCAAGGCGGCCGTGGTCGGCGACCGGGTGGCCCTGGTCGGCGATCTCTCCGGCACGAAGGACACCCTGGCCCGGATCGTCCGCATCGAGGAGCGCACCTCGGTGCTGCGCCGCACGGCGGACGACGACGACCCCTATGAGCGGGTGGTCGTCGCGAACGCCGATCAGCTGGCGATCGTCACCGCCCTCGCCGACCCCGAGCCACGCCCCCGCCTGATCGACCGCTGCCTGGTGGCGGCGTACGACGGCGGTCTCGAACCGGTCCTGGTGATGACCAAGTCGGACCTGGGCTCCCCGGACACCCTGCGGGAGCTGTACGGCGACCTGGACATCCCGTTCGTCGTGACCAGCCGGGAGGAGCTGGAGAGCGGGGCGGCGGTGGAGCGGGTCGCGGAGCACTTGGCCGGGAAGGTGACGGCGTTCATCGGGCACTCCGGCGTCGGCAAGACCACCCTGGTCAACGCGCTGGTCCCGGCCGACCGGCGACGGCTGACCGGCCATGTCAACGCGGTGACCGGCCGCGGCCGGCACACCACCACCTCGGCCCTCGCCCTGCCCCTGGCCGGTTCCGGCGGATGGGTGATCGACACCCCGGGCCTGCGGTCCTTCGGCCTGGCCCACATCGATCCCTCCCGGGTCATCCTCGCCTTCCCCGACCTGGAGCCCGGCACCGTGAACTGCCCGCGCGCGTGCAGCCACGACGAGCCGGACTGCGCGCTGGACGAGTGGGTCGCCGAGGGTCACGCGGATCCGGCCCGGCTCTACTCGCTGCGCCGGCTGCTGGCCACCCGGGAGCGCCGGGAAGGTGACTGACCTTGGCGTTGTTTGATCCCTTCAAGGTCCGGTAAGGGCATAATCGCAACAGCCGTACCCCAAGCCCGAAAAAAGCCGAATACATCCGACCACACCCGAGCACGGCCGAACACATCTGACAAGCGGTCACAGAAGGTCACGGAACGCGGAGTTACGGGAGGATTGCACATGGCGTGGCTGCTGGTCATCGTCGCGGGGCTGCTCGAAACGGGCTTCGCGGTCTGTCTGAAGCTGTCCCACGGCTTCACCAGGCTCTGGCCGACCGTCGCCTTCTGCGTCTTCGCGCTGGGCAGCTTCGGTCTGCTCACCCTGGCCCTGAAGAAGCTGGACGTGGGCCCGGCGTACGCGGTGTGGACCGGGATCGGCGCGGCCGGTACCGCGATCTACGGGATGGTCTTCCTCGGCGATCTGGTCTCCACCCTGAAGATCGTCTCGATCAGCCTGGTGGTCATAGGGGTCATCGGCCTCCAGCTGTCGGGGTCGGCGCACTGAGTCGCGGCGGCTCGGCGGGCTGAGTTTCGGCGGCTCGGGCGGACCGCGTTGCAGCGGCTCGGCGGACTGAGCTTCGGCGGCTCGGGCGGACCGGGTTCCGTCGCGGTGTCCTCAGCCGCCCTGGCGGGACAGCGCGCCCCGGATGAGCCCGGCGACCCCGCCCTCCCCGGGGGGCGCGGCCACGCAGGACAGCGCGAGCCGCACCGCCAGTTCGCAGGAGCGGGCCAGTTCGGCGGGGTCGCCGGGGTGGCTGTGGTGGGCGGTGGACAGGACGGCGACGGCCCGGTCCCGGACCAGGGTCACGAAGTCCCCGGGTGAGGGCAGCGGACCATCGGCCCGGCGCTGGGCGGGGACGGCCGAGGACGAGGGCACGGCGGCGAGGGACGGGGTGGGCAGCCGTTCGCTCCAGCATCCGGTGAGCATGGCTTTGACCAGCGCGTTCTTCCGGGCGGCCAGGGTGGTCCACTCGGCGGTGGCGGTGAGCCGCTCCCGGGCGTCGAGCGGGGTGGCCAGCGCGCGTTCCACCCCGGCGAGATAGCCGTCGGCCTCGCGGCGGACCAGGGCGCGGGCCAGACCGTCCTTGCTGCCGAACTCGTTGTAGAGCGTCTGCCGGGACACCCCGGCCGCCGCGGCCACATCCACCATCCGCACCGCGGGCCAGGGCCGCCGGGCGAGCGCGGTGTAGGCGGCGTCGAGCAGGGATTCCCGAGCAGCAGGCATCATCGCCTCCCATGGGATCGACACTCCCGCACAGATTTGACGCGCCGGGGTGAGGTGTCAAGGGTCCGCGCAGCGCGGGCACCCCGGGAACGGACCCTCCGGGCGAGCCCGTTGCCCGTCCCGGGTGATCCGCGTGACACGCCCCGCCGCGCCCGCCCCCCGTGGCCCGCAGCCCTCCCCGGCAGATAGCGTGCGGGTATGCCCGACTATCTCGACGATCTCCGGCTCGCCCACGTCCTCGCGGACGCGGCGGACGCGACCACCATGGAACGGTTCAAGGCGCTCGACCTCAAGGTGGAGACCAAGCCGGACATGACCCCGGTGAGCGAGGCCGACAAGGCCGCCGAGGAGCTGATCCGCGGTCAGCTCCAGCGCGCCCGGCCCCGGGACGCGGTGCTCGGCGAGGAGTTCGGCATCGAGGGCACCGGTCCGCGCCGCTGGGTGATCGACCCGATCGACGGGACCAAGAACTATGTGCGGGGCGTGCCGGTCTGGGCGACGCTGATCTCCCTGATCGAGGCGGCCGAGGGCGGCTACCGGCCCGTCGTGGGGCTGGTCTCGGCACCCGCGCTGGGCCGTCGCTGGTGGGCGGCGCTGGGGCACGGGGCCTTCACCGGCCGCAGTCTCACCTCCGCCGGCCGGATCCATGTCTCCGCCGTCTCCACGCTCGCGGACGCCTCCTTCGCGTACTCCTCGCTGTCCGGCTGGGAGGAGCAGGGGCGGCTGGCCGGGTTCCTCGATCTGACCCGGCAGGTGTGGCGCACCCGCGCGTACGGCGACTTCTGGCCGTACATGATGGTGGCCGAGGGCGCGGTCGATCTGTGCGCCGAGCCGGAGCTGTCGCTGTGGGACATGGCGGCGAACGCGATCATCGTCACCGAGGCGGGCGGCACCTTCACCGGGCTCGACGGGCGCCCCGGCCCGCACAGCGGCAACGCCGCCGCCTCCAACGGCCCGCTCCACGACGAACTGCTCGGCTACCTCAACAATCGCCGCTGACCCCCTGCGCCCCCGCCGCCACTCCCACCCTTCGTGACTCCACGCGCCCCGCGGCGGGCGGTGCGCGCCCCCTTGTTGACTCCCCCTTTGCCTGCGACTCTGAAGGCACCCACCCTTGTGAATTTGTGAAACGATGAACGAATGAACCGCATCAGCACATGAACCGGATAGACCGGTGACCCGATGAACCACATCGGTCCCACAGGGGGCGGGGATCCTCAAGGAGGTGGCTCCAGCCCATGCTCGTCCGTGACGCCATGAGCACCGTGGTCCTCACCATCGGCCCCGACCACACACTCCGCCAGGCCGCCGCGCTGATGTCCGCGCGGCGGGTCGGCGCGGCGGTGGTCCACGATCCCGATGCCGACGGGATCGGCATACTCACCGAGCGCGACATCCTCAACTCCGTCGGTCTGGGCCAGGACCCGGACACCGAGCGCGCCCACGCCCACACCACCACCGATGTCGTCTTCGCCGCCCCGGCCTGGACCCTGGAGGAGGCGGCCCACGCGATGTCCCACGGCGGCTTCCGGCATCTGATCGTGCTGGAGCGCGGCGGACCGGCCGGGATCGTCTCGGTCCGCGACATCATCCGCTGCTGGGCCCCGCACCACCAGGGCGTGCCCGCGTAGCCACGGAGTGTCCGCCTGACCGGCCGATGTCCCCGTCGGACGCCGAAGCGGGCCGGGCTCTCCGGGCTCCCCGGGATCTCCAGGCCCTCCGGGCTCCCGGGAATCCGGCCCGCCACCGCGGCAAGCGGTCCGTCGTCTCCGGCGCGCGGGGCGTCGGAGGCGACGGACCGGGGTGCCGTCAGCGCCTGCCGCCAGGCGCTGCCTCAGCCGCTACCGCCAGCCGCTGTCGTCAGCCCCGCAGTGCCTGGACCGCGGCCTCCAGCCGCTTGCCGAAGTCGTCGTCCGCCCGGCGGAAGTTGGCGATGGCGCGCTCGGCGATGTCCTCGCGCGAGACACCCGCGATCGAGCCGGCCAGATGGGCGATCAGCCGCTCCCGCTCGCCCTCGGACATCAGCCGGTAGAGATCACCGGCCTGGACGAAGTCGTCGTCCTCGGCGTGCGCGGGCGCCGGGTGCTCCCCGGTGACCCCGCTGACCTGGGTGGCCGCCCAGAGCGGGCGGCCGGTCTGGTGCGGGCCGCCGAAGCTGTTCGGCTCGTAGTTCTTGGCGCCCTTGTGGCGGCCGTCGTAGAGAAGGCCGTCCCGCCCGTGGGTGCGCGCCTCGGTGGCGTGCGGCCGGTTCACCGGGAGCTGGTCGGCGTTGATGCCGACCCGGTAGCGGTGGGCGTCGCCGTACGCGAACAGCCGGGCCTGGAGCATCTTGTCCGGGGACGGGCCGATGCCGGGCACCAGATGCGCCGGGGAGAAGACGCTCTGCTCGACCTCGGCGAAGACGTTCTCCGGGTTGCGGTTCAGCTCCAGCCGCCCGATGGTGACCGGCGGATAGTCCGCGTGCGGCCAGACCCGGGTGAGGTCGAACGGGTTGAACCGGTACGTGGCCGCGTCCGCCGCCGGCATGATCTGCACCTGCACGGTCCAGCTCGGGAACTCCCCGCGCTCGATGGCCTCGCGCAGATCCCGCTGATGGGAGTCGGGGTCTCGCCCGGCGAGCAGCTCGGCCTCGCCTGCGGTGAGGTTCTTGATCCCCTGGTCGGTCTTGAAGTGGTACTTCACCCAGAAGATCTCACCGGCGTCGTTGGTCCACTGATAGGTGTGCGAGCCGTAGCCGTTCATGTGCCGGTAGGACGCCGGGATGCCCCGGTCGCCGAACAGCCAGGTCACCTGGTGCGTGGCCTCCGGGCTGAGCCCCCAGAAGTCCCATACGTTGTCCGCCTCCTGGGAGCCGGTGTACGGGTCGCGCTTCTGGGTGTGGATGAAGTCCGGGAACTTGATCCCGTCCTTGATGAAGAAGACGGGGGTGTTGTTGCCGACGAGGTCGTAGTTGCCCTCCTCGGTGTAGAACTTCAGCGCCCAGCCGCGCGGGTCGCGCACCGCGTCCGCCGCGCCCAGGTTCCCGGCCACCGTCGAGACCCGCAGGAAGACCTCGGTCTCCTTGCCGACCTCGGAGAGAAACGCCGCCCGGGTGTACGGGGTGACATCGGCCGTCACCGTGAAGGTGCCGTAGGCGCCGGCCCCGCGGGCGTGCACCACCCGCTCCGGGATGCGCTCCCGGTTGAAGTGGGCGAGCTTCTCCAGCAGGAGCTGGTCCTGGATCAGCAGCGGACCGCCGATGCCGGCCGCCTCGCTGTTCTGGTTGTCGGAGACCGGGGCCCCGGCCTCCGTGGTGAGCGGTCCCTGCGTCACGTCCGCCTCCAGCTGCGCTTCTGTCACTGTCCTGGCCATGACCGGCGTACCCGGCCATGCCTGGTCATGGCGGTGTCCTGCCCATGACCCAAATCCGTAATCGATCCTACAATGGACTAAGTCCAAGTCAAGCAGCGCTCTAAAGCCACACCTATTCAGGACCTGGGCCCCTTGCTGTTAAGGTGGTCTGCATGAGTGACCTTCTGGAACGGCTGCGCGGACGCGGATGGCGGATGACCGCGCAGCGGCGCGTCGTCGCCGAGGTGCTCGCCGGTGATCATGTCCATCTGACCGCCGACGAGGTGCACGCCCGTGCCGTGGCCAAGCTGCCCGAGATCTCCCGGGCGACGGTCTACAACACCCTCGGCGAACTGGTCTCGCTCGGCGAGATCCTTGAGGTCAGCACCGACAAACGGGCCAAGCGCTACGACCCCAACGCCCACCGGCCGCACCAGCATCTGGTGTGCGCCCAGTGCGGCGCGATCCGGGACGTGCATCCGACCGGCAATCCGCTGGCCGACCTCCCCGACTCCGAGCGCTTCGGGTTCACGATCTCGGACGTCGAGATGACGTTCCGCGGCATCTGCCCCAACTGCGCGAGCGCGTAACCCCGGCGGTCCGCGAGCGCGCGACGCCCCTGGTCATCTCCACGAAGGCCCCGGCACCTCACAGGCGCCGGGGCCTTCGGCATCCCGGGCGCGGGCGCCGGTACCGGACCGAAACACGGCCGTAACCACAGAAACACCGAGGGCCGGAACCCTGATCGGGTTCCGGCCCTCGGCCTTGAGTAGCGGGGACAGGATTTGAACCTGCGACCTCTGGGTTATGAGCCCAGCGAGCTACCGAGCTGCTCCACCCCGCGTCGGTGAATGCAACGTTACGTCACCGGGGACCGGCGAGGCAAATCGCCGTGCCGACGTCGGTTCGGGAGCTACCGAGCAGTCGGGTTCGGCCGCGCGTATCTCCAGGCGCGCACCAAGGCACCACCAAGCGTCAACCACATGCACCCCATCCATCCCTCAAGAGATGAGAATCCTCTCCTCTTTCAGGCAACTGTTCGATTGGACTGGACAATCACCCCATGAAGAGGCTTCGGAAAGCCAATCTGGCGATCACCGTGGTCGCGACGCTGGCAGGGGCCGGGATGGTGGTGGGAAAGGCCCTGGTGGACCAGGGACGGCCGCTGGATCTGGGGCCCTCGATCGAGGTACGGAACCCGAGCGCGGGCACCACCCCGTCCGCCTCGCGGTCGGCGCCACCGAAGTCGCCGCACGGGCCCTCGTCCTCCCCCCTGACCCCCACGGCCACCCCCACCAGCACGGCCCCCACCCTGCTGCCCGCCCCAAAATCCCCCACGCCCCCGGCCTCCACCGAGCCCCCGGGCGGACGGCCCGTCCCCTCGCTCACCCCACCCCGCAGCAGCGAGGACCCCTCCACCGCACCGCCCCCGGCCGACGACGATGACGACGACGGAGCCGGCGGATCGGACGACGACGGAGGCGGAGACTGATCGCCATGCGGCGGCACACCGCCAGCGCGCGATCGAAGATCGTCGGCTGGATGCTGCTCCTCGTGGGCGCGGCACTCGCCCTGCCCACCATCGGTATCACCGTGGTGTGGCAGACCCAGCTCGACGACCAGATCGACGCCCAACTACTGCGCGAGGGCGAGAAACTCCGCCAGTTCGCGGCGAGCAGCGAGCAGCCGGGCACCGGTCCGCGCTATCCGGACGGGGCGTCCCTGCTGACCGCGTTCATGACCATCAATCTGCCCAACCGTGAGGAGACCTTCTTCAGCATCGTCGACGGCCAGGCGGACCGCCGCAGCTCCGCCTCGGCCCCGGCCCGGCTGGACCGCGACCCCGAGGTGGTGGCGCTGCTGTCCGCGCTGCCCGCCGACCGCGCCCGGGTCGGCTGGCTGACCGACGCCTCGGTGGGCCGGGTCCGCTACGGGGTGATCCCGGTCCGGGTGGCCGGCGACCCGCACGATGTCCGGCTGGTGATCCTGGAGTTCCGGGACCGGCAGCTCTCCGAGGAGCGGCGGGTCGCCAAGATGCTGCTCGGCACCGGGTTCGGCGCGCTGGTGCTGGCGGGCGGGGCGAGCTGGCTGGTGGCGGGGCGAATCCTGGCCCCGGTCCGGCTGGTGCGGCACACCGCCGCCCGGATCAGCGAGTCCGACCTCACCCAGCGCCTCGATGTGCGCGGCGACGACGACGTGGCCGCGCTCGCCCACACCTTCAACCGGATGCTGGACCGGCTGGAGCACGCCTTCACCGCCCAGCGGCGCTTCCTGGACGAGGTCGGGCACGAACTGCGCACCCCCATCACCGTCGTCCGCGGCCATCTGGAACTGCTGGATCCCGGCGGGCCGCCACGCGTCGGCTGGGATGTGGCGGTGGCCGAGCGGGCGGCGACCCGCGCGCTGGTCCTGGACGAACTCGACCGGATGAGCCGGATCGTGGACGATCTGCTGCTGCTCGCCAAGGCCGAACGGCCCGACTTCCTGAACATCGGCGAGACCAACCTCACCGATCTGATCGTGGATGTCGTCGCCAAGGCCCGCGCGCTCGGCGACCGCTACTGGCGGGTGGCGGCCGTCGCCGAGGCCACCGTGCTGGTCGACGGCCAGCGGCTCACCCAGGGCCTGATCCAGCTCGCCGCCAACGCCGTACGGCACACCCTGGACGGCGATCTCATCGAGATGGGGTCGGCGATCCGGGGCGACAGGGTGCTGCTGTGGGTGCGCGACACCGGTCCCGGGGTCGGCCCGATGGACCGGGAGCGGATCTTCGCCCGGTTCGCCCAGGCCGGCCCCGGCTCCGCGGGCGGGGCGCCCGACGGCAGCGCGGGCGCGGGGATCGGGCTGGGCCTCGCGATCGTCCGTGAGATCACCGAGGCGCACGGCGGCGTCGCGTGGGTGGAGGACGCGACGACCGGCGGCGCCCGCTTCGTACTCGAACTTCCGGCGTACTACCCCGGCCAGGAAGGACACCATGCACCGGATTCTCATAGCGGAGGACGAGGCGGGAATCGCCTCCTTCGTAGAAAGGGGCTTACGCGGACATGGCTTCACTACCTCCGTAGTGGCTGACGGTCTGTCGGCCTACGAGCAGGCCCGCTCCGGCGACTGCGATCTGATGATCCTGGACCTCGGGCTGCCCGCCGTCGACGGACTGACCGTGCTGCGCAAGCTGCGCGAGATGCGGGTGACCCTGCCCGTGGTGATCCTCACCGCCCGCGACAGCGTCTCGGACGTCGTGGCCGGTCTGGAGGGGGGCGCGGACGACTACATCTCCAAGCCGTTCGCCTTCGAGGAACTACTCGCCCGGGTACGGCTGCGGCTGCGCGCGGAGGGCGGCCCGGAGTCCTCGCTGCTGCGGGCGGGCGATCTGGTGCTCGATCTGCGCACCCGGCGCGTCCATGTCGACGGCCGGGTGGCCGAGCTGTCCGCCCGGGAGTTCGCCCTCGCCGAGGTCTTTCTGCGCAACCCCGACCAGGTCCTGACCCGCGAACAGCTCCTCAGCCGGGTCTGGGGCTTCGACTACGACCCCGGCTCCAACATCGTCGATGTCTACGTCCGCTACGTACGGCGCAAACTCGGCCCCGACCGGGTGGAGACCGTACGGGGGGTGGGGTACCGGCTGCGAGCCTGACGCGGCGGCTCCGAGCTGGCATTACGTGAGTCTGCGTCACGTTTACGGGTCGCTGTCACCGCGCTCCGACAACGTTGTCCAAGCGGTGAGAACTCTCTCACCGTGATCTCACAGCCGACTCATCGCCCACGCGCATGCTTCCGGGCCAGGACACCGCCCCCCGGTGTCCCTCCCCCCTACCGGCGGCCCCGGTGGTGTCAGCCCGCGGCTGCCGATTCGCAGATCCGGCCTGGAGCACACTCATGAAGAAACTGCTCGACAACGCACGGACCTTCCACGACCGCATCGCCCCCCAGCGCGAGACCTTCCTGCGGTTCGCCGCCGGACAGAGCCCGAGCACCCTGTTCATCACCTGCTCCGACTCCCGTGTGGTGCCCGCGCTGATCCTGCGCACCGGCCCCGGCGAGGTCTTCGAACTGCGCAACGCCGGCAACATCGTCCCGCCCTACGACCCCGACCGCTTCTCCGGCGAGGCCGCCACCCTGCAATACGCGGTGGACGTGCTCCAGGTCGAGGACGTCGTCGTCTGCGGCCACTCGCACTGCGGTGCCATCGGGGCCGTGGCCAGCGGGCAGGACCTCGCGGCACTGCCCAGCGTGGACCGCTGGGTCTCCTTCGCCCGGCCCGGCCTCGGGCCGCTGCTGGACACCCCGCCGCAGGACCCGGCGATGGCCGCGTTCGTCCAGCGCCATGTCGCCGCCCAGCTCGACACCCTGCGCGGCTACCCCGAGGTGGCCTCCGCGGTGGCGGCCGGACGGCTGCGGCTGCACGGCTGGTACTACCGCGTGGACACCGCCGAGGTCCTCGAACTCGACGACGGTGACGGCGAGTTCCACCTCCACTGACCCGGGCGCCCAG
The DNA here is from genome assembly GCF_040609715.1 of Streptomyces sp. NPDC004610. Taxonomy (NCBI): domain Bacteria; kingdom Bacillati; phylum Actinomycetota; class Actinomycetes; order Kitasatosporales; family Streptomycetaceae; genus Streptomyces; species Streptomyces sp. NPDC004610. The sequence goes on along the minus strand of NZ_JBEXLA010000002.1, from coordinate 22,955 downwards.
CCCGGTGAAACGAGCGGCAACCCGGGCCGGACGCTCCTACCGGATCCGGCCTCCTCCTCTCCCCCCATCCCCGCCCCCCACAGACGCATCCGGCCCCACCGCCCCGTGCGCCCCGCCCCGGTCCCTGCCGGGTCGGGGGCGCCACCGGCACACCTCGCGCGGCCACCGGGACCTCCCGGACCCGGCCCGGCGCGCACGGGCCCCACCGGCTCCCGCCGGCCCCGCCGGTCTCTCACCGGCCCGGCGCCGGATGCGGCGAAAGGATCGAACACTGTGTCAAACGACCGAGTACGTCTCGGCAGTTCCGGAAAGCACGCGCGGCGGAGCGCGGGCTCCCGCAGTGGCGGCGGCGGTGGTGCCCCCGCTGTCGCGAGCGAGCCCATGAGTGCCTCCTTCGGCACCGACCTCGTCGCCTCCGTCGTCGTCTTCCTCGTCGCCCTCCCCCTGTGCATCGGGGTCGCCGCGGCCTCCGGTGTGCCGGTCGCGCTGGGCATCATCTCCGGCATCATCGGCGGGCTCGTGGTGGGCTTCCTGCCCGGCAGCTCGCTCCAGGTGAGCGGTCCGGCCGCCGGGCTCGCGGTGCTGGTGCTGGAGTTCGTCACCGAGCACGGTGTCGGCCTGCTGGGGCCGGTGGTGCTGGTCAGCGGGCTGCTCCAGATGGCGCTGGGCGCGCTGCGGGCCGGCCGGATCTTCCAGTCCATCTCTGTCTCGGTGGTGCAGGGCATGCTGGCCGGTATCGGCGTCCCGCTGATCCTCAGCCAGACCTACGCCATGGTCGACTCCAAGCAGCTGGGCACGGCCCTGAAGAACATCGCCGGGCTCCCCGATCTGGCCTCCGCGGTGGCCGGGGACAAGCACAAGGCCGCCGCGCTGGTGCTCGGCCTGATGGCGCTGGTGCTGTGCTTCGTGTGGAAGAAGGTCCCGGAGCCGCTGGGCAAGGTCCCGGCGCCGCTGATCGCGGTGATGCTGGGCTGTGTCATCGGCGCGATGCCGGGCTTCGAGGTCAAGAAGGTGTCGTTCGGCAACATGCTGGACGCGATCACCTTCGTCACCCCGTCCGCGCTGGGCCACCTCCTCGACCCGGCGCTGCTCACGATGATCGTCACCTTCACCGTGATCGCCTCCGCCGAGAGCCTGTTCAGCGCGGCGGCCGTGGACCGGATGCACACCGGCCCCCGGACCAAGTACAACGCCGAGCTGTTCTCCCAGGGCGTCGGCAACACCATCGCCGGGCTGGTCGGGGCGCTGCCGCTGACCGCGGTGATCGTCCGCAGCGCGGCCAATGTCCAGGCGGGCGCCAAGACCAAGATCTCCCGCATTCTGCACGGCGCCTGGCTGCTGGGCTTCGGTCTGCTGCTGCCGGGCCTGCTGGGGCTGATCCCGGTCTCGGTGCTGGCCGGGGTGCTGCTGCACGCGGGCTGGAAGCTGTTCAACCCGCCCGCCTTCAAGCAGATGTGGCAGACCGACCGGGGTGAGGGCATCGTGATGCTGATCACCACCGGAGCGATCGTCGTCGCGAATCTGCTGGAGGGCGTGCTCGCCGGACTGGCCGTGGCGATCGTGCTCGTGGCGCTGCGGATGTCCCGGATGACCATCAAGCGGACGACGACGGACGACACCGGACGCGTCGAACTCAAGGGCAACGCCACGTTCCTGCGGCTGCCGAAGCTGATCGACGCCCTGGCGTCCATCGCCGACAAGCCCCGCGTCCATGTGGACGCCTCGGGCCTCTCCCATCTCGACCTCGCCTGCCGCAGCCAGATCGAGGAGTGGGCGGAGCAGCGCCGCAAGTCGGGCGCCCTGCATGTGGACGTACGGCTGCCGGAGGACCGCAAGGGCGGGACGAAGGAGGCCGGGGAGGAGCGGGAGCGGGAGCCGGTCGTCGCGGAGGTCGTCGCCGACACTCTGGAGACGGAGGTCTCGGAGGTCCGGACGACGGTTCGGACGGGGGGCGAGCGGGACGGTCGGGATGTCCGGGACGGTCGCGACGCGGAGGGGCTGGTGCGGCCGTATGCCTCTACGGGGGCGGCGCCGCCTATGCCGGGTGCGGCTGTGGGGGCGGCTGGCGGGGTGCAGGGGCCGGGGCATCTGATGGGGCAGGGGTTCGCCCATGGGCAGCCTGGGCAGTCGGGTCAGTCGGGGCATTCAGGGCATGTGGGTCACCCGGTCCATCCCGGGCAGCCTGTCCATCCCGTTCATCCGGTCCATCACGTCCCTGCCGCGCAGCCCGTTCATCCTGTTCACGCCGCGCAGCCCGTTCATCCGGGGCATCCCGTTCATCCCGTTCATCCCGGGCAGCCGGTGCACGGGGTGCCGGCGCAGGCGCATCCGGGGCACCAGCATGGCGCGGGGCATCCGGGGCATGCCGCCGGTCACCCGGGGCACGGTGGGCACCCCGGTCATCTGCCGCACCCCGCCCAGGCCCATCCCGGCCAGGCGCACCAGCCCCACCCCGGTCACCATCACCCCGCGCCCCCGCCCCAGCAGCCCTGGACGGGCCAGGCACCCGACCCGTACGGGCCGTACGCCCAGCCGGGCCAGGGCACCGGGTACTGGGGCCCGGAGGACGAGTGGGCCGCCCAGCAGTACGGCGAGGGGACCCGGCGATGAAACGACCGCACCTGAGGGACATGCGGGTTGACGACGACGACACCCTGTTCCTGCTGCTGAAGTCGCTGCACCGGTTCCTGACGGCGTGTCAGGACGATCCGGAACTCCTCGCCCGTCACCCCGAAATGCACACGACGGTCGAACCGGGGCAGCCGCCGCTGCCGCCGACGATGCGCTCGCGCTAGCCGCGCGGGCGGCGGCCACAGACGACCGGTCGGCTCCGCCACCGACCGGTTGCCGGCGCCGGGGTCTCCATACCGGGCTCATGGAGACCTCGGCGCCTTTGCGCGTCCGCTGGGGGGAGGGTGGGTGCGGTTGTGGGTGGGTGCGGTTGTGGGTGGGTGCGGGTTGGTGGGGGGCTGGGCGCGCAGTTCCCCGCGCCCCTTGCGGTGTTGCTCTGAGCCGCGTTGTGAGGATCAGGCCGACAGTTCTTCTCTCAGGGCGTCTCTGAGGCGGGCCGCTCGTTCTGTTACCTCCTGGGGGCCCAGGGTGACCGCGCGGTCCGCCCAGCGTTGGCCCTCGGCCAGTTCGCCGCGGCGGGCGTAGACCAGGGCCAGGCGCAGGGCCGCGCGGCCGTGGCCGGCGTCGGCGGCGCGGGTCCACCACACCGCTGCCTCGGGCTCGCTGCCCTCGCGGGCCAGCAGCAGACCGAGGTTGAAGGCGCCGTTGCGGGAGCCCGCCTCCGCTGCCGTGCGGTACCAGTGCGCGGCCTCGACGACATCGCCGCGCCCGGCGGCGAGCATGCCGACGCGGACCTGGGCGCGGCGGTGGCCCTGGGACGCGGCCCGCTCGTACCACTCCTCGCACTCGGTCTTGAGGTGGGCGGGCTCGCCCAGTTCGTGCGGCGAGACCGGCGGGCGCCGGGCGTCGAGGACGGCGGCCAGCCGGTACGCCCCCTCCGCGCTGCCCCCGCCCGCGGCGCACCGCAGATGCCGTTCGGCCTCCCGCTCGTCGCCCTCGCGCAGCCGGGCGATGCCGACCTGGAGCGCGGCCTCGGTGTGCCCGGCGGACGCCGCCCGCTCGTACCAGCGCAGGGCGTCGCGGTCGGCGCCCCGGCCCGCGTAGAGGATCCCGAGATTGAACGCGGCGTCGACGCTGCCCGCCTCGGCGGCCTTGGAGAACCAGGGCTCGGCGCCGGTGGCGTCGCCGCCCTGGAGCAGCAGGATGGCGAGCGCGTTGGCGGCCTCGCGGTGCCCGGCGTAGGCGGCGCGGCGGTACCACTGCTCGGCCTGGGCGGTGCGGCCCTGCTCGGCACAGAGCAGCGCGAGGTTGTAGCCGCCGTTGATGTCCCCGGCGTCCATCGCGGCCCGGTACCAGCGCTCGGCGGTCTGGGTCTCGCCGCGCTCGGCGTGCAGCGCGCCCAGGGCGTTGGCGGCGTTGCCGTCGCCGTCCTGGGCGGCCTTGAGCCACCACACGGCCGCGTTCTCGCTGTCACCGGCGTCGCGCAGCAGAAAGCCCAGGGCGCAGGCGGCCCGCGCCTCGCCGTCCTTGGCGGAGGTCAGATACCAGCGGCCGGCCTCCCTCAGCTCGCCGCGCCGCTCCAGGATCGCGCCGAGCTGGAGCGCGGCCCGGCGGTGACCGCGCGCGGCGGCCTGCCGGTACCACTGCTCGGCCTCGGCGGCCAGGACGCCCCCTGGGTCCTCCTCGGCCCCGCTGCCGGCCGGGTCCTTGAGGAGCTGCCGGTCCAGCTCGCGGGCGAGCCGGTAGGCGGCCTCGCGGTGGCCCCGTTCGGCGGCGGCCCGCATCCACAGTTCGGCGGTGGGGTCGCCGCGGTGCTCCAGGAGATCGGCGAGGGCGTAGGCGCCGAGCACATGGCCCTGCTCGGCGGACTGGCGCTGCCAGTACTCGGCGGCGGGTTCGTCGCCGCGCTCACGGTGGTGGCGGCCGAGGGCGTGCGCGGCGGCGGCGGATCCGGCGACGGCGGCGATCCGCCACCAGCCGGCGGCCTCCTCCGCGTAGCCCCGCTGGTGCAGCAGGACACCGAGGTTGTTGGCGGCGGCCCGGTCACCGGCGGCGGTGGCGGCACGCAGCTGGGGTTCGGCGCCGTCGAGGTCGCCGCGGCGCAGCAGCATGGCACCGAGGACGCTCATGGCCTCGACCTCACCGGCCTCGGCGGCGGCCCGGGTGCGCGCCTCTTCGGCAGTCTGTCCCGTATCGTCCCGGTCGGCCCCGATCCTGTGCTGGTCGGAGCCGATCACTTCCCGATGGGAAGGCTGCACAAAACGCCCTGTATCCAACAGAGTTGCCTTGTCCCCCATAACGTCCATCGTCGCACCACCAACAACCTGGGTACACCTGGTATACCGCAGCCAGTGAGGTCACTTCAGCGTTTTGTCGACATGCCCACAGAGAGACAAGTCAAACACAGCTCCCCCAACTCTCCACGGCGGCACGGCGACCCGTCCTGCGGTACTTGCGTTCGCCCAGCACAAAGGGCCCGGATCCTTGAAGGATCCGGGCCCTTTGCTGTCATACGCCCAAGGCGTCGACTTCAGTAGCGGGGACAGGATTTGAACCTGCGACCTCTGGGTTATGAGCCCAGCGAGCTACCGAGCTGCTCCACCCCGCGCCGTTGTGTGCCAACCGTACCACGGCGCGGGAGGAGCGATTCACCCCTGGTCAGGCCGCGTCCGGACGGGCCGTGGGACTGGGGCTGGAGCTGCCCGACGGGGTGGCGCCCGGAGTCGGACTCGCGCCGCCGCCGCCCGTACCGCTCGGCTGCGACTGGGCGTCCTCGGCCCGCTGGAGGGCGTCCTCCAGCTCCTGCTGCGCCCGGCCGTACGCCTCCCAGTCACCGTTCTTGAGGGCCTCCTGACCCTCGTCGAACGCCTTCTGGGCGTCGTCCAGCGCCTGTTGCACCGTCGGGTTGTCGGACGTCGGCGGTGGTGGCTGCTCGGTGTCGCCCTCGTCCGGTGGTGGCTGCGGGGCCGTTCCCTCGGCGCCGAACACCTTGTTCAGCGCTTCGTCGAGGGTGTCCTCGAAGGCGGTGTTGCCGCCGTAGGAGACCAGCACCTTGCGCAGCAGCGGGTACTTCAGGCCGCCACCGCGGACATAGACCGGTTCGACATAGAGCAGTCCGCCGTCCAGGGGCACGGTCAGCAGATTGCCGTACTCGACTTCCGAGTCACCACCTCTGAGGAGCCTGATCGACTCGGCGATGTCCTGTTCGGAGTTGAACTGGCTCTGCACCTGTTTGGGTCCGTCGACGGTGGTGCTGGTCGGCAGTTTCAGGATTCTGATCTTGCCGTAGTCGTCGGTGCCCGCTTCCGCGTCGACCGCCATGAACGCGCTGAGGTTGTCCCGCCCGTTGGGCGTGAATGTCGTCGTCAGCGAGAACGCCTGCTGCTGCTGGTCCGGCATCTTCATGCTGAGGTAGTACGGCGGCACCGCGTTGCCCGACTTGTTGGTCGGGTCGTCCGGCACCTGCCACACCTCGCTGCCGCTCAGGAAGGTGTTCGCGTCCTTGACGTGGTAGCGGGTCAGCAGCTCGCGCTGCACCTTGAACAGGTCCTGCGGGTACCGCAGGTGATCCATCAGGTCCTTGCCGATCTCCGCGCGCGGCTCGACCGTGCCCGGGAACGCCTTCATCCAGGTCTTCAGGACCGGGTCCTGGGTGTCCCACTCGTAGAGCTTGACCTCGCCGGTGTACGCGTCGACGGTCGCCTTCACGGAGTTGCGGATGTAGTTGACCTGGTTCTGCTGGGCCACCACCGCACGGGAGTTGTTCGTCGCCGTGAGCGAGTCCGCCGTGGTGTCACCGAGGGTGGTGCGCGAGGCGTACGGATAGCCGTTGGTGGTGGTGTACGCGTCGACGATCCACTGGATCCGCCCGCCCACGACCGCCGGGTAGGCGTCGCCGTCGATGGTCAGCCAGGGCGCGACGGCCTCGACGCGGTCCTTGGGCGTGCGGTTGTAGAGCACCCGCGAGCCGTCGCCGATCGCTCCGGAGTAGAGGATCTGCGGCTCGCTGAAGGCCACCGCGTACGCGGCCCGGTTGACCGGGTTGGAGAGACTGACCCCGCTGTCGCCCTGATAGCTGTAGGTTTTCTCACCGTTGTCGTCGGAGTAGTCGATCTCCTTCTGGGGACCGCCGACGATCGAGTACTCGGTGGTCTTCTCGCCGTAGTAGATCCGCTGCTCGTACTCGCCCAGCTTGCCCTGGGAGGGCAGGTCGGACTCGGTGAAGACCGGGCGGCCCTCGGAGTCGGCCGTGGTGCCCTCGGCGGCGACCACACCGTAGCCGTGGGTGTAGCGGAAGTGGGTGTTGATCCAGTTCTGCTTGTCCACGCCCGCGAGGTTCAGCTCGCGCAGACCGATCACCGTGTCCTGGTCCCGGCCGTTCTCGCTGTAGCGGTCCACGTCCAGGTTGGTCGGGAAGGCGTAGTACTGCCGCATCTGCTGGAGCTGCTGGAACGTCGGCGAGACGATGTTCGGGTCCATGATCCGGATGCTGGCCGTGGCGTCCACGTCGTCCCGCAGCGAGGCGAGGTCCTCGGTGTCGCTCTTGCCGTCGTAATCCGTGACCTGGGCGTCCGCGATGTCGTACGCGTCCCGGGTCGCCTGGAGGTTCTTGGCGACGTACGGGGCTTCCTTGGCCTGCTCATTGGGCTGGACCTGGAACTTCTGCACGATCGCCGGGTAGAGCCCGCCGATCAGGATCGCCGACAGCACCAGCAGCCCGAAGCCGATGACGGGCAGCTGCCAGGTGCGCCGCCACAGGGTGGCGAAGAACAGCAGCGCGCAGATGATGGCGATGCAGAAGAGGATCGTCTTGGCCGGCAGATACGCGTTCGCGTCCACGTATCGCAGACCGGTCCAGTTGTCCGTCGCCTTGAAGTCGCTGGACTTCACGGCCAGGCCGTAGCGGTCCAGCCAGTAGGCGACGGCCTTCAGGGAGACGAAGAGGCCGATCAGCACCGAGAGGTGCCCGGTGGCGGCGGCCGTGGCCCGCGCTCCGGGGCTGGTGACCCGCAGACCGCCGTAGAGGTAGTGGGTCAGCGCGGCGGCGATCACCGAGAGGATCGTGGCCGCGAAGCCGAAGCCCAGCAGGAAGCGGTACCAGGGCAGGTCAAACGCGTAGAACGACACATCCAGGTTGAACTGCGGGTCCTTCTGCCCGAAGGGCACGCCGTTGACCCACATCAGCCAGGTGCGCCACTGCCCGGAGGCGGAGGCGCCGGCGATCAGGCCGACCAGCGCGGTGATCCCGAGCAGCAGCCACTTCTTGTAGGGCGCGATCCCCATCCGGTACCGGTCGAGGTTCTGCTGCTCCATCGACATCGCGCTCAGCGGCGGGCGCAGCCGGTGGGCCAGCCAGATGTTGAGGCCCACCGCCAGGGCCATCAGCAGGCCGAAGACGAAGAAGAGACCGATCTTGGTCCACAGGGTGGTGGTAAAGACCGATGAATAATTGACCGACCGGTACCAGAGCCAGTCCGTCCAGAACCCCGCGAACATGGTGAACGCCATGCCGAGAACGGCAAGGACGCCCAGCGTCATGAGCAGGGTCCGGACCCGCCGGGACGGTCGGCCCACTCTGATCCGTGGCCCCGTCGGGCCTCCGCCGCGGTCCGGCATCTGGAAAGCCAAGGTCTGCACCTCGAAGGTTCGCTGTTGATCTGTCCGGCCCGTCCCGTTTTCGGACGGTCTTAAGGGCCCCGTGATCGTAGGCCCTCACCTATGCAACTTACTGACGCTTTACTCGGTTCCCGATTTCGGGGAAGAACGAGGCAGGATTGTGACCATGTCCAACACCCCCATGGCGGCGAGCCCGCTCACCCGGGCCGTTCTGGAGATCGACGAGTACGTCTCCGGTCTCGGCTGGGACCAGCCCGCCCGCCTCTTCGCCCTCGTCGACACCGCCCGGCTCCGGGCCCAGGAACCCTCCCTGGCCGCCCAGCTCGGTCTCGGCGCGGAGCAGGAGACCTCCGGCCTCACACCGATCGAGCAGGACGAGATGGCAACGGACAAGCCCCTCGACGAGTTCCTGGCCACCATCGCCTGGCCGGACGCGGTGGCCGGATGCGCGCTGAGCGTGGAGCGGCTGATGCTGCCGCCGTCCGCGGAGGCCCAGGTTCCGCAGGATCTGGACGAGGCCGCGCTGGCGCAGTGGGTGGCCGCCCACCCCGGCCGCCAGGAGGTCCGGATGACGGTCGCGGTGCTGCGGGACGGCAGCCGCGAGTCCGCGCTGCGGCTGCGCGCAAAGGACACCCCGACGGAGGTCGTCACCGGCTCGGAGCTGGTGCCGGGGCTGGCGGAGGCGCTGACGGCGACGTTCGCGGACTGAAACACGGGGGCGCCCGGGTCCCGGGCCCGGGTCAGCGCTTGGCCGCGGCGCGGGTCGGGGCGGGGGCGGTGTTTCCCGTCACGCGGGTCGGGCCGGCCCCTGGCCGACGTGCCGGTCGGCGCGGGGGTGGCGGCCCCGTCACGGGGGCTGGTTAGCCCTTGGCTGACGTGCAGGTCGGCGCGGGGTGGCGGCCCCGTCACTGGGCCCGGTCAACCCTTGGCCGGCGTGTCGGTCGGCGCGGGGGCGGTATCCCCGTCACTGGGGCGGTCAGCCCTTGGCCCACGTGCAGGTCGGCGCGGGGACGGTGTCCCCATCACGGGGGGCGGTCAACCCTTGGCCGCCGTGTCGGTCGGCACGAGGGTGGCGGCCCCGGCACGGGGCCCTGTCAGCCCTTGGCCGGTGTGCAGGTGGTCAGGTCGGCGGTGTCGCCGTCGCGGATGTCCTTGAGGGCGCCCAGCGCGTCGTCCATGGTGGCCACCCTGATCAGGGTGAGCCCGTCGGGTGTGTCCTTGGCGGCGGCCTCGCAGTTGTCGGCCGGGGTCAGGAAGTACTCGGCGCCCCTCTCGCGCGCGCCGACCGTCTTCATCTCGATGCCGCCGATCGGACCGACCTCGCCCTCGTCGTCGATCGTCCCGGTCCCGGCGACGAACGAGCCCCCGGTGAGGCTGCCCGGGGTGAGCTTGTCGTAGATGCCGAGCGCGAACATCAGACCGGCGCTGGGTCCGCCCACATCGGCGAGCTTGATGTCGATGCTGAACGGGAAGGTGTGGTCGGTCCCGGCGGAGATGCCGACGATGGCGCGCTGCTCACCGGTGTCGTCCGAGGCGGCCGTGGTGATGGTGATCTTCTCGGTCTTCTCCGGCTGCCGGTTCTCCTTCTCGGCGGCGGCCTGCTCGTCGGCGGGCACGATGGTGAAGACGACGTCCTCACCCGGCTTGTGCTCGGTCACCAGCTCGGCGACATCGGCCGGCGCCTTGACCTCCGTACCGTCCACCGCCTTGATCACATCGCCCGCGTGCAGCACGCCCTCGGCCGGGGAGTCCTTGACGACGGTGGAGACGATCACCCAGGACTGCACCGGGATGTCCAGCTCCTCCAGGGCGACGACCTTGGCGCTCTCCTGGGACTGGCTGAACTCCTCGGCGTTCTCCTGCGTGGACTGCTCCTCGGTCTGCCCGTCCGGGTAGAGCGTGTCGTGGGGGACGACCTTGTTGTCATGGGCGAGCCAGCCGTAGACCGCCTCGACGAGGTTCATCCGGTAGTCGGCGCTGGTGACCCGGACCGTGGTCATATTGAGATGGCCGTCCGTGGGGTAGGTCTCGCGCCCGTTGATCTGGAGCACCGGCTCCCCGTCGTGCTCCCCCAGCGTGTTCACCGTGGGCCCCGGGGACATCTCCGAGTACGGCACCTTGATGAGCACCCCGGCGCACAGCAGCGCGATCAGCATCAGGGTGGACGCGAGCATCGTCACGGTACGGCGTGGCATGGTCCGACAGTACGGGACGGTTCTGTCAGCGCACCGTCAGGGCGGCCGGTCGGGGCGAGGGACGGCCCGACCGGGCACCGGGGCCGCTCAGGAACCCGTGCGGGAGTCCTCCGGCGCCGGGGTGCTGGACTTCTCCATCGCCGCCCGGAATCTGGCGTACCCGTCCAGCTCGGGGCCGTCACCGCGGGCCTTGCGGGTGCGGTTGGCCCAACTTCCCCACAGCCCGGCGGCAATCGCGGCCACCAGCGGAATCAGCAACCAGGCGAGCGCCGCCATGCCGACCTCCCAACCCCAGATGCGTCCGCAACCGACCGAACGTCCGCAACCGACTGAAACTGACTGATCAGCAGATTAACCATCCGCACTGACAACGCTCACGGCAGGGGTGCGGTTACGCAAGCGGAGGGGGTGCAAGGGGGTTGGCGGGGGGCCTGGACGGGCCGGGCCGGGGTCAGCAGGCGCCGACCCATTCCTCGGTGCCGTCGGAGAACGTCTGGTGCTTCCAGATGGGCACCTCGTGCTTGAGGGTGTCGATCAGCATCCGGCAGGCGTCGAACGCCTCGCCCCGGTGCGGACAGGCGACGGCCACGACCACGGCGATGTCCCCGACCCTCAGGTCCCCGACGCGGTGCACGGCCGCCAGCGCGCGGACCGGGTACTCGGCGGCGACCTTCTCGGCTATCCGCCGCATCTCCGCCTCCGCGGAAGGGTGGCAGGAGTAGCCGAGCCCGTCGACATCGGAACCGCCGTCGTGATTGCGCACGGTCCCCACGAACAGGGCGATGCCACCGGCGGCGGCGTCCCCCACGGCGGCGAACACCTCGTCGACGGAGAGCGGGGTCTCCCGGACACCGATCAGCCGAACGGGCTCCTCACCGGCCCGCTCACCCGGATGATCGGGGTGAGCGCTGCGAACGGTGTGATCGTGGGTAGCTGCCATGCCCCCATCGTGCCCGACGCTCCCGGACGACGGAATACCGTTTCCGTTTCCCCGCCGGACCGCGAGCTGCCCTCCCCCGGTTGCGGGCAGTCGTGCCGCAGGGCAGCGCAGGCGGGCGCTGGGGGTACCCCCCTCTCGGGAAGGCACCCGCGCGCGGGTGAGCGACACGCCGTGACACGCGCGGGCTACGCCGTGCACAGGGGCCCGCCCTCAGATCCGCCGCCGTGCCTTCCGTGCCCGCCGCACCACCGCCGCCGCCCCCAGCAGCGCCACCGTCGCCCCCGCGGCCCCCGCCGCCGTCGCGTCCTTGCGCCCCAGCCGGCGTCCGGCCACCGTGTGCCGCCCGGCGACCTCGTCCAGCAGTTCGGCCAGCACCTCCTCGTTGGTCCACTGCGGACGCCACCCCGCGTCGTGCAGCCTGCTGCCGCTCACCACCCAGGGGTACATCGTGTACGCGAGGTCACCGGCGGGGGACGGCGTCAGGCCGATCCGGTGCAGCCGGGCCGCCGCGCCCAGGGCGACCGCCGAGGGCAGCTCCATGCGCCGGATCCCGCTCAGCTCCTCGACCTCCTCCTGCTCCAGCCATCCGTCGCACCCGACGACCAGCTCCCCCTCCACCTTCTCCAGCACCGCGTACTCCAGCGCCCCGCACAGGTCCTCGACATGGCAGAACTGCCACGCGGGCCGCGACCCGGCCACCACCAGCAGCCGGGGTGACTCGAAGTACCGGGTCAGCGCGGTGTCCGTGCCGCCGACCAGCACAGCGGGCCGGACGACGGTCACATTGAGCCCGGGATGCGCGCGCGGGGCACGCCGGGCGAGCCGCTCGATCTCCAGCAGATCGCCGACGCCGGTCGCCTCCGCGGTGGCCCGCAGCTCGGCGTCCTCCGAGAGGGGCAGCTCATTGTCCGGCAGGGCCCCGTAGACCATCGCCGACGTGCACAGCACCACCCGGTGCACCCCGGCCGCCGCGGCGGCGGTCAGCACGGTCTGGGTGCCCCGTACGTTGTACGCGGTGCGGGCGGCGGAATCCGTCTCCAGGTCCAGGTCGAGCGCCAGGTGCACCACCACATCGGCGCCGCGCAGCTTGTCGGCGATGGCCGGGTCCCGGACGTCCAGGATGTGCCAGCGCGCGTCCGCGCACTCGCCGCGGCGCTCGTCGATGGCGATCACCTGCCTGACCTCCCCGGACGCGGCGAGCCGCTCGGTGAGCATCGCGCCCACACCGGTCGCCGCGCCGGTGACCGCGACGACGGGCCCGGTCGAGGGGGCGGGCGAGGGGGTTGAGTGGTTTCGCGGTGCGCGAACCTGCGGATCTGGGGAACTCACCGGGCGTCTCCAGCGGTTGTCTACGTACGTAGCGCGCGTGACGCGTACGTACCAGGTGGCATCCATCCTGCCGCAGCGCTGCTGCGGGCGAAGCACCGAGGCCCTATCCGTCCGGGGTGTCTAGGCTGGGTGGTGTTGTAGGGCAGTCGTGCCGCCGGAAAGAACCGGTGGCCTTACCAGCCGAGGAATCCCGTGAGTGACACCCCATTCGGATTCGGCCTTCCGCCGGAGGAGCCGGACGACGGCGACGAGGGCAAGAAGAAGGACCAGGAGAGCGGTGGTGGTCAGGGACCGGCCAATCCGTTCGGTTTCGGGCCGTCCGGGGCCGGTGGCCCCGGTGCGGACAATCCGCTCGCCGCCATGTTCGGGTCGCTGAACCCCACCGACCTGGGCGCCGCGTTCCAGCAGCTGGGCCAGATGCTCTCCTACGAGGGCGGCCCGGTGAACTGGGACATGGCCAAGCAGATCGCCCGCCAGACGGTGGCCCAGGGCACCGCCGACGGTGTGAAGGACGCGAGCGTGGGCCCCGCCGAGCGTACGGCCGTGCAGGAGGCCGTCCGGCTGGCCGATCTGTGGCTGGACGACGCGACCTCGCTGCCGTCCGGCGCGAACACCGCGGTGGCGTGGAGCCGCGCGGAGTGGGTCGAGGCGACGCTGCCCGCCTGGAAGGAGCTGGTCGACCCGGTCGCCGAGCGGGTGGGCGGCGCCATGGGCGAGATCCTCCCGGAGGAGATGCAGGCCATGGCCGGTCCGCTGATCGGCATGATGCGCTCCATGGGCGGCGCCATGTTCGGTACGCAGATCGGGCAGGCCGTGGGCGTGCTCGCGGGCGAGGTCGTCGGCTCGACCGACATCGGCCTCCCGCTGGGCCCCATCGGCAAGGCCGCGCTGCTGCCGCTGAACGTGGAGGCGTTCGGCAAGGACCTGGGCGTGCCCAAGGACGAGGTGCGGCTGTATCTCGCCCTGCGCGAGGCCGCCCACCAGCGTCTTTTCGCGCATGTGCCCTGGCTGCGGGCCCATCTGTTCGGCGCGGTCGAGGGCTACGCGCGCGGGATCAAGGTCGACACCACGAAGCTGGAGGACGTGGTCGGCCAGTTCGACCCGCAGAACCCCGAGGAGCTTCAGCAGGCGCTCCAGCAGGGCATGTTCCAGCCCGAGGACACACCGGCGCAGAAGGCGGCGCTGGCCCGGCTGGAGACGGCGCTGGCGCTGGTCGAGGGCTGGGTCGACGCGGTGGTGCACGCCGCCGCCAAGCCCCGGCTGTCGTCCGCCGACGCGCTGCGCGAGACCCTGCGCCGGCGCCGGGCCACGGGCGGTCCGGCCGAGCAGACCTTCGCCACGCTGATCGGCCTGGAGCTGCGTCCGCGCCGGCTGCGCGACGCGTCCCGGCTGTGGGCGTCCCTGACGGACGCGCGCGGGGTGGACGGCCGCGACGCCCTGTGGAGCCACCCGGACATGCTGCCGACGGCCTCTGACCTGGACGACCCGGACGGCTTCGTGCACCGCGAGCAGATCGATTTCTCCGAGCTGGACAAGATGCTCGGCGAGGCGGCGGGGGGCGGCAAGCCCGATCTGAAGAAGGGCGACGCCGACGGCGAGGACGGCGGCAAGGACGGCGGCAAGGGCGAGGGCAAGGGCGACGCCGAGTGAGTCTGTACGACGACGCGGTCCTCGTGCTCAAGGGCTATGAGGGTCCCGGGGGTGCCGGTGGGGAGCAGGGGGAGCTGCGTCAGTCCTACCTGGACCATCTCGCCGCCCACCCGGACGGACTGTGGAAGTCCTGCCACGCGGGGCATGTCACGGCCAGCGCGTTGGTGATCGACCCCGCGCGCGGGCGCGTGCTGCTCACCCTGCACAGGAAGCTGCGGATGTGGCTCCAGATGGGCGGCCACTGCGAGCCGGGCGACGCCACGCTGGCGGCGGCGGCCCTGCGGGAGGCGGCCGAGGAGTCCGGGGTCGTGGGGCTGAGCCTGCTGCCGGGCGGCCCGGTGCGCCTGGACCGCCATCCGATCCCCGCGCCCTGCCACGTCCACTACGACGTCCAGTACGCCGCCCTGGCCCCCTCGGACGCGCCGCACACGGTGAGTGACGAGTCGCTCGATGTGCGCTGGTTCGGCTATGACGAGGTCGCGGAGGTGGCCGACGACTCCGTCGTACGGCTGCTGGGGGCGGCGCGGGAGCGGCTCGGGGAGTGATCGTCCCGGCGGCGGGGTCCCGGGGTGCCGGGTGAGCTGTGTAAAAGGCAGTGAGCTGTGTAAGGGGCTGGGCTGTGTAGGGGGCTGAGCTGTGTAAGGGGCATCCGCAATGCGGGCGCCCCTTACAGCTGAGTACCGACGAAGCCGCTGCTGGTTGCGGCTGCTGGCTAGTTGCCGCTGCTAGTTGCGGCTGCCGCCCAGGGAGTTTCCGCTGAGGCCGCCGGAGCCCATGCCGAACTGGCCGAGCATGCCGGAGGCGCGGACGTGCTGCGGCGGGAGCAGCTCGCTGGGCTGCACCAGGACGTGCCCGGTACCGGAGAAGTGCATCTCCCAGCCCTCGCCGGTGGAGCCGCGGCGGCGCCAGACGGCCGAGGTCGAGGTGGGCGCCTGGAGCTGGGTGCGCAGCGAGGTGGACCAGGCGATGACCGCGTCCGAGTCGCAGCAGATGTTCTTCTCCGGGGTGACCTCCAGGACCAGCGGCTCGCCCGAGGTCATCAGGACGACCTGCCCGGCGCCGGACAGCTCCAGGTTGTAGGCGCCCGCCGAGGCGACCTCGACGGCGCTGTCGATGGCGACGATGCCGACCCCCAGCGAGCCGTCGAAGGCCAGCACGGCGGAGCTGTCGACGGTGATGCCGGGGCCGACGTCCATGATGTGCAGGTACTGCGCGAAGTTGGCGAGATAGACGATCCCGGTGCCCTTGCAGCGCATCAGCTCCAGTTGCTCGCCGGTCATCCGCTCGACATTGCGCCAGCTGCGGTTGCGGTACTGGCTGTCGAACTCGACCTGTCCCTCGAAGGCCACCATGGCGCCCTGCCGGGCCAGCACGGGGCCGTTGCCGAGGGTGACGTCGGTCTTGAGGAGTTGCGGATTCTGGAGGGTGTAGCGCGCGGTGTGCTCCACCGGGATGTGCGCGAAGAGTGTGCTGTGCATTGTGCTGGTGCTCCTCTCAGCCCCGGTCAGCCACGGATCTTGAAACGGTCGCCGGTGTCCTCGCTGGGCTGGACGACCACGAAACCCTGCCCCTTGAACCCGATCTGGAAGGCTTCGCCGCTGCCGCGCCCGATCAGCGCGCTCGCCTTCATGGTGCGGCGGGCCTTCATGTCGAGGCCGTCGGTCCAGGCGATCAGCGCGTCCGGGTCGACATAGGTCTCGCGCTCGGCGCAGTCCAGGGAGATCGGCATGCCCCGGGTGACCAGGGCGACCCAGCCGGTGCCCCGGATGACGAGGTTGGTGAGCCCGGAGCCGGAGAGCTTGGCGAGGCCCTTGACCGGCTCGATGGTCAGCCCCAGGGAGGCGTCGCAGGCCAGCAGGGTGGGGCCGTTGACGGAGATCGCCTCGTTGTTCAGATGGACGACGAGGACCTCGCCGCCGTAGTCCGCGAGATACAGCTCGCCGTCGCCGCGGCAGAGCATCAGCTTGCCGCCCTCGCCGGTGACCATCTCCTCGGCCGTGCGGCGCAGGGTGCCGGGTGCCGCGTCGAACTGCACATAGCCGTCGTACGCGATCATCGAGCCGGCCTTGGCGTACAGGTCCTGGCCGCTGACCATGGTGACCTTGAGCGTCTTGGCGTTGTGCACGCCCATCCGGACGCCGGTGGGCGCGGAGCGCTGCGCGTGAAGTGACTGGAGGTCCATGGACTGCCTCACACCTCGAAGGGCTGGACGACGACGAAGTTGCCGGGCGCGCCGCGGAACTGGAGGTTGATGGCCTCGGAGTTCTGCCGGGCGTAGCCGGAGCGGCGCAGCCTGAGCGAGGTGGTGGTGACCGCCTGCGCGCCCGCGGACCAGGCGATGACGGCGTTGCCGTCCACATAGGTGGCCGGTCCGACGGGCAGCACCACGGGCACCCCTCGGGTCTTGACGACGACCGCGCCGGTGCCGGAGAACAGCATGCTGAACAGTCCGCCGCCGGGCAGTCCGGCGCCCTCGATACGGCGGATCTCGGTGTCCAGGGACTCGTCGAAAGCGAGGACGCCCCGCGCGCTGGTGTAGATCTGCTCGCCCTGGAGCCGGATCACGAAGAGCCGGCTGGCCTCGTCGGCGAGGAACACCTCGCCGTCGCCGGAGCAGCGCATCAGGGCCATGCCCTGGCCGGTGAGCTGCCCGGTGAGCTTGCCGAGCAGTCCGGAGCCCTTGTGGGCGAAGTCGATGTCGCCCTGGTAGGCGACCATGGAGCCCTGCTTGGCGAGGATGTTGGCGCCCTTGGAGAGGGTCGCGCGCACCAGCTCGGGGTTCTGCTCGGTCCAGCGGTCGCCGACGGGTGCCTCGGCGTACCTGGCGAGGACATTCCGCAGCCCGGCCTCCTGCGGCACGGGCGCGAGCTGGACGCCGCCGCCGAAGGGCTGGCCCTGCCCCGGGAAGCCGGGTCCACCGCCGGGCGGGGGCGTGAAGGGGCCGCCTACGGGGGCGCCGGGGGGCGGGGTGAAGGGGCCGCCCGCGGGGGCTCCGGGGGGTGCGCCAGGAGGTGCGAAGGGACCGCCTGCCGGGGCCGCGCCGGGAGGCGTGAACGGACCTCCGGCCGGGGCGCCGCCGGGAGGCGTGAACGGGCCGCCCTGGGGCGCGCTCTGCGGCGCGGCGGGAGCGGCGGGCGGCGCGCCCGGGGGCGGGACCGTGCCGGCGGGCGGGGTGTGCAGGGGCGCGACGACGGTCTGCGCGGAGTGCACATTGGGGGCCGGTGCCGGGGCCGGGGGCGGGGTCGCGCCGGGGGGCGGGGCGAAGCCCTGCGCGGGGGCGGGAGCCGGGGCCGGGGGCGGGACGGGTGCCACGGGGGCCGGGGCGGGCGCAGGGGGCGGTGCCCCGAAGGCGGGTGGTGCGGCGGCCTGGGCGGGGGGCGCGAAACCGGGGGTGGCGCCCCCCGCTCCGGCACCGGGCTGCGGCTCGGGCGCGGCCGGTGTCTCCTCCTCCGCGACCTCGCCGCCGAAGTTCTTCAGCAGCGCGTCCAGACCGCCGTCGAAGCCCTGTCCGACCGCCGCGAACCGCCAGACGTCCTTCACGTAGAAGTCGCCCAGCATCACGGCTCGCTCGGTGCTGAACTCCGAGCCGTCGAAGGGGTAGCGGGCCACTTCCTCGCCGCCCGCGACGATCCGAATGTACCCGGGGCCGATCTGCGACAACTGCCCGGCGCCGTCGAGCGCCGCCGTGAACGACAGCTTCTGGATCTGCTGCGGGACCTGGTCCAGGGTGACCCGGAACGACTCCGTGTCACCCGCCTGGGCACCCAGCAGCTGAAGGGACTCCTCCGGGGACTTCGGCTGATTGAAGAAGATGAAGTACCGGTCGTCGGAGAGCCGTTCATCGGCGTCGAGTCCGAAGCAACTGATGTCGAAGCTCAGTCCGGGCCCCGAGATCTGCACGCCTACATACAGATCGGTCCCCGCGGTGAGATCACTGACCTTGGCCTTGTGGCCGCGTTGGAATTCCCTGGCCATACGCTACGACCGTCCCCCATCCCGAATGCGAGTGCGTCGCGTCAGGCTAACGGCAATCCCGGACAACGGACGAAGTCGGTACAGACCCGGTACAGAACGAAGACTCCCGGCCATGAAGAGATCACGGGGCGTGGGTGAGCGTTGACGCGCGGCTGATGTGCGGGGCGATGGTGGCCACTCGCAGGGGGCTCGGGTGCGGGCGCGCGGCGGGGTGCGTGCAGTGGAGGGGCGCTCGCGCGCGGGGGGGTCTTCCGGTGGTCGGGCTTGGTGTCGGCGCGGGTCAGGAGGGCTGCTCGCGCGCGAGCGGTTCGGCGACGGTCGCCGGACGGTGTGCTCGTCGGCGGACGCCGCTCTCGCGCGGGGGCGGTTGCTGGAGAGCGTGCTCGCGGTGGACGGCCACTCACGCGCGGGGGCGGTTCAAGTGCCGGACTCGCCCTAGCTCCCGGCGCCGCTCTCGGTATCGGTATCGGTATCCGCGTAGGTATCGGGGTCCGTGTCCGTATCAGGGTCCCGGTCTCCGCGCCCCTCGCGCGCGCCCGGTAGATGCGGCAGCCGGTCGGCGGCGACCACGCCCTCCAGATAGCCGCGCGCCCGCTCGGTGCGGGGATACGCCTCCAGCAGCCGCCAGAAGCGCGGCCCGTGGCCGGGCACCAGCAGATGGGCCAACTCATGGAGGAGGACGTAGTCGACGACGTACTCGGGCATCCCCTGGAGCCGGTGGGAGAGCCGGATGCTGCCGTCGGAGGGCGTGCACGAGCCCCAGCGGGTGTTCTGGTTGGTGACCCAGCGCACCGAGACCGGGCGGGCCCGGCCGCCGAAGTACTGCGCCGACAGCCGCTCGGCACGCTCGGCCAGCTCGGCGTCGCCGAGGACCCGCTTGCTCTCCTGGGCGGCCAACTTGTCCAGCATGACGCTCACCCAGCGTTGCTCCTCCGCCTCGGACATCCGGGCAGGGATGAGCACGACGGTGCGATCGCCCTCGCGGTACGCCGAGACCGTCCGTCGTCGACGGGCGCTCCTGCGTACCTCGATCGCGCTCGCCCCCGAGCCGCTCGGCGGCTGGCTCGTCGTGCTGCGCTGTGGCGTTCCGGCGCTGTGCAGGGGGTCGGCGGGCACGCCCCGACGTTACCCGCTGCACATGAGTGAAGTCTTGACTCCGGAACCGTTCCGTTGCCGATCCCCCGCCAAGCGTCTGATTTGTACGACGAATACCCGCTACCTGTGGACAACTTTCGGCCTCCGCCGCCCGGCCCGTGCATGCTGAATCCCGTCGGCGGAGCGGGGGCCGGAGCGCTCCCGAAGCGATTCCACCGGCGAAGGCATCTATCTGGATTTTCCGCACTTCCGGACTTGCGCACTTCCGGACTTCTGCGCTTCTGCACCACTGAGCGGCTGAGCTACTGAGTGGGTGAGCGGCTGAACTACTGGGGTTGTGCACCACTGCACTGCTCGTACTTCTGGGGCTACGGGGGCCTGACATGCATCCGATGGTGAAACCGGCGCTGCGGCGCGGCTGGCGTGATCTGAACACCGTGCAGTTCGGCATGGCACCGGCGCACGCGATGACCCTGGGGCCGATGGACACGGCGACCGGGCACTTCCTGGAGCTGCTCAACGGCACGCGGGGGCTGCCGCTGCTGCGCGAGGAGGCCCGCCGGATGGATCTGCCGGACGGCCATGTCGACGCGCTGGTGGACCGGCTGTCCGGCTCGGGGCTGCTGGACGACGCCCGGGGCGGCGGTCCGGCCGCCGACGCCCTGCGCGCCCGCAAGGAGGTCCTCGACCGGCTGCGCCCGGATCACGCGTCCCTGTCCGTGACCACCTCGGAGCCGGGTGACGCCCTGGCCCGGCTGGCGGCCCGGCGTGCGATGCGGGTCCGGGTGCTGGGCGCGGGCCGGGTGGGGGTGTCGCTGGCGGCGCTGCTGTCGGGCGCCGGGGTCGGTGAGGTCGATGTGCGTGACATCGGCAAGGTGGAGCCGTGGGATGTGGCGCCGGGCGGGCTGTCGGCCGAGTCGGTGGGCGAGCACCGGGTGGACGCGGCCCGCCGCGCGGTGCGCCGTGCCGCCCCGGACCGGGCGCCGCGCCACACCCCCGGCCCGGCGGAGGAGAGCGGCGATCCGGGACTGTCGCTGGTGGTCCTGGCGCCGCGCGACGATGTGGCGGTCCATGCCCCGGCTCCTGAGACGGCCCGGCCGTTCCTGGAGTCCGGCACACCCCATCTGTACGCCGGGGTGGTCGAGGCGACGGGGGTGGTCGGGCCCCTGGTCCTGCCCGGTGAGACCGGCTGCGCGGGCTGTCTCCAGGAGGCCCGGACGGACCGCGATCCGGACTGGCCCCGGCTGGTCACCCAGTGGCGCTCGGGCGGCCGGCGGCGCCAGGTGCGCGCCTGCGATCTGACGCTGGCCACGACGGTCGCCGCCCTGGCCGCCGCCCATGCGCTGGCCTTCCTGGACGGCCGGGAGCCGTCCGGCGCGGGCGTCCGCTGGGAGGTGTCGCTGCCCGTTCTCCAGTGGCACGCACGGCCGGTCTCACCGCATCCGGCGTGTCCGTGCGGGGCGGCGGAGAAAGGTAGGACGGAACACACCTCCGAGGAAGGGCCGTCGCACGAGACAATGGCGGTGCAGCGGTCGTCGAGGACGTCGGGCCACACCCCCGGCGCGGCGCGGCCGTCCGGCACTTGGAGGGCGCATGTCTGATCTTCCCCGGAAGGCGGTCACCCGGACCGCCAAGCTCGCCGCGCTCCCGCTCGGTTTCGCCGGACGGGCCACCTGGGGCCTGGGCAAGCGGATCGTGGGCGAATCAGCGGAGCTGGTCGGCCGTGAGCTCCAGCAGCGCACCGCGGAACAGCTCTTCAAGGTGCTCGGCGAGCTGAAGGGCGGTGCGATGAAGTTCGGCCAGGCGCTGTCCGTCTTCGAGTCCGCCCTGCCCGAGGAGATCGCGGGACCGTACCGGGCGGCGCTGACCAAGCTCCAGGAGGCCGCTCCCCCGATGCCGACCCGCACGGTGCACGCGGTGCTGGCCGAGCGGCTCGGCGAGGACTGGCGTGATCTGTTCCTGGAGTTCGAGGACAAGCCATCGGCGGCGGCCTCCATCGGCCAGGTGCACCGGGGGGTGTGGCGGGACGGCCGGGAGGTCGCGGTCAAGGTCCAGTACCCGGGCGCGGGCGAGGCCCTGCTGTCCGATCTGAACCAATTGAGCCGTTTCTCCCGTCTCTTGGGTCCGCTGATCCCCGGCATGGACATCAAGCCACTGATCACGGAGCTGCGCGACCGGGTCTCCGAGGAGCTGGACTACGCCCTGGAGGCCGAGTCCCAGCGGGTGCACGCCGAGGAGTTCGCGGACGACCCGGACGTCCTGGTCCCGGCCGTGGTCCAGCAGTGCGACCAGGTACTGATCACCGAGTGGATCGACGGCATCCCGCTGTCGGAGATCATCGCGGACGGCACCGATGAGCAGCGCGACCGCGCCGGTCAGCTCCTGGCCCGCTTCCTCTTCTCCGGCCCGGCCCGCACCGGCCTGCTGCACGCCGACCCGCACCCCGGCAACTTCCGGCTGCTGCCCGGCTGCCCGGAGGGCGCGGACGGCTGGCGGCTCGGTGTCCTCGACTTCGGCACCGTCGACCGGCTTCCGGGCGGCCTGCCCGAGCCCATCGGCGACAGCCTGCGCCTGACGCTGGACGGCGAGGCGGAGGCGGTCTACGAGATGCTGTGCGCGGAGGGCTTCGTCAAGGAGTCGATAGAGCTGGACCCGGAAGCGGTCCTGGACTATCTGCTGCCGATCATCGAACCGGCCCGGGTCGAGGCGTTCACCTTCACCCGCGCCTGGATGCGCAGCCAGGCCGCCCGGATCGCCGATGTCCGCTCTCCCGCGCACCAGCTCGGCAAGCAGCTCAATCTGCCTCCGGCCTATCTCCTGATACACCGTGTGACGCTCAGCACCATCGGCGTCCTGTGCCAGCTCGGCGCGACGGTCCGGCTCCGCGACGAACTGGAGGAGTGGCTGCCCGGGTTCCTGACGGAGGAGTATCCGGAGGACGAGGTCGAAGAGTTCGAAGAGTTCGAAGAGGCTGAGGAGTGGGACGAGGGGGACGAGTCTGAGGCTGCCGGGCCGACGGAGGTACTGGGCGACGAGCCCGGGGACACAGGGCCGACGGAGGCACCGGACAGCGAGACAGGGGGCGTCGGGTCGGGGCCCCGTAAGGCGGAGGGCAGCACGGAAGGGCCCCTGCCCGAGCCGCGGACCGAACCCCGGACAGCCGCGGGGGCATGACCCCCCTACCCGTCGTCGTCCCCCGGCGGCCCGCCGCTACCACCAGGACGAGTCGAGCCGCCCTTCGATCGCCCGGAGGTTCTCCCGGGAGCAGGTGTCGCAGAAGTACTGACGGACACCGTTCTCCACGGAGCAGGTCCAGGTGAGCCGCGGTCCCTCGGTGGGCGTTCCGCAGCGGGCGCACACCAGGGTGCGGGCCGCTGTCGCCGGGCCGTCCTCGTCACTGCCTCCGGCATCACTCGTCATCCGGTGACGATAACCCCGTACCGGGGCGATTCCGGACACAACGCACCGCGGGGTCCGGTCCGTTCGGACGACGCTGTTGGCTAATCCGGCTTCCGGCGTGACGTCGGCCTTCAAGACCCGGTTGTGGTCTTGAAGGCCGACGTTGGCGTTTGGGGAGGGTGTCG